>NZ_CP102578.1:1927884-2245961 GCF_042230915.1 Archangium gephyra | reverse complement strand
CGACACGGCGGCGGATGGCCGCTACGGAACGATGCGGCAGAACTGGGGCCTCGAGTTCCCTCCCGGCTGCACGCAGTGCGAGACGGGCCTCTCGGCCGTGCTCGACAGCTCGGCCCGGTTGTTGGCCGCGCCCCGGCGCTACGGCATGCTCGGCTACCTCCAGGACGGAACCATCGCCGCCTACTTCGGACTGGATGGCGCCCAGGTCCAGACCCGCATGGAGGCAGTGCGCGCCTCGGCGGCCTCGAACGTGAGGACGTTCTACCTGCCGGGCGACCCGCACGTGGTCCTGTCCACGCCGAATATCGCCACCAGCACGGGACTCACCGCCAGGGAGTGGGTGCGGAGGCTGGCCGAGGACGACGCGGCCTGGGAGCACGCCGGCCCTTGAGCCGGCCGGGAATCAGGCCCCCGGCACCTTCCAGTACCGCCGGCCATCCAGCGAGCGATCGAGCAGCCGCACCTCGTACAGGTCGCGGCGCAAGAGCGCCCAGTCCCCGAAGGTGTGCAGGGACTTGAGCAGCTCGTTGAGCTCCCGCTCGCTCCACTCCACGCCTTCCGGCAGGCGGGCCGCCAGGTAATGCAGGGCCTGGAGCTGGTCCGAACGCTTGGAGGGCCAGCCCTTCAGCCGGCCCTCGGCATCCAGGTAGCGGGCGAGCTTCTGGGAGACGGTGGGGGTGAGCGGAGTCGGCTCCATATGGACCCTCACCCTAGCCCTCTCCCAGAGGGAGAGGGAACCTGTTGCCCGTCAACGGATGCGGCTCCTCCCTCGCCCCGCGGCCGACATTTCAGTTGCTTGTCCGTCCATGCCGTCGCATGCAGGGGAAGGCTCTCCGCAGTCCGGCTGTTCACCCGCGCCGACTCTCACCCCCGGCACCCTTTTTCGACGGACGAGGAACACGGATGTCCCGTACCCCACCGCTCGCCGTGCTCTCGCGCACCATCGGGCTCGTTGCCCTGCTCGCGTTCGCCTGCCCGCTGCTCTCCCAGGCCGCCACCGACAGCGCCACGGCCGCCCGGGAGCAGGCCGAGGAAGCCCTCAAGCTCGCCTCCTCCCCCCGTGGCGCCGCCCAGCTCATCCGGCTGCACGCCCTGCGTGAGGACCTCGAGGACCTCACCCCCCTCGTGAAGACCTATGCCGAGGTGGCCACCCGGCGCGACACCGACCCCGGTACCCGCGCCACCGCCTGGCACCTCTTCATGGACCTGGAGCGCTCGCGCGGCCGGCTCACCCGCGCCGCCGAAATCCAGGACTCCTCCATGGGCTACATCGGCGACTACTACGTCGTCGGCGGCTTCGACAACGAGGGCAAGGCCGGCTGCGACACCGACTTCGGCCCCGAGGCCGCCAACCTCAACCTCTCCGCCCCCTACCCGGGCGCCAAGGGCCGTCAGGTCTCCTGGCGCCGGCTCTCCGTCAGCCCCACCGAGGGCTACGTCGACCTGGGCTCCGCCGTGCGCCCCAACCGCGAGGCCGTGGCCTATGCCCTCACCTGGCTCGAGGCTCCGGCCGAGACGCGCGTCGCGCTCGGCGTGGGCACCTCCGGCGCCTTCCGTCTCTGGGTGAATGGCGAGAAGGTCTCCAGCAGCGACAACTACAACGCCCCCCGCCCGGACCAGGCGCGCGTCTCCGTGCGCCTGCGCAAGGGCCTCAACCGCGTCCTCGTCAAGGTGTGCCAGGAGTCCGGCCCGCTCGGCTTCTACCTGCGCCGGGACCCGGCCGCCCGCCTGCGCCCCACCCTCCCCTCCACGCCTCCCGCGCTCACCAAGGGCCCCTCCGCCGCGCCCCAGGCGCTGCCCACCGTCACCTCCGCCCTCAAGGAGCTGGTGGCCAAGAACCCCGCGGACGCGCAGCTGCGCGGCGAGTACGCCACGGTGCTCGACTTCTTCCGCGCCTTCGACGAGCGCGAGCACACCGCCACCGTCGAGGCCGACCGCGCCGCCCGCGAGGCCCCCCAGGACGTGCGCCTGCAACTGCTCGCCGCCCAGTCCCACCGCGATGACCTCAACCTGCGCCGCCGCTTCCTCGAGGCCGCCCTGCGCGCCGACCCCACCTCCACCCCGGCCCGCGTGGCGCTCGCCGAGCACGAGCTGGAGCGCGGCCACCCCGAGCGCGCCATCGAGCTGCTCAAGCCCGTGGTGGAGCTCACCCCGGACTCGGCCGCCGCCCGCCTCACCCTGGCCCGCGCCCACGAGACGCTCGGCGAGGCCGCCCGCGCGCACATGATGGTGGAGGAGACGCTCCAGCGCCTGCCCCGCATCCCCCGCGTGGTGCGCTCCGCCGCCGCCTCCGCCCGCATGCTCGACCGTCCGCAGGACTCCATTGCCCGGCTGCGCGTGGCCCTCGCCCTGCGCCATGACGACCGCTACAGCCGCGCCCAGCTCGGCACGCAGCTGGCGGACCTGGGCCAGGTGGAGGCCGCCGCGCGCGAGTTCGCGCAGATGCTCATCCTGGACCCCTTCGACAACTCCACGCGCCTGAAGCTCGCCGAGCTGCGCGCCGCCAATGGCCAGCTCGACGCGGCCACCGCCCACTTCGCCGAGGCCCGGGCCCTCTCCCCCGATGAGCCCGAGGTGTACGAGCGCGAGGGCCGCGCCCTGCTGTCCGCCGGCCGCCGCGAGGAGGCCCTCTCCTCCTTCGAGCGCTCGCTGGCGCTGCGCCCGCAGAACCCCGCCCTCAAGGAGGCCGTGCGCACCCTCAAGGGTGAGTCCGCCAGCGCCGGCGCCCGCTACCTCACCGAGCTGAAGGGCCTGGAGAAGCAGGCCGAGGGCTACACCACCGAGGACGCCGTGTACCTGGCGGACACCACCTACGTGCGCGTGCAGCGGAGCGGCCTGTCCAGCCGGCTGCACCAGTTCGCCGTGAAGGTGCTCAACGCCCGCGGCGTGGACGCCTTCCGCTCCTACCCCGTCACCTACTCGCCGGACCGCCAGGAGGTGCGCATTCTGCGCGCCCGCATCACCAAGCCGGACGGCTCCGTGGTGGACAGCTACGGCGAGAGTGACCGCAACATCAACGAGCCCTGGACGGGCATGTACTACGACGCCCGCGCCAAGATGCTCTCCTTCCCCGCGCTCGCCGTGGGGGACGTGCTGGAGCTGCAATACAGCCTGGACGACACCGCCCAGGACAACCTCCTGTCCGACTACTGGGGTGACGTGGAGAGCGTGCAGGGCGTCTACCCGAAGGTGAGCTACCAGTTCCTCGTGGAGATGCCCAAGGAGCGGCCCCTCTACTGGAACGAGAAGAAGCTGCCCGGCGTGACGCACGCGCGCGAGGACGTGGAGGGCGGCAGCGTCCTCTACCGCTGGAGCGCGAAGCACGTGTCCAAGGTGGTGCCGGAGCCCGGCATGCCCGGCTGGGCCGAGGTGGCCGCCAACCTCCACGTGTCCACCTACCGCACCTGGGACGAGGTGGGCCGCTACTGGTGGGGCCTCGTGCGTGACCAGCTCACCCCCAACGAGGAGCTGCGCCGCACGGTGGACACCGTGCTGCAGGGCGTGGACCGCAAGGATCAGCAGGCCGTGGTGCGCGCCATCTACAGCTTCGTGGTGACGAACACGCGCTACGTGGCGCTCGAGTTCGGCATCCACGGCTACAAGCCCTACCGGGTGGACCGCGTGCTGGCGCGCCGCTTCGGCGACTGCAAGGACAAGGCGAGCCTCATCCACGCCATGCTGAAGGTGGCCGGCGTGGAGAGCCGCATGGTGCTGCTGCGCATGCGCAACCTGGGCTCCATCGGCGAGGAGCCGGCGAGCCTGGCCGCCTTCAACCACGCCATCGTCTACGTGCCCCGCTTCGACCTGTACCTGGACGGCACCGCCGAGTTCCACGGCGCGCGCGAGCTTCCCAGCGCGGACCGCGTGGCCAACGTGCTGGTGGTGGAGCCCGACGGCAAGGCCACCTTCTCCACCACGCCCGAGGCGCGCGCCGAGGACAACGCCACCCGCCTCACCATGAACCTGGGGCTGCGGCCGGACGGCGGCGCCGACGTGTCCGGGGCCACCAGCGTGGGCGGGCAGATGGCGCCCGAGTACCGCCGCGCCTACCGTGCCGTGTCCTCGCGCAAGTCCACCTTCGAGCGCGCCTGGGCCCAGAGCTTCCCCGGCCTCACCGTGCAGGAGGTGAAGCTCAACGACACCACCCGCCTGGATGATGACGTGCAGGTGGACTTCCGCATGTCCATCCCCCGCTTCGCCGAGGCCATGCCCGGCCAGCTGCGCTTCCTCCCCTTCGGCACCGGCCGCTCCTACACCCAGTCCTACGCCTCGCTCGCCGAGCGCCGTTTCGATCTGGTGATGCACGGCCCCTGGGTCAACAGCTTCACCTTCCGCTACACCCTGCCCCAGGGCTACAGCGTGGCCGAGCTGCCCGCCCCGCACCAGGAGGAGACGCCGTTTGGCCGCGTGCGCCTCGGCTTCCGCCAGGAGGGCAACCAGCTCATCTGCGACGGCGAGGTGGCCCTCACCTCCGCCCGCGTGAAGGCGGATGACTACGCGGCCTTCCGCTCCTTCCTCGGACGCGTGGACCAGGCCTTCGCGCGCAAGGTCACCCTGCGCGGGCCCGCCTCCCCCACCGCGGAGCGGTAGAATCCGCCAGGCCCCCCGTGTTCTTCCGGGAAATCACGGAATATCCTAAGAAGTCCTGGCCTCCAGGGAAGAGAAGCCCTGGAGGCCGCGGGGAGACGCCGTGATGACGATGCGCTCGAAGGTCTGGCTGTTCGCGGTGCTGGCCATCGGCTGCGTCTTCGCCATGGGCGTGAATCTCTACAACGGCTCCCGGCTCGGCCTGAGCTCCCGCCAGCACCTGAGCCTCATCCAGGATCAGATCGACCTGTACGGCCGGATGCACAACAGCACCTGGCCCTTCGTGGATGCCCTGCGGCACGCGCAGCGGGACGAGGCGGACATCTCCGCCATCCTGCTCGAGCAGGACGTGCGCATGGACCAGGACTTCACGCGGCTCGAGGCCCTCGTCCGCCGGGAGCTCCAACTCCCGACGACGCGGGACAAACAGGCCCGGGAGGAACAACTCCACGAGCGCATCGCCGGGCTCCATGATGCCCAGCACCGATGGGCCACGCGTGCCCGGGGGCTCGCGCGCACGATGGAGGACGGCAGACCGCTTCCTCCCAACGCCTGGTGGGACCTGTTCCAGGACTTCGAGGAGACGGTGGGCAACCCCCTGGAGCGGGCCATCTCGGAGGAGCGCGCCCGGATGGAGGAGCTCCGGCAGGGGTGGGACGCGTACGCGCGGCGTGGCAACCAGCTGGCCAAGCTCATCCCCGCCCTGGCGCTGGTGCTCGTGATGGGAATCGCCCTGGCCATCCTCGAGCCCCTGCAGCGCTCCCTCCGTGAGTTGCGCTCGGGCGCGGAGCGCATCGGGCACGGGGACTTCGAGCACGAGCTGTCCGTGAAGGGCGGCGACGAGCTGGCCACGCTGGCGCGCGCCTTCAACCGGATGGCCGCCGAGCTGCGCGAGCTGATGCGCGAGAAGCAGCGCTACCACACCCTGCTGGAGGAGACGGTGCGCTCGCGGACGGCCGAGCTGGCCTCCACCAACGTCCGGCTGGAGCAGAGCCTGCAGCAGCTCCAGGAGGCGCAGAGCCAGCTGCTGCTCGCGGACCGGCTCGCCACCATGGGCCGGCTCGCGGCGGGCGTGGGTCACGAGATCAACAACCCCCTGGCCTACATCCTCGGCAACCTGCGCTACCTGCAGGAGGAGCTGCGCCGCACGAAGGGTACGGCGTCCGAGGAGGAGTGGCGGGAGCTGCTCGCGGCCGCCACCGAGGCGTGCGAGGGCGCCGAGCGCGTCCAGTTCATCGTGCAGGACCTCAAGCTGTTCATCCGGCCGGATGACGCCGCGGTGGGCCCGGTGGAGCTGGGCACCGTGGTGCGCGGCGCCGCCAAGATGGCCGCGCATGAGATCCGCCCGCGCGCGCGCCTCATCGAGGACTGCGCGGACGTGCCGCCGGTGCGCGGCAACGGGGCGCGGCTGAGCCAGGTGCTCCTCAACCTGCTCATCAACGCGGCGCACGCCATCGAGCCGGGCCGGATGGAGCACAACGAGATTCGCGTGGTGGCGAGGCGGAGCGCGCCCGGCCACGTCACGCTGGCGGTGAGCGACACCGGGTGCGGCATTCCCCCGGAGAACCTCGCGCGCATCTTCGAGCCCTTCTTCACCACCAAGCCCGTGGGCGTGGGCACGGGGCTGGGCCTGCCCGTGTGTCAGGGAATCATCACCTCGCTGGGCGGAGAGCTCACCGTGGAGAGCCAGCCGGGCCAGGGCACCACCTTCCGCATCACCCTGCCCATCGCCGCGGAGGACGAGGCTCCGGGCGAGGCCGCCTGAAGCGGGGCGGGAGAAACTCCCTCCGCGCTCGCGCATCCATGCGCCGGCCCGCTCCGGGCCCAGGGGGCAACACATGGTGAAGCTGGCGCTGTTGGGAGACACCTACCCCAGCCAACTCCAGGCCAATGCGCAGGCGCTGAGGGACCTGGAGGTGGTGTGGGCGGGGAGCTCGCTGGAGGCGTTCCGCGCCGAGGTGCCGGCACTCCGGCCCCAGGTGATCGCCCTGGACTTCGTGGACCTGGGCAAGGTGCCGGAGCGGCTGGTGCCCGAGCTGCTCTCGGCCACCGGGGCCGCGCACGCCCTCGTGAGCTACCGCCTGACGCACCACGGCATGCTCCAGGCGCTCACCTCCCAGCGCATCCGCTTCGTCCAGGGGCCGCTGCCCCTCGGCCTGTTGCGCACCCATGTCCACCGGGCGCTCGACGAGGCACGTCAGGCCCGGAGCCAGGCCGTGCCCCAGGGCCCGGCCCGCACGCCGAAGCCTCCGCGCTTCACCTCCGAGCAGCTCGGCCGGTTGCTGGAGCTGGTGGCCACGGTGAAGTGCGAGTGCCCCAACCACCTCGCCCAGCTCATCAGCGGGCTGCGCGCCTTCGAGGAATACTCGAAGGGCTGCGAGAGCCGGGACGAGAAGGACCAGCAGGTGCACGCCATCCTCTACCGGCAGACGGCCGTGGCCCGCGAGGCCATGGAGGACGGCCTCGTGGCGCTGCTGGAGCACGAGAACATCCAGCTGTGAGCCAGGCGTGCCCCGCGCCTCAGCCCGGCAGCAGCGCGGACAGCAGCTGGCGCACCTCGGTGGGGCCATTCACGCGGTAGGCGGCGCGCGTCTGCTTGCCGCCTGCGTGGATGGTGAGGCTGCCCTCCGGCATCGCGGCGAAGAGATCCTCGTCCGTGCGGTCATCACCGAGGGCCACCACCAGTGTGCCGGGTGCCATGTCCTGGGTGACGGTGCCCACCACGCGGCCCTTGTTCACCCCGCGCGCGCGCACCTCCACCACCTTGTCGCCGGGCAGCACCTCCAGCGGGCCATGGGCGAACACCTCGCCCAGGTGCAGCCGCAGCTCGAGCGCCTGCCGCGCGCCGAACACCCGGTCCACCTGCCGGTAGTGCCACGCGAGCGACGCCGACTTCTCCTCCACGAGGGCCCCGGGCACACGCGCGGCGAAGGCGTCGAGCACCGGCCGCACCAGGGTCTTCCAGTCCGTCGGCACGCCCTCCAGGGCCTTCCAGGGCTGGCCCGGCGCGGGACGAGACCAGAGGCCGTGCTCGGCGTGCAGGCCCACGGGGAGCGCGCCGAGCCACGCCTCCAGCGTCTCCTTGGTGCGCCCGCTGACGATGTGCACCTGGGTGCCGGGCCGGGTGGCGAGCCGCTGCAGCAGGTCCAACAGCGCCGCGTCCGGCGCGGCCAGCTCCGGCCTCGGCGCGAAGGGCACGAGCGTGCCGTCGTAGTCGATGAGGAGCAGCAGGCGCCCGGCCTCGCGCATGCGCCCGAGCGCCACCTCCGCGCCCGCCGGCTCCACGCGCGGGGGAGCCCCGGGCGTGGCCTCGAGCGTGTCCAGGAAGGAGCGCACCCACCAGTGCACGTCGTACTCCTTCACCCGGCCGCGCAGGATGCGCATGCGCGAGCGCCGCTCCTCCTGCGGCATCTCCAGCGCCGCCTCCAGCGCATCCGCCAGCCCATCCATGTCGTAGGGGTTCACCATCACGGCGTCCCCCAGCTCGTCCGCCGCGCCAGCGAACTCGCTGAGCACCAGCACCCCATCCTCGTCCGGGCGCGCGGCGCAGAACTCCTTGGCCACCAGGTTCATCCCATCGCGGATGGGCGTGACGAGCATCACGTCCGCGGCGCGGTAGAGGGCCGCGAGCTGCTTCTCGTTGAAGGAGCGGTAGAGGTAGTGCACGGGGACGTTGTGGACGCTGCCATAGAGGCCGTTGATGCGCCCCACCAGCTCGTCCACCTTCTCGCGGTAGCTGGTGTAGTCCGCCACCCCGGTGCGGCTGGGCACGGCCACCTGGATGAAGCGCAGCCGGCCACGCCAGGCGGGCTCGCGCTCCAGCAGCCGCTGCACCGCCAGCAGCCGCCGGGGAATGCCCTTGGTGTAGTCCAGCCGGTCCACGCCCAGCACCAGCCGCTGCCCCGCGCTCTTCTCCCGGTGGACGCGCACCTCCTCGAGCACCGACGGCTCGTTGGCGAGGTTCTCGAAGGCCTGCGCGTCGATGCCCATGGGGAAGGCCCCCAGCCGCACCTCGCGCCCCTCGTGGTCCACGCGGTCCACCACCGTCTCCAGCCCCAACAGCCGCATGAGGGTGCTGGCGAAGTGGCGCACGTACGTGTGCGTGTGGAAGCCGATGAGGTCCGCGCCCAGCAGGCCGCGCAGCAGCTCCGCGCGGTGCGGCAGGCTGCGGAAGATCTCACTGGAGGGAAAGGGGATGTGGTGGAAGTAGCCGATGCGCGCCTGGGGCAGCCGCGCCCGCAGGAAGGCCGGCACCAGCATGAGCTGGTAGTCGTGCACCCAGATGATGTCCCCGGGCTGGTAGTGGCGCGCCACCAGGTCGGCGAAGCGCTCGTTCACCTTGCGGTAGACGTCCCAGTCGCGGTCCTGCCGGGGAATGCGGTCGATGAAGTAGTGGCACAGCGGCCAGAGGACCTGGTTGGAGTAGCCCTCGTAGTAGCGGCTGACCTCGCTGGCGCTCAGGTGGAGGGGCACGCAGCGCAGCTCGGCGAGCTGGGCCTCCACCGACGCGCGCTGCGGGGGCGTGAGGCGCGACACGTCCCCGGGCCAGCCAATCCAGGCACCTCCCGAGCGCTCATGCGGGCCGCGCAGGCCCGTGGCGAGCCCTCCGGCGCTGCGGACCACGGAGACCCCGTCCTTGTCCGACTTGACGGTGACGGGGAGGCGATTGGAGACGAGCAGGAGTCGGGACATACGTCCCAGACCCTTACTCAGCCGTGCCGGGGATGGCCACTGCGGAAATGGGGGCCGTGCCACCTTTAGAACCTTCACTCGCGCCGCGTGTCCACCCGAGCCGCGCGAGGAGCCGGGCATCCCGGCCCGCCTTCCAGATGAACGCATCCAGCACGTAGTGCGTGGCTTGCGGCAGCGCGAGCAGCGGCACCACCAGCGCCAGCACGTCCGCGGGCAGCACCGGGCCCCCCTCGCCTAAGAGGAGGGGCCGCTCGTGCCACACCAGCGTGTCCCAGAGGAGCTCCTCCCCGAAGGCCAGCACGCACAGCACCCCGAGGAAGCCGGGCAGGCCCGCGCGCATCACGGGCCCCAGCCAGCCATAACCCCCCTCGGCGAGGCGCCCGCGCGTGTACCGGAAGAGCAGCGCGAAGTAGGGCACGCCGTGCAGCACGACGTTCATCACCGTGAAGGCGAAGTCGTCCTGGGCGAGCACGATGCCCCCGAACCACGTCACCCAGGTGGCGAGCACGAGCAGCACCTTACCCACCTGCAGGCCCTCGCCGCGCACGACGCGCACCACCTGGAAGCCCACCCAGGCGGCGAGCACCAGCCCCTGGAGGACGAGCGCCCCCGTGCCCACCCAGGCGGGCAGGCCGGAGAGGAAGTCGTTCTCCACGAACCACCAGAAGGCCCGCGGAAGGTGGGCGTGCCACCAGAGGACGGGGCCGAGCGTGGCGGCGTAGATGGCGGCGGCGTCCAGCGCGCGCTCGGTACCGGGGACGCGGGCCTTGCGGCCATAGAGGGCCACCCAGCCGTACTGCTGGCGGATGAAGTGGAAGAGCGCGGTATACGCGAAGAGGCGCCAGAAGGTGCCCGGGGAGAGGAGATACGCGAGCACCCCCAGCAGGTACGCGGCCAGCGGGGCGGCGACATAGAGCCCGGGGCGGCGCCGCACCTCGTCCCCGTCGAGGTAGGTGCGGAAGAGGGTGGACCAGACGTGGGCCACGTCGACACAGACGACGAGCAGCGCCCACGCCCACAACGGCGTATCCCCCACGGCGCCCAGCGCGGGCGCGGCGAGCACGAGCCCCACCGACACGAGCGCGCTGCCCGCGAAGACGGCGAGGTCCACGCCTCGTCCGAAGAGCCAGGCCTGGGAGGGAGCGAGAAGACGGGACATCTCCCCGGAGGCTACCAGCCCCGAACGTCCGATGGAGGGCCGTCCTTTGGACCGCTGCTGAACATGTAGGCGGGTGGCTTCTTTTTTTCTCCCCCGATTCCAGGGCAGACAGGGAAGCTCCCCGCCCGGCCAGAATTCCCAGCCTTAGTGGAGAGCCATGCTCCCCGACTCCTCCGTCACCTTCGATGATTCGCGCTGGCCCCTTCGCATCGTACGCCTCGTGGGAACGCTCACGCCCCGGCAGTACGAGCACTACCTGGAGACGACCACCGCCAGCCTGAGGCGGCGGGAGCGCTACCTGAGCGTCACCGACCTGAGCCGGGGCGGCCTGCCCACGCCCGAGCAGCGGCAGCGCCAGGTCCTCTGGATGCAGGAGCACGAGGAGCTGATGCGCGAGGTGATGCTCGGGATGGCGTTCGTCATCACCTCCCCCATCATCCGGCTGTCGGTGAGCGCCGTCATGCACCTCAAGCCGCTGCCCGTGCCGTACGTCATCACCGCCCAGGAGAAGGAGGCGGTGGGCTGGGCGAGCGCGCGCATCGAGGAGCAGGGCCTGCGCCTCGCCGCCGAGCGGCTGCGCAGCCAGTACGGCATCCCCACCCGCATCTACGCCTGAAGCCAAAGCTGGAAGCGGGCCCCGCGCGGCGCCAACATCGCCCCGCCGATGCCTTCCGACCTGCCGCCCCCTCCCGCGAACTTCCGCCGCCGGCTCCTCGCCGTGATGCTCGTCACGGGGCTGGTGCCGCTCGTGCTGCTCGGCGTCATCGCCCGGCAGGCACTCGAGGAGCTGCTCTCCGTCTCCCTGGCGCCCGTGGAGCAGGTGCTCGAGGACGTGTCCGCGGGGCTCGCCCGCGAGGGCCACTCCCAGGCCGCGCTCGACGAGGCCCGCCTCAACCTCGCCCAGGCGGAGCTCGCCCGCCGTGCGCTCGCGCGCCGCACGCCCTGGCTCATCGCCCTGCTGCTGCTCGTCTCCGCCACCGTGCTCACCGCCGCCGCGGTGCTGCTCGGCCGCGCCCTCACCCGCCCCGTCTCCACCCTCACCCGCGGCATGTGGGCCTATGCGCGGGGAGAGCTCTCCGTCCAGCTCCCCGCCCCCGAGGAGCCCCGCGACGAGCTCCAATTCCTCCTCGTCCAATTCAACCGCATGGGCCGCGAGCTCGCCGCCCAGCGCGAGCGCCTCAAGGCCGCCGAGCAGATAGCGGCGTGGCAGGACGTAGCGCGGGCGCTCGCCCACGAGCTGCGCAATCCCCTCACCGGCATGAAGCTCGCGCTGGCGCGACTGTCACGCGGCGAGGCGCCCCCGGACGCCACCCGCCTCACCGAGTCCGTGGCCCTGCTGCAGGAAGAGGTGGAGCGGCTCATGCGGATGACGCGGAGCTTCTCCGACTTCGCCCGCCTGCCCGCGCCGCGCTTCCAGCCCGTGGCCCTGCGCCCCCTGCTCGCCGAGGTATGCGCCCTCTACCAGGAGACCTCGCCCGTGCCCGTGGAGCTGCAGCCCGGCCCCGAGCCCTCGCTCTCCGCGGACCCGGACGGCCTGCGCCGCCTCTTCGGCAACCTCGTCAAGAATGCCACCGAGGCCTCCGCGTCCGGCGCCGCCCCCGTGCGCCTGTCCATCGAGGCCCTGCCCTCACTGGTGCGCGTCCGCGTGCACGATGGCGGCAGCGGGATTGCCGAAGTGCTCGAGGGCCCCGCCCTCACCCGGGGCCTCTTCAGCACCAAGCCCGAGGGCAGCGGCCTGGGGCTCCCCATCGCCCAGAAGATTGTCCATGAGCACGGCGGCACCCTGCGCCTGGAGCCCGCGCCCGGCGGCGGCACGCTCGCGCTCGTGGAGCTGCCCCTCGGTCCTCCTCCCGGGGAGGAAGCGCGGCCGTCCATTTGAGGCCTTCCCGAGCGCTGCGCGGACGCCACGCGGTGTCTGGCTCAGTCTTGATACGTGCCGTTCACGAACCGGCAGTCATGCTTACCCTTCGGGTAGAGCTGGTCGACCTTGAGCCAGACTTCGCCGATCATGCTCTGCACCTTGGCGATGGGACGGCGCACCTCGATCACGAGGCCGCAATGGGTGTCGCTGCCGACCGCAAGGCTACTGCGGAACTTGGTGGCTTCGCGCGCAGCTGCAATCGCGGGATCGATCCGCTTGTGATTGGACACGCGCGGCACGCCCGTCTCGAGCGCTGCGGAATAATTGTCCAGAAGCCCCTTGTCATCCCAGCTCTCCGCCAAGGCGCTCTCGACCGCGCTGCGCGCGACGGCGTCGCGGCAGTCACTCTTCGTGCGCTCCGCATCCTCCCCGCCTGACTCGGCCAGCGATATCTCGCGCGTGACAATCCACCACGCGCCGGGGAAGCGCGGGTTGCGCTCCTGCGGCGCATTGGCTGCCACGCCTGCGAGCGCCACGCATACCGCTCGTTGGTCGAAGGTGTAGGAGCGGGCGAGCACCACCCACTGGAGCTTTCGGTAGTCGAAAGCGGCGCGGAAGTCGGACGGAATCGCCTCGAACACACGGTTCCCGCCCTCTTCCGAAACCATCGATCTGTAGACGCGCGCCATCGTGGGGTCGGCGGGCGCGCTGCTCACCTTGCCTTGGTCTCGCGTCTTCTCGATGTTCTCCAGCAGGTCGGCGAGAGGAGCTTTCACGAACCCCGACGCCGCACCCTTCAGGGCTTGAGACATGCAATCGTTGCGCTGCTCTTCATCGAGCTTCCCGAGCGTATTCGAGAGAACAGCGTCGCTGTAGGTGATGGTTGGGACGCGGGCCGAGCGCCCCGCGGGCGCTGCCTCCGTGAGGCCGATGATCGCAAAGCAGTAGTTCGAGCCCTTGGGCAGCGTGGTGCTCATCGTCAGCACCCAGATTGCGTCGTTAGACGAGCGCAGGTGGCTCTTGACCTCGTCGGAGAGTTGCTCTTCGAAGAAGTCCTGAAGCGCCGCCTCCGAAAAGTACTTGGACGGCCGCTCGATGCGGAGCTTCGACGGCGTTCCAGCATCCTCGGCTCGCGCCCGCGCTGCGACGAGCGCGAGCGCGAGCACCGCGCACGGTACCGCCCAACGCACCGACTGCCGCCAGGAACCGTGCTGCCACGAACCACACTCCGCCACTGCTCGTTGTCTCCACATCGCTTCACCTCTATCCCTGTCTATCCCTGCCATCCCTGCCGCCTATCACGGAGTATAGGCCGGATGGAGTCCTGTTGCGGACGAGGGCGGGGGGGGGGAGGTGGTGGGCCAGGAGGGCCTTGCGCCATGTACTGGACGGTGAAGGACGCCCCCGCCAGGGCACACGCCGCCGAGGGGCTCCCACGAACCTCACCTTAGGTTCCAATACGCATCGCAGCCCCGCCGGACCCCGTCCCGCGCGATCGAGGTAGCATCGTGGGTATGCAGGCAAAATCGATGTGGCGGTCGATGCCGCCAGATGTGCAGCAGCAGCACGGCCAGGACAGCGAGCATTTCCGCAAGTGTCTCGACTACCTGCGGGAGCAATCAGCAGGCGAGCTCGAGGGCATTTACGGCCCCGACAGCATGACCTGGGTGCTCTATCGGGAGCCGGTGATCCTCCTCGGCGGACTGCGCGCCATCCTGCTGCAGATCGCCCATCCGGCAGTGGCCTCCGGCGTATCCCAGAACAGCAACTTCCGGGGTGACCTGCTCGGCCGTGCGCGACGCACCTATACGGCGATGTACCAGCTTGTCTTCGGAGGCCTCCGCGAGGCGATGGGCGCCGCGAAGCGGGTTCACAGCATCCACGGCCGCGTCTACGGCTCACTTCCGGCCGGCGCCGACCCGCGGGGAGACGGCCGCTATCGCGCGAACGATCCGGCGCTGCTGCGTTGGGTGCTCGCCACCCTCATCGACGGTGCCATCGTGGTCTTCGAGACCTTCGTGCGGCCGCTCAGCCTCGAGGAGAAGCGCCGTTATTATCAGGAGACGCGGCTCGCCGCGGCACAGTTCGGGCTCCTGCCAGAGCAGATGCCGCCCACGCTCGAGGCCTTCTACGCGTGGTATGACGAGCAGCTGGCGGGGGAGACGCTGCGCGTGGAAGACACGGCGCTCGAGTTGGCGAGCCTGCTCTTCAATTCACCGTTCACCCGGGGACAGCTCGACGAGTTGCTCACCGCCGGCCTCCTGCCGGAGCGCTGGCGCGAGACGTATGGACTGGCCTGGGGAACGG
Organism: Archangium gephyra; assembly: GCF_042230915.1. GTDB lineage: Bacteria > Myxococcota > Myxococcia > Myxococcales > Myxococcaceae > Archangium > Archangium gephyra_B. The sequence continues at coordinate 2,231,355 of NZ_CP102578.1, read as the reverse complement.
GTGAGCAGCGCGCGTGGAAGCTCCTGAAGGGCACGATGCGCCGGGCCATCAACCTCACCCCACCCACGCTCCGCTACGTCACGGCCTGGCATCAGGCGCAGCTGCGGCTGGCCCTGGCTCGAGGAGAGCGGCCGACGGTCATGGCCCGCGTGCTGAACACCCTCGATTCCTATGTCGACGTGCCGTTCAGCATCCGGCCGGTCGCGGTGAAGGCCCCCACGGACGACAAGGATTGAGGCCTCAGCGGGCGCGCTGGGCCTGGCGCCGCAGCCAGCTCTCACCGGCCGCTGCACGGGCCGCAGAACCCGACGCCGGTGGACCACGCCACCGACACCTACGACACCATCGACTGGCTGGTGAAGAACGTCCCCGAGCCGAACGGGCGCGTCGGCATCATCGGAATCTCGTACGACGGCTTCCTGCCGCTGATGGCGCTGGTCAACCCGCATCCGGCGCTCAAGGTGGCCGTGCCGATGAACCCGATGGTCGACGGGTGGATGGGCGATGACTGGTTCCACCACGGAGCCTTCCGTCAGACGATGCTGCCGTACATCCTCGGCCAGCAGGCGACGCGCAAGGGCGAGGTCAAGTGGGCCTCGGGCTACCGCGACCAATACGAGGAGTACCTCGCGGCGGGCTCGGCCGGGGAGCTCGGCCGGCGGCACGGGATGGAGCAGCTCGGCTTCTTCCGCAAGCTGCTCGCGCACCCGGCGTACGACGCGTTCTGGCGCGACCAGGCGGTGGACAAGCTGCTGGCGGCGCGGCCGCTGACGGTGCCGGTGATGATCGTCCACAGCCTCTGGGACCAGGAGGACATCTACGGCGCGCCGGCGGTGTACGAGGCGCTGGAGCCGAAGGACACCGCGAACGACCGCGTCTTCCTGGTGATGGGGCCGTGGAACCACGGCCAGGCCATCGGGAACGGTTCGAGCCTCGGCGCGCTCGAGTTCGGCACCGACACCTCGGCGCACTTCCGTCGCGAGCTCCTGCGGCCGTTCCTCGACCAGTACCTCGTCGAGGGCACGCCCAAGGCCCACGTCGCGCCGGTGACCGCGTTCGAGACGGGGACGAACCGGTGGCGCGAGCTGTCGTCGTGGCCCTCCGGTTGCGCGACCGGCTGCAAGGTGAAGCCGACCCCGCTCTACCTGCGCCCGAATTCCAGTGCCGGGTTCGCGGCCCCCGCCGCGGGAGGAGCGGTCTTCGACGAATACGTCTCCGACCCGGCCAGGCCCGTGCCCTACCGCGCGCGCCCCATCGTCGAGGACAGCAGCGCGGCCGGCGCCTCGATGACCGACCCCTGGAAGAGCTGGCTCGTGCGCGACCAGCGCGAGGCCGCCTCCCGTCCCGACGTGCTCGTGTACGTGTCCGACGTCCTCACCGCCCCGGTGAAGATCAGCGGCCGCCCGCTGGCCCACCTCGTCGCCTCCACCAGCGGGAGCGACTCCGACTGGGTGGTGAAGCTCATCGACGTGTTCCCGGACGAGGTCGCCGCGCAACCCGAGATGGGCGGCTACCAGCTCATGGTCTCGGCCGACATCTTCCGCGGGCGCTACCACGAGAGCTTCGAGAAGCCCCGGCCGCTGCCCGCCGGCAAGCCGGTGACGTACCGCTTCGGGCTCCCCACCACGAACCACGTCTTCCTGCCCGGCCACCGCATCATGGTGCAGGTCCAGTCGAGCTGGTTCCCGCTCTACGACCGCAACCCGCAGACGTACGTGGAGAGCATCTTCGACGCGAAGCCCGGCGACTTCCGCAAGGCCGTGCAGCGCGTGTACCACGCGCCGGGCCAGGCGAGTTTCGTGGAGCTGCCGCTCGTCACGCCAAAGGAGGTCAGGGAGGAGGGCCGCTGACGGGCCGCCGCGAATGTCCTGCGTAACAGCCCTGCTGAAGCCCGTGAGCAGGCCTCGTGGGCAGCCCCCACATGTCGCGGGGAAGAGCCCTCGGAGGTGGAGCGGCCGGGGCGTCCACGGACAGAAACGGTGAGGACAGGGCGCGAGATGGTTGCGGGCGGCCTTCCCCACGCAGCGAGGGGCCAGGGAGCCCGGCCCGACACTTGCTCAGGGAGTGCGGCGGGGGCGATTGACGCGCGCGTGGGCCCACCCCAGGCTGTGGGGCATGGCACAGCGCGAACAGGAGCGTGGAGGCCGCTTCCCCCAGGCGCCCACGCGGGAAGAGTGGGAGCGGATGAGTGTGGAGGAGCGGGGGCAGGTGGTGGAGTCACTTCCCGGCGAGGTGACGTGGGACGAGATGGCCATGCCGGAGGGGGACCTGCACTCCCAGGCGAAGATGGAGACGCTGGATGTGCTCCGGGGCTTCTTCTCGCGGCAGGGGCGGCAGGTGTACCTGGGCACGGAACTGCCGGTGTACTACCCGGATGAGCGACGCTTCGCGCCGGACATGCTGGCGGTACGGGACGTGGAGACGCACCCGCGCAGCAAGTGGGTGGTGAGCCAGGAGGGCAAGGGGCTGGAGTGGGTGATGGAGGTGCACGTGGGCGGCGACCGCAAGAAGGACGCCGAGTACAACGTGGAGCGCTACGCCCGGCTGAGGATTCCCGAGTACTTCATCTACGACAGGGCGAGGGAGCGGCTGGAGGCGTATCGGCTGCCCACGCCCGAGGCGAGCCGGTACGAGCGCATTGCCGCGGAGAAGGGCCGCTACCGCTCGGAGGTGCTGGGACTGGAGTTCGAGCTGGCGGGGGGAAAGCTGCGGCTGTGGGCGGGCAACGCGCTGCTGCTGCAGTCCCATGAACTGCTGGAGGAGGAGGCGCGGCTGCGCGAACAGGCGGAGCGGCGCGCGGAGGGAGCGGAACAGCGCGCGGAGGGAGCGGAGCAGCGTGCGGAGGAGGAGACGCGCAGGCGCGAGGAGGCAGAACGGCGCCTGGCGAAGCTCCAGGCCGAGTTGGAGCAGCTGCGAGGGCCTGGGACTCGCCCTCCCTCCTGACTCCGCGAGCCATCTTGGGTGGGGGGCTGCCCCTCAGTCCTCCACCCACCGCGGAAGCTCGACCGTGAAGCTCGAGCCCTGGCCCTGCACGCTCTCGACGCGGATGTGGCCGCCCAGCTGGGTGACGATCTGCTGCGAGATCCACAGCCCCAGGCCCAGCCCACCATAGTGACGCTCGGACACGGCCCGCTCGAAGCGCCCGAAGATGCGCGCCTGGTCCTCCGGGGAGATGCCGATGCCCTCGTCCCGGACGCGCAGGCGCACCCCCTCGGGCGTGGCCCCGGCGGTGATTTCGATGGGCCGGCCCTGCCCGTACTTCATCGCGTTGCTGACGAGATTGGTCAGCACCTGGTCCAGGCGCGAGCGGTCCCACCGCCCGGTGAGCGGTGCCTGCAGCTTCATCACGAGGCGGCAGCCCACCTTCTCCAGCTCCTGCCCCATGCGCGCCGCCACCTCCTCCATGAGCGCGGACAGGTCCATCTCCTCGAGCACCATCGGCAGGCGGCCCGAGGTGATGCGGCTCACGTCCAGCAGATCTCCCACCAGCCTGCCCAAGCGCTCGCCCTGGCGCTGGCACGTGGCCGCCCACTTCGCCAGCCGCGCGGCCTCCCCCGGCACGGCACTCTCCCCGACGAGGCGCTGGAGCCCGAGCTGCAGGGCCGTGAGGGGGGTGCGCAGCTCGTGGCCGGCGATGCCGAGGAACTCGTCGCGCAGGGCCACGGCCTCGCGGGCCTCGCGGTAGAGCCGCGCGTTGTCGATGGCGTACGTGGCGTGGGCGGCGTACTCCTGGGCGAAGGTGAAGTCGTCCTCGGTGCAGGCCCGCTCTGGCGAGCCGAGCACGAGCACCCCGGCCACGCCATGGGACGTGGCGAGCGGAATGAGCATCACCGAGTGGATGCCGAGCCCCTTACAGGGGCCCTGCCGCTGCGCCTCCCCGCCCGCGTACCAATCGCCGGCCTCCTCGAGCACCGGGATGAGGCGGGGCCGTCCCGTCCGCATGGCCTCGTGGATGGGGTGCCCCTCGGGGATGGCGAAGGTGCGGGCCACCTCGTCGGCGAGCGGCTGGAGCGCGGGGTCCGCATGCGTCACCGTCAGCATCCCGAGCGTCCCCTCCGGCCGCCAGCCACAGAACGCCGCCACGGTGGCGAGCGCGGGCACGCACAACCGGGCCAACGTGCGCGACGTCTGCTCCGTGTCGAGCGACGAGGAGAGCGCCGCGCTGGACTCGGCCAGGAAGCGCTGCGCCTCCGTGGCCCGCTTGCGCGCGGTGACGTCCTGGATGGTGCCGATGCAGCCGCGGGGACGGTGCTCCTCGTCGAAGAGCGGCACGGCGGAGATGACGAGCGTGCCGCGCCGCTGCCCATGGACCTCCAGGTCCAGCTCCACGTCGAGCACCTCCTGGCCCGTCGCCGCCGCCCGCTGCATGGGCAGCTCCTCGGGAGGGAGCGCGCGGCCGTGCTCATCGAGGTAGCGGATGGGCTGACGCTCGGTGTCGGGGGCGCTGAGCGAGATGTTGCTGTCGAGCGGCAGGTCGTGCAGCCGCGCGAACCAGCGGTTCTGCTGGATGTAGCGGCACTCGCGCTCGTACGCGATGCCGATGCCCACGGGGATGACGTCCAGCAGCGTCCGGAAGTCGGCGGCCTGACGCTGGGCCTGATGGCGGGTCCGCTCCAGCTCCTGGCGCAGCCGCTCCAGCTCGAGCGCGAGCGCGATGAACCCGGCCAGGTCCTCGGCGAGCGCCAGCGCGTCCTCGTCCAGGTGCGGCTCCGGCTCGCGCGAGGCGAAGGAGAGGACCCCGATGAGCTGCCCGCCCCACCGCAGGGGCACCGCCATACAGTCCAGCGGCCCGGCGGCCTGGACGCGCGGCAGCTCCTCTTCGCCCGAGGACAGGAGGACCGCCACCCGCTCGCAGGGGCCCTGGCACAGCTCCGGACGGCCCGAGCGCGCCACCCGCTGGGCCAGCAGCGAGGGGGCATTCCCCGGAGGCCCATGCACCGCGCCGTGGGGAGCACGGAAGGCGGCGGCCCGCTGGAGCACTCCCTCCTGGAGCACGTCCAGGTCACACCAGTCCCCCAGCTCCGGCAGCGCCACCCGGCCGAGGCAGCGGAACACGTCAGCCCGTCCGCAGCAGGTGGCCAGCTCGCGGCTCATCCGCCCGAGGAGCTGTCCGCGGGCACGTTGAAGGGACAGGACGGACGGAAACTCGAACTCCAACATCACTCCCACCTCCCGCTGGAAGGTCCGGTGGGAGCGGTAGCAGGCAGGGGAGCGCCATGCACGCCTGCTTGATACGAAATGGCCGCCAGGCCCCCAGTCCACAACCTCATCACTCCACTCCATGGAAAACAGGGCACGCCCCTCCCTTCACTCCCCCAGCAAGGGCCCGGCTTGACGGCTGACCCTCGCTCATTTATTTAATGACCCAAGGTCATCAACTGTCGCGGGGGGGAGCACCGTGACGGGAGGGTGGGTCATGGGAATGCAGGAGCAGATGGTGGGCTACTTCGCGGCGGAGAAGGCGGAGAGCTGGCTGTTCGTCCTCGTGGGCGTCGTGGCGGTGGGCGTCGCGGTGTGGCTGCTGCTGTCGGGCCACGCGTACCGAGGCATGGCGTACCCGCTCATCGCGGTGGGCCTCATCCAGTTGGTGGTGGGAGGCACGGTGGCCTTCCGCACCGACGCGCAGGTGGCGGCGCTCACGCGGCAGCTCGCCGCGTCCCCCTCGGCCTTCCAGCTCGCGGAGGTGCCCCGGATGGAGGGGGTGATGCGCAACTTCGAGCTCTACAAGGGGGTGGAGGTCGCCCTGCTGCTGGTGGGCGTGGGGCTCGCGTATGCCTTCCGGCGCAAGGAGTTGGTGTACGGCGTGGGGGTGGGACTGGTGATGCAGGCCTCGCTGATGCTGGTGTTGGACCTCTTCGCCGAGAAGCGAGGAGACGCGTACCTGCTGGCGGTCCGCGCGCTGCCCACCGCGAGTGCACCCGCGGCGCCGGGGCAGGCGGCGGAAGGCCCGCGCTGAGCCTTCCCCGGTGCCCTTGCGCTACGCTGGGCCGGTGAACTCCCCGCTCGCCGCCCCGCGCCCCCAGACGTCCGGCCCGCGCATCCTCCTGGTGGATGACGATCCGGGCGTCCTCAAGGGCCTGCGGGGCCTGCTCTCCGACGAGGGCTTCTCCCCCGTGGAGGCCCGCTCCGCCGCCGAGGCCCTGCGCCTGCTCGACGCGCCCGGCCAGCCTCCAGCGCTGATGCTGTTGGACCTGCGCATGCCCGGAGAGACGGGCCTGGAGCTGCTCGCGCGGCTGCCCAAGCCCCTCCCCGTCCCGGTGGTGGTGCTCTCCGGCGAGGCCTCCCCCGCCGAGGCCGTGCAGGCGCTGAAGCTGGGCGCCACCGACTTCGTGGAGAAGCCGCCCTCGCCCGAGCGGCTGCTCACGGCGCTGCGCAACGCGCTGGCCCTGGGCGAGCTGCGCGAGGAGCAACAGCGGCTGCGCGAGGAGCTGGCCCGCCCCGGGCACCTGGTGGGGGACAGCCCGGCCATGGAGTCGCTGCGCACGCTCATCGCCCGCGTGGGCCCGAGCGACGCGGCCATCCTCATCACCGGGGAGACGGGCACGGGCAAGGAGCGCGTGGCCCGGGCGCTCCACCTCGCCTCCGGACGCAAGGGGCGGCTGGTCGCGGTCAACTGCGCCGCCATCCCCTCCACGCTGCTGGAGAGCGAGCTGTTCGGCCACGAGCGCGGCGCCTTCTCGGGCGCCACCGCGCGGCGGCTCGGCCGCATCGAGCAGGCCCACGGCGGCACGCTGTTCCTCGACGAGCTGGGGGACATGCCGCTGGAGCTGCAGGCCAAGCTGCTGCGCGTGCTGGAGACGAAGGAGGTGGAGCGGCTGGGCGGAGGCCTGCCGGTGCCGGTGAACGTGCGCATCCTCGCGGCCACGCACCGGGACCTGACGCTCGCGGTGCGCGAGGGGCGCTTCCGGCAGGACCTCTACTTCCGGCTCAACGTGATGCCCCTCCCCCTGCCCCCCCTGCGCGAGCGGACCGAGGACCTCCTCCCCCTGGCGCGCGCCTTCGCGGCGGAGCTGGCCGGGCCGAACGTGCCGCTGGTGCTGGCCCCCGGCGCCGAGGAGGCCCTGCGCGCCTGGCCCTGGCCCGGCAACGTGCGCGAGCTGCGCAACTACGTCGAGCGACAGAACCTCCTGCGCGGAGAGGGTCCGCTCACGCTGACACCCGAGTCCCTCACGGGCGCGGCGGCATTGACGGCAGCGGCCCCCGCGCGCCTCGTGCTCGGCCAGAAGAGCTACCGCGAGCACGTGGACGACTTCGAGCGCACCCTCATCAAGGCCGCGTTGGAGGAAGGCGGCAGCATCGCCGGGGCCGCGCGCCTGCTCCAGGTGGACCGGGGCAACCTCCACCGCCGCCTCAAGGCGCTGGGCATCCCCGCGGTCTGAGCCAATCCCCTCTCCCTCTGGGAGAGGGCCAGGGTGAGGGTCTTCCCCCAGCCAGGGTCCGCGGGCCCGCCGATGTCATAAGCACATCACCCCACGACATCAGGATGTGGGGATGACATCCTCGCCGTGGCGCGACACCCCGTGGTTTCGCGCACTTGCCGCGCCCGCCGGCCTGGAACGCCTCGTGCTCCTCCCGTCCCGCATGAACCGCATCGCACTCCTTCTCTGTTTGCTGTCGTTCGCGGCCAACGCCCAGGGCACCGCCGCCCCCCCGACTCCCGAGGCTTCCGGCAAGGACGGCACGGCGCCTCCGCCCGCCGCCCAGGAAGCGCCGCCCTCGCCACAGGCGGAGGATCCCTGCCTGGCCGAGGAGGACGAGGAGACGGACTCCGAGGTGCTCGGCGCGCTGCGGCTGAGCATCAACGGGGAGAACCGGGCGCTGGCGGACGTGAAGTTCGAGGGCCTCCAGCGCCTGCCCGAGCCGCTGGTGCGCGGACTGGCCCGCGTTCCGGCGAAGGGCGCGCTCAGCCCGGAGCAGGCGGCGCTCATCCTCCAGCGGCTCGCGCGCACGGGGCTGTTCACGAAGGTGACGCCCACGGTGCGGCTCGCGGAGGGCGCGACGCCGGTGCTGGTGGTGACGGTGGAGGAGCAGCCCTACGTGGCGGGCGTGGAGCTCACCGGCCTGCAAGCGGACGAGCAGCGGGACGTGCAGGAGGAGCTGTTCCAGCTTCCGCCCTACTCCTCCGCTTCCGACGACGAGGACGGCGACGACGACGAGGGTGACGACGACGAGGGTGACGACGACGAGGACACGGTGGCCAACGTGCGCATCGGGACGGAGGGGGTCCGAGTGCACATCTCGTCACGGAAGTGCCCGGCGCCGAACCCGCCGAGGGAGCTGCTGGCGTACTTCGACGAGGGCCAGTTCCACCCGGGCTTCGTGTGGCGGGGACTGCCCGCCGCGCTGGAGCGCGCGCTGGAGGAGGTCGAGGACGAGGGCTACCTGCTCGCGAGCCTGGACGCCACACTGACGCCGGAGGGGCAGCTGCGGCTGCGGGTGGACGAGGGCAAGGTGGAGGCAGTGGAGGTGCGGGGCGTGGAGGAGGACGTGGCGGCTCGGGTGCGCGAGGTGATGGGCATCAAGCCGGGCGACGTCCTGCTGCGCAGCGACCTGCGCCGCGCCGAAGGCCGGCTGAAGCAGGAGATGCCCTTCCTCAAGCTGTGGGACGTGGAGACGCTCCCCCGGCCGGCCACGCGTTTCGAGGAGGTGCGCGGGGAGGACGGCGGGCGGAGCTACCGGCCGGTGGAGGAGGAGACGCGGCGCAAGAAGAAGCACAAGCACTGGGAGGACGAGGTGGAGCTGTCCTGGGAGGCGCTGGGGGAGCAGTGGAAGCGCGAGTCCGGGGACGAGGCCATCACCACCGTGGGCCGCCGCGTGGTGGTGCACGCCCGCCCGAGGGGCTCCAGCTTCGACGTGGAGCTGCTCCCCATGCACACGCAGGTGACAGGCTTCGCGCCGGGCCTGTCGGGCTCGCTCAAGCTTTGGGACGTGCGCAACCGGGCCCACGTGACGCTGGACGCGGCGCTGACCATTCCCCTGCGGTGGGGCGGCCAGCGGATTGTGGGCGACCCGGAGCGCACGGCCTTCCAGCGGCGGCTCAACTGGCTGGTGGGGGCGAAGGCGCAGGTGCCGGTGGTGCGGCTCGCCGAGGTGGGCGTCCAGCTCTACGACTTCACGGACACCAATGACCGGTGGCGCCTGGGAGCCATCGACTCGTACATCTACTCCGCGCTGCTCAACCGCCCGGACTCGGAGTACTTCCGGCGCAGGGGCTTCACGGGCTTCGCCACCTGGCGCTTCGCCCCGCAGTGGCTGGTGGGAGCCGAGTACCGCCGCGACACGTACGACTCGCTGGTGAGCTTCTCGCCGCCCTTCTCGCTCTTCCGGCGCGACTCGGCGCCCTTCCCCAACCCGCTGGTGGACGAGGGGCGGATGACGTCGGTGGTGGGGCGGCTCGAGTACGCGAGCGACGCGGCCCGCTCCGAGCGCGTGGGCTCGCTCTTCCGCAACCCCGAGCTGTCACTGCTGCGGCAGGACTGGGAGTGGCCGGAGCGGACGGCGGTGCGCAGCCTGCTGACGGTGGAGGTGGGCAGCCCGGAGCTGGGAGGCGGCGCGGAGTACCGCTTCTGGAAGGTGGTGAGCGACAGCGTGCTGTACGTGAGCACCGGCCACGAGGACGGCCTGCGGCTGCGGGTGCGCGCGGCGGGGGGCTCGGAGCTGCCGCTGCAGAAGCAGGAGGCCCTGGGCGGGTGGAGCGGGCTGCGCGGCTACGCCTTCAAGGAGTTCCGCGGGGACGCCTCGCTGCTGGCGAGCGCGGAGTACCGGTGGGGCTTCGTCGGGGCCTTCGCGGACGTGGGCTCGGTGCACCGGGAGGAGCTGGGGTGGATGGACCCGAAGCTGGGAGTGGGCGCGCAGCTCTACTTCGGGGACTCGGTGCACCTGTCGGTGGCGTGGCGCACGGACGAGCGCGCGTCGTTGAGCCCCGAGGCGCGGCTGCTCTTCGTCCGGCCCTTCTGAGGCACCATGAGGGGACCCGGCACGAGCACGAGGAGGAGTCTCGGCGCGGCCCTGGTGGCCGTGCTGGGCCTCTTCGCGCCCCTGGCCCAAGGGGAGGAGCCGCCGAAGGTGACGTGCTCGGCGACGCGGGTGGGACGGCGCGTGGTGGTGCGGCCCGAGGCGCTCACGCTGGTGGCGCCCGAGCTGGAGCGGTTGATGCGGCTGGGGCTGGCGGGTCGGCTGGAGGTGGAGCTGACGCTGCTGCGGCGCCGGCCGCTGTGGTTCTCCGAGCGGATGGACGCGGCGCGGCTGACGCAGGTGCTGGCGTACTCGGCGAAGGAGGGCGGCTGGGTGCTGGACGGCAGGCCGCTGGCATCCGGAGTGGGGACGCTGGAGCTGGAGCGGGTGGCGTGGACGCTGGAGGAGGAGCCGGAGGCGGAGGCGGCCTTCGTGGTGGAGGTGGGGGTGCGGCTGCAGGTGGTGACGGCGTCGAGCCTGGGGAAGGTGGCGCAGTGGCTCACCCAGGGGGACAAGACGGAAGCGGAGCGCTCGGCGCTGACGCGGGGCCTGCTGCGCACGGTGGCCGAGGACCTCACGCGCCGCGCCGAGGGCCGCTGCTCCGTCCAGTCTCCGGAGCGATAGAGGGCCAAAGACAGACATTCGGACGCGGGTTCGATTCCCGCCGCCTCCACTCTTTACGGCACCACGAAGAGCGCCGGGAAGAAGACCCAGAGGTGCCAGAACGAGATGCGCATGACCAGCAGCACGCCCAGGTGGAACGTGACGGCCATGAGCGCCAACCCCACATGCATCCCCGGCCAGAGGAGCAGGACCGGGGCTCCCAGCTCGAACGCCGCCGTCGCCATTCCCATGGAGCGCCTCAGCGCGGGGACGGCCACGATGCGGTGACCGAGCGGCGTCCCGCGGAAGAACGTGGACGCCAGGAGGGTACGCCCTCCGGTGAACCACCCGAAGCGCGCCCCCAGCCTGCTCGTCATCGCCCACCCGTGAGCAGAGTGCCCGAGCACGAGCCTGCCTCCACACCGCGGACAGGCGAACACGTCCCGTGCGAACGTCCTGCGGAGCAGCCCGGCCCCATCCACCCGCGCCGTCCTCTGCTTCCTCGGCTCCTCCACCGTCGCGGCCAAGGAGAAGCTCTTCTTCTGTGGGCCCGCCTCCGTCCCCGCTTGAGGGAGCGCTCATCTCGCAGGCGACGGTGATGTCGCGGCGGGAGCCTTGTTACCCGCTTGGAGTTTCAGCAGCTCCTGGAGCGTGAAGATGCGGCTCAGCGTGTAGAGCATGGCGAAGAGCGCGACCGCGGCGAGGACGAAGCTCGACAGCAGAAGGATGCCCATGACCGCGGTCTCGAAGACAAAGCCCAGCCAGACGGCCCACATGCGCCGCTTCGTCCTGATGAGCGCGGCACTGAGTCCGAACGGCAGGGCGATGAGGAGACCCTCGAGGAAGACGAACAAGAGCCGAGGATTCTCCTGGAAGTGGAGGGCCGCCACGAGCCAGAAACCCATCACCAGGATGGCGAGCACGACGAGCGAGCTGGAGAGTTCCCGTAGGATGGCGTCAATGCGCTCCGGGGCCTCGCGCACCTCCCGGGACACTTCGCAGTCGGGACAGAGCGTGGAGGTTCGCGTGGCCGCGTCCGGCACACACTCGATGCAGTAGAAGGTGCCGCAGCTGCCGCAGGTGCCCGCCACGGGCAGGTGGGCATGGCGAGGGCACCGGGCGCTTTCCTCGGATGGCTCGGCGGAGGGAACCGGAGCCGTGAGGGCCAACGCGGCTGCGTCGGGAGGGGTGGACACGATGGACCCGCGCGTCTCGACGGCTGTTCGCGGCTGGGGCTCGGACGACAGCGTCCCGAGGCAACTCATGCAGAACTCACGGCTCGTAGGCGTGCTCGCCCCGCACGATGGACAGGTCACCATTTCTTGGAATCCCCCTTTTGAGAGGCATCATCGTAGGGACCGCTTTGAGAAAGCAAGGAGTTGCAGCGGACAGGCGGATAGACGCCATGTTGAGGGGATGCCCGGGCTGGAGCATCGCCCGCTCCTGCGCGGAGAGCCGCTCGTCCACGAAGCTGCGGATCTTCGCCGCCGTCGGGGACAGCCCGAACAGCGCCGTCATCGGGTACAGCAGGGCCGGGAAGCGCTGTGCGGTCGACCACAGCGCGGCATCATTCGGACGAGCACCCTTCGCGAGCTCGGGGTGCTCCGCGAGCCAGCTGCCTGGAAGCATGGGCCCGAACAGTCCGGCGCGTTCTACCCGGTGGGGAGCCACGGCGGCGACGCCCAGCGCCACCAGCGTGCCGTAGCTGATTCCCATCAGCAGGAACTTCTCGATGCGGAGATGATCCGCGAGGCGGACCGCGGTGGCCACGAGCTCCGCCTCTGTCAGCGGCGGGGGCCTCCGCCAGATCTTCCTCGACGCCCAAAAGGTGGGCAGGCCCACGGCCGCAGCCGCCGCCACGGGAATCCACGGGTTCATCGGCGCGCTACTCCATCTCGGAATCAGCGGACGGCTCGGGCTCGGCGGACTCCTCATCGGAGGACAGCTCTTGCTGCACATTGTCCTCCGCCTCCGCCTCCGCCTCCTCGGGCTCGTCGCAATCCATGGTGTGGGAGCAGAGCTTCTGCCGCAGCTCGCTCAGCTTGGCCTCGTCCCGCTCCAGTCCACCCAGCCCCTGCTCGTGGAGCGCGATGAGCTCCCGGCAGGCGTCGGCGTCGGTGTCGCAGCCACTCTCGAGCCCTGGCACCGCCAGGCGGTAGAGCTCGGCCCTCCGCTCGGGATTCGTGTCCAGGCCGCTCCGCCCGTCGAAGAGGTCTGCCGCGAGCTTGCACGGGCTGGGGGCATTCTCCGGATCGCACCCATCCTCGTAGTTCACCCGCGCCCGCAGCAGGGCGAGCGTCACGCGCTCGGGCTCCACCGGGCCCGCGAGGCTTGCCTCCTTCATGCAGCCGTTGGCGCCGTTCAGCTCGCACTCGCGCGTGTAGGCATCCAGCGCCCGCTCGAGCTCCTTCTCGACAGGGAAGCCACTCTCGTAGGCCTCCCCCACCTCCGCGCAGGAAAGCGCGTTCCCCAGCGCGCACGCGCGCTCGTCCAGGCGCAGGGCGCTGGTCCGCCTCTTCACGATGCTCTGCATCTCCTCCTTGGGATTGAACACCGAGCTCAGTTCCACGGACCTCGCGAGGCGGTGGCAGGAGTCCGCATGTCCCGCGTCGCAGAACCTCTGGAGGTACACGTCGCGGTCTGGCTTCGGGTCCACCCCACCAGGCTTGCCCTGTGAGGCACAGGCCGCATCGCCCGCATCACACAGGGGCTTCAGGCAGGGCTCGAGGCGTGCGATCACCTCATCCTTGAGCTTCACCCCGTCCCGCTCGTACACGAGGTCGAATGCCAGCGAGCCACACCTGGGGGTGTCCTGCTCGTCGTGAGCCGGAGTGCTCGCTTTGTCATCCGCCACGGGAGTCGCGGTGCCGAGGCCCGCATCCGGGACATCGCGGCGGGACGCGAGCAAGGCCTCGCACCCGGTCGCGGTGGGGTCTTCGGCGCAGTCGAGCTCCAGGGCGCGCTGCTTCAGCGCCTTCGCCCGCTCATCGTCGCGAGGAACACCCTTCGCCTGGCGGTAGAGGTCGAGCAGGTAGCGGCAGCCGTCGGACAGGCCCTGGCCGCACGCGCGCTCGTAGAGGGCGGCGGCCCTGTCCGGCCTGGGTTCGACGACGGTGCCCTGCTCGTAGGCAATGCCAACGTCGAGGCAGGAAGCCAGCTTGCCAGCGTGGCACTCCGCCGCGCTGCGGGCCAGGGTCCTGAGGATGAGGCGTGTCCCGTTGTGGCCGAAGGAGGCGGCGCTTCCCTTCACCTTGCAGGTTGGCGGCGTGGCGACGACGCAGTCGATCTCCGCGAGGAGCGGGTCCTTCGAGGCAGGGGCCACCGGCGGAGCGGAGGCCACCGGCGCCGCGGCCGCGGAAGGCGCGGGCGGGGCCGCAGCGGGTTGCCGGGAGCGGACGAAGACGAGCCCGCCCACGGCGAGCAGGCCCACGAGGACGGAGACGGCGAGGAGGGAGCGTTTCATGAGGATCGGACCGCTCCCCAGTCTACCCGCGAATCCCGGAGGATTTCATGACGCGGGAGCCCCCGGGTGCCCGTCGCGCCCGGTGCGGCTCAGCCCAGCGCCTTCTCCGAGGTGACGATGCCGTCCGCATCCGCGTAGAGGTGATGACCGGGCCGGAAGGTGACGCCCGCGAAGCGCACCTCCACGTCGCGCTGGCCCTCGTTGCGCTTGCCGCTCTTGAGCGGATGCGTGCCCAGCGCCTTCACACCGATGGCGGTACGGCCCACCTCCTCGGCGTCGCGGATGCAGCCGTTCACCACCACGCCCGCCCAGCCGTTCTTCTGCGCGAGCGCCGCCAGCTGGTCCCCCACCAGCGCGCAGCGGCGGCTGCCTCCACCGTCCACCACCAGCACCCGGCCCTGTCCGGGCTCCTCCAGCGCCTTGCGCACCAGGGAGTTGTCCTCGGGCGCTCGCACCGTGCTGATGGGGCCGGAGAACGAGCGGCGGCCGCCATAGTCGAGGAAGCCGGGCTCGGCGATCTGGAAATGCGGGGAGCCTGCGTGCGTGTCGCAGAGGTCCGCTGTTTTGAGGTCCATGGTTTCGCTCATGGTGCGGAACCTGCTCAGGCCTCCCGGGACAGAGCAACCTCCCCCGCGCCCCACCCGCCCGTGCTGATACAAATGAAACGGAAGGGCGCTCCGTCCACGTCGAGCCTTGGAGACCACCATGTGCCGGAACATCAAGACGCTGTTCAACTTCGAGCCGCCCGCCACGGAAGAAGAGGTCCGGGCGGCCGCCGTGCAGTTCGTCCGCAAGCTGAGCGGCTTCAACAAACCGTCGCAGGCGAACGAAGCGGCGTTCGCGAAAGCCGTGGATGATGTCGCGGCCGCGGCCCGTGTGCTGCTCGACTCGCTGTCCACGACGGCCCAGCCTCGAGACCGGGAGATCGAAGCCAACAAGGCACGCGAGCGCTCACGCCTGCGCTTCAAGCCACGGCAGGCGCGCGGAGCGAGCTGATAAGTGAGAAGTGGCGAGCAGCCCGGGAAGTTCCCGCTCGCATGCGGGAGCGCGCCCTGGGAAGACTCGGGCCATGTCCCGACTCATCCTCCACCACTACCCGCGCTCCCCCTTCTCCGAGAAGGTCCGCACCCTCCTCGGCTTCAAGGGCCTGCAATGGACCTCCGTCTTCATTCCCGCGATCATGCCCAAGCCGGACGTGATCGCCCTGACGGGCGGCTATCGCAAGACGCCGCTGCTGCAGATCGGCGCGGACATCTACTGTGATACGGCGCTGATCGCGGACGTACTGGAGCGGCTCGCGCCCACGCCGTCGCTCTACCCCGTCGAGTCCGCGGGGCTGGCACGCATCCAGGCGCAATGGGCCGATTCCACGCTGTTCTGGACCGTCATCCCCTACTGCTTCCAGCCGGCGGGCGTGCAGAGCATGTTCGAGAACATGCCGCCCGAACAGGCCAAGGCCTTCCTGGCCGATCGCGCGGCCTTCCGGCGCAACGTGCCGGGCATGCGAGCCCCGGAAGCGGCGGGAGCGCTGCGGCTGTATCTCGAGCAGCTCGAGGCCCAGCTCGGGGATGGCCGCGCCTGGCTGCTCGGCAAGTCCACGAGCATCGCCGACTTCTCCGTCTACCATGCGCTCTGGTTCGTCCGGCGGGCCGGTGCGCTCGCGTCCATCCTCGATTCTCACACCCGGCTGGTGGCGTGGATGGAGCGCATGCAGGCGCTGGGTCACGGCACCTGCGACAAGATGGAGAGCGGGGAGGCCGTCGCGCTCGCCGCCGCCAGCAAACCCCTGCCCACCGAAGGGGAGGCCTTCGTCGACCTGCACGGGCTGTCGCGGGGCGCGCGCGTGACGATCGCACCG
The DNA here is from genome assembly GCF_042230915.1 of Archangium gephyra. GTDB lineage: Bacteria > Myxococcota > Myxococcia > Myxococcales > Myxococcaceae > Archangium > Archangium gephyra_B. The sequence continues at coordinate 2,215,477 of NZ_CP102578.1, read as the reverse complement.
AGCGACTACGGCATCGATCCGGTGGAGGGCGAGCTCGTGCTGTCGCGCCCCAATGAGCTCGCGGTCCGGCGGGTGGATGCCCGCGCGGGCGAGGTCGTCGTGCACTTCCCCCGCATCGGCTTCCAGGTCCAGAAGGTGGATTGAGCCCGAGCGGCTGGCGAGCCCCTACCGCCGTTGGCTCGCCTCCGCGATGGACTTGCGCAACCACACATGCGCCGGATCGTGCTGCACGCGCTCGTGCCAGAGCTGGCTCAGGGTGAAGCTCTCGAGCTCCATGGGAGGACGGAGGAGCTCGAGGCCGAACGCGGGGGCCAGCAGGCGTGCCATGCGCTCCGGGGCCATGAGGAGCAGGTCCGTCTGGGCCACCAGGAAGGGCGCGAGGAAGAAGTGCGGAACGGCCGCGGCCACCCGGCGTGACCTGCCCATGCGGGCGAGCACCTCGTCCACCATGCTCCCGGTACCACCCAGGGGGGCCACGAGGACGTGGCCGTGTTCCAGGTAGCGCGCGAGGGTGAACCGGCCCTGGGTGACCGCGTGGCCGCTCCGGGCCACACACACGAACCGCTCACGGAAGAGCGCCTGGAGGCGGAAGGCCGCGGGCGCCTCGGTGAAGATGCCGAGCGCCACGTCGAGGTCGCCGCGCTCGAGGGCGGTCAGGGTGTTCTCGCCGGGCCCCCGCATGCGCACCGAGACTCCCGGTGCCACGCGGGTGAGCTGCTGCATGAGCGGCGGGAGCACCACCATGCCCGCCAGGTCCGCGGAGGACAGCCAGAAGGTGCGTGTCGAGGTCCCCGGGTCGAACTCGCGCACACCGCGCAGCGCACCACCCAGGCGGTCCAGGGCCTCGCGCAACGCCGGCGCGAGCGACGCGGCCAGCGGGGTGGGCACCATCCGCCCTCCACTGGGGACCACCAGGGGATCTCCCAGCCGCTTGCGCAGTTTGGCCAGCGCGTGGCTCACCGCGGATTGCGTCACGCCCAGCCGCGCCGCGGCGGCCCGGTTGCTGCCCTCGGTGAGCACGGCATCGAGCACGGCGAGCAGGTTCAGGTCACGAAGGTCGATGTGAAATTCGTTCATCAGGAGAGTGACTGCGTTTCAATCGATTCAATCACTTCCAGAGCCTACTGTGCGGACGTCTCGAAGGCCTCCCCCTCAACCCCAGGAGCAACCATGAACGCCGTTCGCCTTGCCACCCTCGCCACGCTCTGCCTCTCCGGACAGTCCCTCGCCGCCGAGCCGCCCAGCCTCGTGGGCCGCTGGAAGTCCACGCAGTGCGAGGTGCGCCCGGGCGCGGGCGGCCAGAAGTATTACGTCAAGCGGGACTTCACCTACACGAAGACGGACTCGAAGGCCTCCATCACCTTCTACGCGGACGAGACGTGCGACGAGTCCAAGAAGATGTCCCGCGTGTTCTTCACCGGCCCCTACGTCGTCCGCACCCAGGTCATCGACACGGAGGGCGCGACCAAGGGAGCGTCTCCCGCCCACTTCGTCTTCTCCACGCTGAAGCTCACCCCGCTGGCCGAGGGCTTCGCGCAGTACCTCAACAGCGCGGCTCCCGGCACCTGCGGCACGAAGAAGTGGGAGGTGGGCAAGGAGCAGGACGTCACCAGCACCAACGGCTGCTCGGCCGTCTTCTCCTTCAACACCTGCCCTTGGGAGCAGGACGTGGTGAAGGTGGTGGGTGACGAGCTGTACTTCGGCGCCCGGCCGGCGGACGGCGGCTGCAACCCCGACGTGAAGCACCTGCCCTCGGAGCTGCAGGCGCCCCTCAAGCGGGTGAAGTAACGCGGCCCGGCACAGGGGCTGGACCCGGCTGCGAGCAGGCGGACAGGCCTCTCGCACGGGCGATGTTGACAGCGGATACATCTGATGTTTACATGAGAAACATGAACACGGATGAACCGCTGGAGGCGCCATGGACGGCGCGCTGCTGCTGAAAGTGCTGAACGTCCCGGTGCTGCTGGGCTGGGGGGCCATGGTGCTGGCGCCCCGGGCCCGGTTCACCCGGTGGGTGCTGGAGAGCGACGTCATCCCCCTGGTGATCGGCGCCGTGTACCTGGCCCTGGTGGCTCCGCACCTGCCGGGGCTGCTCGGCCAGTTCGACACGCTGGAGCACATCGGGGCCGCCCTCCAGCTGCCCGGCATGCTGCTCGCGGGGTGGATCCACTACCTGGCGTTCGACTTCCTGGTGGGCCGGGTCGTGCTGGCGGATGCGCAGCGCCGGGGCATTCCCCACCTGCTCGTCGTGCCCTGCCTCCTGCTGACCTTCATGCTCGGCCCCAGCGGCTACCTCGCCTACGCGGCCGTCCGCCTCGTCACCCGGCGCTTCCTGCCGGCCATCGCCCCCCTGCCCAGCCCGGCCGCTCCCGTGGCCACCGAAGGAGTCCGCTGATGTCCGCCTCCAACCTGTCCGTGCGCGCGCTCTGGAACCGCGCCTGGTCCCTCTCTCCGGCGCTCGCCGTCTCCACCGTCGTCATGGCCCTGGGCGCCGTGGTCACCACGCTCGGACTGCTCCTGGATTCACGGCAGCTGGTGGGCGAGCCCATCTGGCTCAAGCCGACGAAGTTCTACCTGTCGCTGACCGCGTACAACGCCACCGTGCTGTACTTCTTCTCCTTCCTCTCCGAGCGGCGGCGGCTCGTCCGGTTCTCCGGCTACATCCTCGCCGCGGCCGGTGTCATCGAGATGGTGGCCATCACGCTCCAGGCGGCGCGTGGGGTGCGTAGCCACTTCAACATCGCCTCCCCCTTCGACGCGGCCATCTTCAGCATGATGGGCATCGCCATCACGGTGCTCTGGGTGACGATGATCGTGCTCGCGATCGCCCTGCTGCGCTCGCGCCTGGCGGATCGCCCGCTCGCCGCGGCGCTGCGCACCGGCTTCATCGCGGCGGTGATTGGCATGGGGCTCGGGTACTTCATGACGAGCCCGAACCCGTCGCAGCTCGAGGCCATGCGGGCCGGGCAGCGGGTGGTCGAGGCAGGCTCGCACACGTTCGGCGTGCCGGACGGGGGCCCGGGCCTGCCGCTGGTCGGCTGGAGCACCGTGGGCGGCGACATGCGGCCCGCGCACTTCCTCGGGCTGCACGCCATGCAGGTGCTGCCAATCCTCGCGCTGGTGCTCGCGCGCCGCCGGAACCGCTCCGAGACGCAGCGCCTGGCCGCCGTCCGCGCCACGAGCGTGGCCTACGTGGGGGTGACGCTGGTGCTCGCGATGCAGGCGCTCCGGGGTCTGCCCATCATCCGCTGGGACGCGGTGGGGCTCTGGGCCCTGGCGCTGGTGCTCACGGCTTCCCTCGCCACCGCCGCCGCCACGCTGCGCCACCCGCGCGTCTCCACCGCCGTGGCCTGACGCCGGACATGTGACGCGGCGGCAGTGGAACCCGGCCCCGCGGCGAGCAGGCGGCACCGGACCTCGCCGCCCCCGTCATCCAGGCAGCCCAGTGCCGCGTATCTCCCCGTGAATCCACTCCAACACGGGAGCTACGCTCATGAAGACCTCCACCCTCCTCCGTCCCCTCTTCTCGCGGACCGCGCTCGGCGGACTGCTGCTGGGAGCCGCCGCGGCCAGCGCCCAGGTCCCGGGCACCGAGCTCACCGAGGAAGAGTCCCTCGCCCTGGTCCAGCAGACCTGCTTCGGCATGGCGCCCACCCTCACCGGCAGCGGCACCCTCACCGGCACCGAGGGCAATGACGTCATCATCGGCAGCGGCGGCGCCGACATCATCGACGGGCTCGGCGGCAACGATCTCATCTGCGGTGCCGGTGGCAACGACACCCTCTCCGGCGGGCCGGACCGGGACTCGCTCTCGGGAGGCCCCGGCAACGACCGGCTCCTGGGCAATGGAGGCATGGATCAGCTCGTCGGCGGGCGCAACGACGACGTCCTACGCGGCGGTGTCGGCGATGACGTGATGCGCGGCGGCCGCGATACCGATGACCTCAATGGCGAGGCCGGTGCCGACTCGCTCACGGGCGGGGCCGGCGTCGACGTCTGCGATGGCGGCGTCAGCGACCCGGCCCAGGACAAAGCCGACGCCAACAGCTGCGAGTTCATCCGCAACGTGCCCTGAGTCCGAAGACCCTCACCCCGGCCCTCTCCCAGAGGGAGAGGGAGTGGTCCTCAGAGCCAGCTCGGTTCCGCGCGGCCGAGTCCCTTGAGAGCCTTCTCGGCCGCCTTCACGCCGAACCAGTTGGCCTCCTCGAAGAGGGCCATGCCACCCAGGTCCGAGTGCGCGAAGTGCAAGGACTCGCCCAGGCTCTCCTGCGCCGCGAAGCGCCCCGGGCCCCAGAGGAAACCGGGCGTGGGCCGCACCATGGCATGCCCCCAGCGCATCACCTCCAGGCGCCGGGCCTGCGTGGCGATGTCCGGATGCGCGGCCAGCATGTCCGCCATCACCAGCCCCTCCCACTCGGCATAGCCGGCCGAGAGCACCTTCTCGCGCTCGGCCTTCACGTCCAGCCCGGCCATGGGCAGGTACCAGGTGAGCACCGTGGGCCCGCGCTCGTCCATGCGCAGCGCCTGGTGCGTGGCCACCACGTAGCCCAGGCTGCGGCTCTCGTAGAAGACGTTGTCCCAGGCCAGCGGGAAGCCCTGCGACTCGGGCTTCTCGGAGAGCGTCAGGTTGGCCACCACCCACGGCCCGTACTGGAAGGCGCCCAGCCACTCGGGGCGCTGCTGCCGCCACGGGGCCACCACGTGCGCCGCCACGAAGCGCGGGCACGCCAGCACCACCTGCCGCGCCCGGTATGCCCGGGGCCTGCCCGTCCCCGCCTCCACCGCATCCACCCGGCAGCCGCCCTCCACGGGCTCCACCGAGTGCACCAGCACGTCCCGCTCCACCTGTCCTGGAGCCAGCGCGGACAGCAGTTGCTTCACCAGCCGCCCGTTGCCCTCGGGCCAGCTCAAAAAGCCCTCGCTGCGCTCGCCCTTCCCGTCCTGCCGCGCGGCGAAGTACCAGATGCCCGCCCAGGCCGAGACGCCCTCGGCCGTGGTGCCGTAGTCGTCCCGGCACGCGTAGTCCACCAGCCAGCGCAGCCGCGGCGAGCGGAAGCCCTCCGCCTCCAGCCACCGCGCCATCGTCACCTTGTCGAGCGCCGTCCACTCGGCGTCGTCGCTGGAGAGCGCCGTGGGCACCGCGAAGGCCTTGCGCCCCTTGGCGTCCCGCGCCGCCGCGAAGGCATTCATCCTCGCCTCGAAGCGCTCCAGCTCCGCCAGGTCCGCCGGGCTCGCGCCCGCGCGCAGGTAGAGGCCCTCGTACCAATCACCCTTGTAGAAGAGGCGCTCCTCGGGCTCGCGGATGAGCAGCTCCTCGGCGTAGGCGGGGTAGCCCTGCGCGTCCATGCCCGTCACCGCGCCCATCTCGCGCAGCAGCCGCATCACCGGCCCCGAGTCCACCAGCGGAGCCGGCAGGTAGTGCGCGCCCCACGGGTACGCGGACACCTCGTTGCGCCCCGAGCGGGAGGTGCCTCCCGGCTCCGACTCCAGCTCCACCACCCGCACGTCCTTCACGCCCGCGGCCGCCAGCCGCCACGCCGCGCTCAGGCCCGCCACGCCGCCCCCCACCACCAGCACGTCCACCGCCTGGGCCTCCGCCGCACGTGGCAGCGCCCCGCCCCGCAGCTTGTGCCCCACGTCCACCGCCCGGTCCACGATGGCCCCGGGCACCGGCTCGCGCGCACGCGTCCGCCGGCACGCGCTGGCCGCCACCGCCGAGCCGAGGAACGCGGCGACGAGCTCCCGCCGCGTCAGTTCCACCGCCGCCACTCCTCCTCGTAGTAGTGGACGAGCACCTGGTTGTTGAGCCGGTTCACCTCCGCCGGCAACGGGCCCATGTCCAGGGGGAAGTGGAAGAGGCCCTCGTGCGTGTCCTCGGTGAGGAAACGCAGCCCCTCGGGCAGCGGGCGGCGCGGCGGCGTGGGCTCATGGGCCACCAGCACGTAGCCCCACTCGCCGAAGGAGGGCACCAGCGCGTGGTAGGGCTGCGTCCAGAAGCCCGCCGCCTTCAGCGTGGTGTCGATGCACCAGAAGGAGCGCCGGGCGAACATCGGCGAGGTGCTCTGGATGACGGCCACCCCGTCCGGCGCCAGCCGCCGCTTGAGCAGCTTGTAGAAGCCCGTGGTGTACAGCTTGCCCAGCGAGAAGTTGTTGGGGTCCGGGAAGTCCACCACGATGACGTCCCACGTCTCCGTCTTCTCCCGGAGGTACTCCATCGCGTCCGTGTTGATGACGTGCATGCGCGCATCCGTCATCGAGCGCGTGTTGAGCTCGGCCAGCTCCTCGTAGCGCGTGGCCAGCCCCGTCATCGCGGGATCCAGGTCCACCAGGGTGACCGTCTTCACCTCGGGGTACTTGAGGATCTCCCGCGCCGCGAGCCCGTCCCCGCCGCCGAGCACCAGCACCCGCTCCACCTTGCCCGCGCGCACCAGGGCGGGATGCACCAGCGCCTCGTGGTAGCGGTACTCGTCCAGGCTGGAGAACTGCAGGTTGCCGTTGAGGTACAGCGAGAAGCCCCGCTTGCCGCGCGTCAGCACAATCCGCTGGTAGGGCGAGCTCGTCGCGTGCACCACGTCGTCCGCGTAGAGGTGCTCCTCGGAGAAGTTGGTGAGCCGGTCGCCCAGCACGAGCCCCACCACCAGGAAGAGGCTGAGCGCCACGGCCTTCACCCGCAGCCGCATGGGGTGGGCCAGCACCGGCGCCAGCAGCCACGTGCTCCACAGGCCCACCAGCGCGTTGAGCAGGCCGAAGAGCAGCGAGGTGCGCACCAGCCCCAGCTTGGGCACGAAGAGCAGCGGGAAGGAGATGCTCGCCGCCAGCGCGCCCAGGTAGTCGAACGTCAGCACCTGGCTGACCAGGTCCTTGAACTTGAGCTGGTCCTTGAGGATGCGCAGCAGCAGGGGGATTTCGAGCCCCACCAGCGTGCCGATGACCAGCACGCTGCCATACAGCGCCACCCGGAAGACGTCCGTGAGGGCGAAGGTGAGGAAGAGCATCGGCGCGCACAGGCCGCCCACCAGGGCCACCCCCAGCTCGATTTCCACGAAGCGCTGGGGGACTCCGCGCTCGATGAAGCGCGAGAGCCAACTGCCGATGCCCATGGCGAACAGGTAGGTGCCAATCACCGTGGAGAACTGGGTGATGGAGTCGCCGAGGAGGTAGCTCGCCAGCGCGCCGACGATGAGCTCATAGATGAGCCCACACGTGGCGATGACGAGGACGGTGAAGAAGAGGAGCGTCTTGTTCAAAGCGGGGACTGCCTGCCGCGGGGCATCAGCCCGAGATGGCCGCGGCCACGATGATGGCCAGGCCGAGAATGAAGGAACCCATCACGAGACCGAGGGCCGTGTTCTGGTCGACCTCGATCTCCTTGTGCACATCGAAGGGCATGATGAGCCGGAAGACGAACAGGCCCGCCACGAACACGGCCAGACCCACCAGCGAGTACACGAGGCTCGCCAGCAGGTTGTCCAGGCTCACCACCACAGACAGGACACCCAGGAACATCACTTCCCTCCCATGAAACCGCCGGTCCAGGTTCGCACGCCGCTGCCGCGCGCCACCGCCTGGCCACGCTGCGAACGGGTGAAGGGCTCACAGCCCGTGAATGCCACCACCGCATAGAGGATGACGATGATTCCACCGATGTACTTCATGGCCACCCTCTCTCAATCATCCGAGCCGGAACCCAGGTTGCTCTCCGCCCAGCGCGCCGACTCGAAGCTGGAGGAGCGGAAGAACGCCAGCGCGGGGCCGATGAGCAGCAGCACCAGCGCGCAGCAGAACCAGGTGCCGCGCGGCGAGTCGCTGACGAGCGTCACGGTGTAGTTCTGTCCGCCCGGCCACCGGCCATCGAAGAACGCCGTGGTGCGCAGCACGTAGCGTCCCGGGGGCACCGCGGACAGGTACTCCGTCTCCGTCTGGTTGCCCTCGCTCCACGAGCCGTCCGAGTCGCTGCCGGAGTAGTAGCTCACCTCGTCGTAGAAGCTGATCGCCTCGCCGGTCTGCTCGTTGACCAGGTCTCCCTGGATGCCGAGCCAGGTGTTGCTCACCGGCGCCACCACGATGGCCTCCACGTTGCCCCGCTTGCGGATCTCGAAGGGCTCGCTGAAGTTCATGGCCGTGGGCGTGCCGGACTGCGCATCCGGCTCCAGGTGCACCTGCTGCGTCAGCACCGTCCGGTTGTCGGCCCGCACGTTGGCGAGCAGGAAGACGAGGAACAGCGCCGCCGCCCAGATGCCCGTCCACTTCCAGGTGCCCGCGCTGGAGTGCGGGTTGGGCTGGCTGGGCGCGATGCCATGGCGCTCCGGCAGGGGCTCCTCGAGCTTGAAGGCCTCCTTGATGACCTCGGGCGCCAGGTACTCGCCGAGCGTGTACGTCACCTCGTTCTCGGTGCGGTCCACGTTCACCGAGTACGGCGGCGACACGTACTCCTCGGCCTCCGCGGTCTCGCCCGCCTCGACCTCCCAGTAGAACTCGCCGAGCACCGTCTCGGTGACGGCCGTGACGCTCTGGAAGGCGCGGTAGCGGCGGTTGTCCAGGTGCGCGGCGACGCCCGGGGCCACCGCCACGTCCCCCGCGGCCAACGGCTCCAGGAGGACCCAGTGCCCGTTGGACTGCATCAGCCAGACGAAGCCGCGCTGCCGGTTGAAGAGGAGGTACTCCTCCCACGGGTAGCGGACACCCTCCACGTTGCACGAGCGCACCAGGAAGCCGATGCACACCCACTCCGTGTCCTTCAGCTTGCCCTTGGCACCCAGGGGGATGAGGGGCGGATGGTCCGGCTTCTCCAGCAGCTGGAGGAAGGCCAGCTTGCCCCGGCTCGCGTCCAGCAGCGCGCCGCAGTAGGGGCAGGCCACGCGTTTGGTGCGGTCCGGAGCGCGCAGCTCCAGCGGGCCGTTGCAGTTGGTGCAGCGCGCCTGCTGCAGCGCGACCTTCTTCACCTTCGGCCGGAGCTGGTCCGGGGAGATGCCCAGCTCCGTCAGCTTCAGCTTCTTGCCGACGTAGACCTCGGGCTCGCTCGTGCCGGTGCCGAAGTCCAGCGTGACGAAGACGCCGCCGGGGCCGGTGGCATCCACGTAGTGGCTGTCCGCGGTGGGGTCCACGTCACTGGGGAGCTGGCCCGCGGCGGCCACCACATGGCCATGCCCGCGCTCCTCCACCACCAGCCGGTGGCCCTGCAGGGTGAAGCGGTGGCCGGGCTCGAAGTCCTCGAGCACCAGGTCCGGCTCGGTGCCAGAGGCGAGCAGCAGGTGGAAGGCGCCCTCGGACTCGGAGAGCCAGCCGGTGCGCCCGTCGTCGAACTCCACGTACCACTCGTCCCAGGGCCCCGCGCCGTGGTCCTTCTGCAGGTGGCCCACCAGCCGGTAGGCGTCGCGGCCGATGCGGCCCTCGGCGTTGAGCTGGAGGGGCGAGTCGGTGTCGACGATGGCGCCAATCTTCCCATGCGCCTCGAGGTGCTTGCCCTGCCGGGCCACCACCGTCTGGCAGTGGCCGCACACCACCACCAGCGCCGTGCCCGCGGTGAACTCGACCGGAGCCCCACACGAAGGACAGTTGCCCTGCGTCACGCCTCCACCCCCCGGGGCAGCTCACGGACGCGGCAGGAGGCCGCGCCCAGGTGCCGAGCCAGCAGCGCCTCGAAGTCCGGGCGCTGGCGGGTGCGGCAGCAGTAGACGTTGAGCGCGGCGAAGCCGTGCTCGGGGAAGGTGTGGACGGCGAGGTGGCTCTCGGCCAGCAGCGCGAGGCCGGTGATGCCTCCCGGCTCCGGGAACACGTGCCACTGCGGCTGGCCTATCACCTTCAGCTCCAGCAGCACGACGAGCTCCTCGAACAGGGCCGCGAGCGCAGCCGCGTCCTTCAGGCGCTCCGGCGGGCACCCGCACACATCCACCAGCCATTCCTGTCCGGTCGTCAGTGTCCTTCCTCCCCTTCGAGCCCCACCTTCTACCATGGGCTCCTCCCCCGTGTGTGCTGGAGAACGAGGGGGCCCGGCCCTGGTACGCTCCGGGTCCGCATGTCCCAGAAGGACCTCGTTCCTCCCTCCCCTTCGCTCCCCCCTGTCGAGGAGGTGCGCCCCACCGCCAACACCCTCCAGACGCCCACCACGGGCGCGGTGGCCCGGCTCCTGCGCTCGCTGCGCGGACTGCCCGAGGCGGTGCGCACGCCGGGCCCTGGCAGCACGGGGCTCGCCGGTTGGTTCAAGGCGGAGACGCCACCGCCCACGGACATCACGGCGCGCTTCCGCGAGGTGCACCAGCGGGTGCGCGAGGGCGAGCCGGTGCTGCCGGACGAGGCCCGGCGCCACCTGTACCTGCTGGTGAAGGGGATGCTGGGGGACGAGGTGCCGGGCTACCTGGAGGACAACCAGGCGCGCCTGGAGAAGCGGGGGCTGGAGACGCGCGAGGTGGCGGTGGACACCGAGGGGCGGCTCACGGACAACGTGAAGGTGGTGCGCGAGGCGCTGCTGGACGCGGTGCATTTCGGCCGCACGGTGGTGCTGGTGGGCCACAGCAAGGGGGGCGTGGAGGCGCTGAGCACGCTGGCGCTCCACCCGGAACTGCGCCGGCACGTGCGCGCGGTGGTGGCGCTGCAGTCGCCGTATGGCGGCTCGGTCATCGCCAATGATCTGGTGACGACGCCCTCGCTGCGGCGGCTGCTGGACGTGACGTTCCCCTCGCTGTTCCAGGGGGACGCGGGCTCGGTGGAGGACCTGTCGTACGCGCGGCGGATGGAGTTCGTGCGCCAGCACCCGTACCCCTCGGACATCCCCACGGTGTCGCTGGCGACGTCGAGGCTGTCGAGGCGCTCGTTGATGCGGCCGTTGTGCGCCTACGTGCACGAGCGCTACGGGTGGGCGTGCGACGGGCTGGTGAACGCGGTGGACGCGGAGGTGCCGGGCTCGCGCGTGGTGCGGCTGGACGACATGGACCACGCCGAGGCGGCCCTCACGGGCCTGCCCGGCTTCTCCAACTACTTCCCAGGTCACATCACCGAGACGATGATCACCCTCGCGCTCGAACGACCCAGTGGGTTATGAGGGAGGAAGAAAAGGAAACTTCTCACAAGAGAAGATCCTGCCCGTTGAGGAGAAGCAATGAAGACAAAGAGCCTCGCGCTTCTGCTCATCGGCCTCTCCGTGGGGTGTCTCGGTCACCGAGGAGGGCTCCCGCATCAGGATTCGAGCGTTCAGCTGCCTGGCTATGAGTCCATCATGGCGGGTGCACCCATCGATGGCCCTACGCTTCGCGCGCTCCAGGTCGCCGCCAACGATTTCTTCCCTGCATGGGGCCCTCTGCGCGCATGCATCGACACGCCAGAGGCACACAAGTACTACGCCGTCCGGCGGGGTGAGATCATCTACGTGGCGATCTTGCAGAACCCCAGCCACTGCGGCCGCGCGCACTCCTCCCTGGATTCAGGGGTGAGATACGCGATCAGCGTGGATGGCCGCATCCTCCGCCGGCTGCTCGATGGAGAACCGGAGTTGGAGGCATCAGAGGATGCCGGTATCGAGGACGGAGGCTCCGAACCGGTCAGCCTCGACGGAGGGGCCACGGCCATCGACGTGACCGTCCCTCCGGAAGCCAAGGTCAGCTTCCCCGTCTTGACTGACGGGGGCAGTCCTTCGCCTGACGGAGGGACGCCGCAGTAGCCTCACGCCGCGGCCGTACTGGCTGCGGCGGCCGCCGGAGCGAAGCGCGCCATCACATCCCCCACGTACACGTAGGACAGGTACGTGGGAGACGTCCTCGCCTCGCTCTGGCGCAGGCGCCGGAGGGCCTCGCCCACCGAGAGCTGCTTCTCCCGCAGGTCGGCCACCAGTTGCTCCACCGCGTTGCGCGCATGCGCGTCCTGCACCGGCCACAGCGGCGCGATGAAGCCCGCGAAGGACTCGCTCACGAACGTCTCGGCCCAGCCCCCGATACCGCCCAGCATCTCGGTGGCCGTGCCCACCTCGCAGGCGTTGAAGATGACGAGCGGCCGCGACTTCTGCCCCAGCATCACCATGGAGTTGCGGACCTCGAGCGTCCTCAGCTCGCCGTCCTCCAGGAACACGCAAGAGGGCGACACCTCGTTGTTCGGGCTGTACTTGCCGTGCCCAGCGAAGTGCACCAGCCCCACGGTGGGCGCGTAGCCACCGCCCAACAGATTCATCACGGGCTGACGCCTTCCCGCGACACGCACCGCCCGGAAGCGCTTGGAGAGCTGCCGCGACTCCTCCTGCGCCTGCGGCAGGGGCGCCAGGTGCGGATGGAACTGGTAGTCCGGCGCGATGGTGAGGATGTGGTCCCCGTGAGTCAGCCGCGCCGTCATCGACGTCTGGTAGTCGAGCAGCCAGCGCGCCACCGGATGCTCCATGCACAGCAGCTCCGCGCCCGGCACATCCACGGGGGCCATCAGCTCCCAGGGGATGTGCGGATCATCGGTGATGAACTGGATGGGGAAGCCCGGCCCGTACTCCTGGCGCAGGGCGCGAAACGTCTCCCGGAAGGCGTTGGGCGTGCGCTGGTAGAGCAGTTTCCCCAGCCCGAGGAACCAGGGGTAGTGGTCGCCGGAGCGCAGCTCGCGCGCCGTGGAGGCCACGCTCTGGAAGAAGGCGGACGGGTCCGAGCCCAGGTCCAGGTCTCCTGAGAGCCGGGCCGGCAATCCCTTGCACGGCACCGACACGTGGAGCATCCAGTACAGGCGCCGCGGGTTGCTCTTGTCCAGCCGGTGGATCTGCACCGTCAGGTGGGGCTTCTGGGCACCGGCCTCGAGGGCGAACGTCCCCTTCCCTTCATCCACCCCCCGGGCGGACACCGGCGCCGCACCGGACGGCGTCGAGGAGGAACGCGAGGAGGACGGATCCGCGCTGCCCGAGCCGGAGGACTCGACGGGGATGCGCCTGCGGGCCGCGCCGCAGAAACGCCCGTTGTACTCGAAGGTGGCCACCACGGTGAGCTCCCCCGAGGCGCTCGGGTTGACGGTGCCGGTGAGGGTGGCGGCGATGGAGGCCTCGTTGCGCCGCACCAGCACCACGCCCGTATCCGCTCCCGCACGGAACGTCATCTCCGAGCAGAGCAGCCGCACCTTGATGGGAAGCTCCTGCCACTCAGGCGCCAGTCCGGAGAGTGTGACGCCCGCGGACTCCGTCATCGCGCCCACCTCGACCAACGACAGGTCCACGGTCAGGGGAAGCGCCTGCCCCGCACGCGCGGGCACGATCGGCTCCACCGACGGATAACGGGTGATGGCCTGCCCCTCGTCCGCCTGGGCCGGAGCCTCGTTCGCCACCGGCGGAGGCTTCACCAGTGTCACGGACTGAGCCTCGGGGGCCGCCGCTGGCGCGTCGCCCCGGTTCTGCTCCGGGGTGTAGAAGCTCACCAGTTGGTCCACCACGTCCTCCTCGTCCTCCGGCAGCTCACCGGCGCGGTGGAAGACGGCGAAGACGTCGGTCACGGGGATGACCTCGGGGCCGCCCTTGACGCTCACGCGGTACAGGGCGGCCGGCAGCGGCGGCAGCGTCCCCACGTGGAAGCCATCCGCATCCCGCTTCAGCTCCGCCGTGAAGGACTGCTGCGTCTTCACGTTGGTGACGAAGGCCCGGAGCGAGACGGGCTCGGCCGAGGGGCGGACGCGAACGGTCACCGGCTCGTCGTGTGCGTACGCATCCTCGATGTGCAGCGAGAGCTGCTTGGACGCCAGCTCCGGTGCCCGGTACTTGTCGAGCGAGATGCTCTGGCCGGTGAGCACGCCCTGCACGTGGGCCAGCACCTCGAAGGCGTTCTGCAGCGAGGCGTGGGACGTGGGGCTGTACATGACGCGCGCATGGTGCCGCTCCTCCAGGGGGAAGGCGGAGACGCGCGGCACGGTGCCGTCACCTCCGTGGTCCGTGCCGTCCGGGTGGCTGTAGAGCATCTCCAGCGCGCCGGACGCCTGGACGCGCACGCCCTGCAGCGTGGGCTGGAAGGTGCCCACCACGGGATGGAGGTGGTAGCCCTGCTCGAGGTACGCGGAGCTGCGCGAGTTGGCCAGCATCGCGCTCTCGATCTCCCGCTGGAAGGCGAGGCCCTGCGCGGCACGGACGGGATCCAGCCCGCCGATGCCCTGCGCCTCGCCCGGACGGACGATGCGCCCATCCGGCATCTGCACGCACGGGTAGATGGGCAGCAACTGGTACGCCGAGGGCAGCGAGCGCACCATCTCCGTCAGGTCGAAGAGGTTCAGCGGCCCGAGGTCCTTGCGGAAGCCCAGCGCGAGCGCCTGCAGCGCCATGAACGAGCCGCGGTGGGGCGTGCCGAAGGTGATGAGCGCGCGGGTGTCCTTCCATCCCCCGAGGCACTCGAGGAAGTAGCGCGAGACGACGCCGCCCATGGAGTGGCCCACGAGGATGAGGCGCGCATCGGGATGGCCCCCGTGGCTGTTGCGCCACGCGTGAAGCCAGCGTGGGGCCTGCTGGGCGAGCCGCTTCGCGGTGAAGCGGATGTCACGCCGCCAGTCGTAGGGGAACTCGAAGAAGTTGGCGCCCGGGATGAGGCCGAGCTGGCTCACCAGCGTCTCGGCCACGCGGGTGTAGCCGTCCACCTTCCAGAAGCCGGGGAGGAGGTGCGTGTCGGGAAGCATGGCGGTGGCTTCCACCCCATCGTCGGCGAGCTCGCCCCCGCTGTCGGACTTCAGGGTGAGGGACTTCACGCTGCCCGCGCCGCTGAAGAGCGCGCGGAAGATGGCACTGCCGGACAGCCCCCAGATTTCCTTGCCGTCCCGCTTGAGCACGCTGCCGAGCAGACCCGGCAGAAGAACGACGACATCCTTGATGACGGCGGCCATTGCTTCCTCCAGAGGGACACCCACTCCCGGCCCTCTACGCTCGGGCACCGGGAGAACTGACGATAGCGGGGATTCTACGGTTCCCTACCCACGGGCTGGATCAGGGCAACGGTACGGGACTGAACGCTCGGAGCGGACGTGCGCGCTTCTGAACACCGGTTCAGCGCGCTGCATTCCTCGACGGCCCAGGTTGCGAGCCTCCATTCGCTCTGTAGGATGCCCGCCCCATGAGCAATCGACTCCTGAAGACCGGACTCCTGCTTCTCGCCCTGACCGCCTGCTCCAAGGACAAGGAGAAGCAGCCCGAGGGCACGCCCCCCGCGGCCCAGACGCCACCGACCACGCCGCCCGCGCCCGCGCCCGTGATGCCTCCGCCGGACGCGCCCACCGCCACGGATCCGAAGGTCCACGGCTCCAGCGCGGTCCCCCGGACGCAGCCTCCCGCGGAGAACCCGGGCCCCTGGCAGCAGAAGGCGCTGCAGGGCCAGGAGCTGTTCGCCACGATGGACACGAGCGAGGGCACCATCGTGCTGCGGCTCTTCTCGAAGGACGCGCCGCTCACGGTGGCCAACTTCGTGGGCCTGGCCACCGGTGAGCAGACGTGGAAGGACCCGAAGACGAATGAGGTGAAGAAGGGCACGCCGCTGTACCAGAACGTCATCTTCCACCGCGTCATCCCGGACTTCATGATCCAGGGAGGAGATCCACTGGGCCAGGGCATCGGCTCGCCGGGCTACAACTTCGAGGACGAGGTCCAGAACGGCCGGAGGTTCGACAAGGTGGGCCTGCTGGCGATGGCGAACCGGGGACCGGGGACGAACGGGAGCCAGTTCTTCATCACGACGTCGATTCCGGAGCACCTGACGGGCCGGCACACCATCTTCGGTGAGGTGGTGAAGGGCTACGAGGTGGTGGAGCGCATCTCCAAGGTGCCGACCGGGGAGCGCGACAGGCCGGTGAAGGACGTGGTGGTGAAGAAGGTGAAGATCACCGCCGAGCAGCCCAAGTAATGAGACACGCGATGCGACGAGTGAGCACGCGCCTGGGCGAGCTGGACTGCCAGGTGGTGGATGCGCTTGCCGAGGGAGCGAGCCCGGAGCTGGCGGTGGTGCTATGCCACGGCTTCGGGGCACCGGCGACGGACCTGGTGCCGCTGGCGATGGAGCTGGTGGAGCTGAAGCCGGAGCTGGGAGCCAAGGTGCGCTTCGTGTTCCCGGCGGCGCCGTTGTCGCTGTCGGCGATGGGGATGCCGCACGCGCGGGCCTGGTTCAACCTGCCCCAGGAGGTGCTGATGGGGCAGGAGCGCGACTGGGACAAGTTCGCGGCCGCGACGCCCGAGGGGCTCGCGCAGGCGAGGCGCGGGTTGATGAGCCTGCTGTCGGCGCTGTCGGCGGCGACGAAGCTGCCGTACGGGCGGATCGTCCTGGGCGGGTTCAGCCAGGGCGGCATGGTGACGACGGACGTGGCGCTGCGGCTGGAGGAGGCTCCGGCGGGGTTGTGCATCCTGTCGGGGACGCTGATCTGCCAGGACGAGTGGAAGCAGCGGGCGGAGAAGCGCACGAGCCTGCCGGTGCTGCAGAGCCACGGGCGCGTCGACAACGTGCTGGCGTACGGCCAGGCGGAGCGGCTGCGGGACCTGCTGACGGACGCGGGGCTGTCCGTGGAGTTCATCCCGTTCAACGGACCGCACACGATCGCGCCGGAAGCGCTGGAGCGGATGGCGGAGTTCCTGCACACCCGGCTCACGAGCCGTTGAGTCAGTCACCTCCCCTCTCCCCCTGGGAGAGGGCCAGGGTGAGGGTCGTTGGCCCAGGAGGAGGCGAGCCATGTATCGCGCGAAGGAACTGACGGTGGCGACGCGGGGCCGGGGCTTCTACGACATCACGGGCGAGGTGCAGCGGGCGGTGGAGGAGAGCGGTGCGCGGGAAGGCCTGTGCACCATCTTCCTGCACCACACGAGCGCCTCGCTGCTGCTGTGCGAGAACGCGGACCCGGACGTGCGGAAGGACCTGGAGTCCTTCTTCTCGCGGCTGGTGAAGGACGGGGACCCCCTCTTCCGCCACGACGCCGAGGGCCCCGACGACATGCCGGCGCACGTGCGGACGGTGCTGACGCAGAACTCCCTGAACGTTCCAGTCAAGGGAGGCGAAGCGAACCTGGGAACATGGCAGGGCATCTACGTCTGGGAGCACCGGACATCACCGCACCACCGCCGAGTCACCGTCTCCGTGGTGAGCTGACCCCAATCTCCCCTCGCCCTCCGGGAGAGGGACGGGGTGAGGGTGCCGGACATCCCAGGTTCCCACCCGAGCTACTCCGCGGGCTCCTGGGCCTCGAGCAGCTTGTAGAGCGTCTTGCGGTCCACGCCGAGCAACCGCGCGGCCTCGCTCTTGTTGCCCCCCACATGCTGGAGCACATGGGCCGCATACCGCCGTGACAGCTCGGCCAGACTGGGCATGTCCCCGGCCAGGCCACTGAGCTTCTTCGGTGCATCGCCAATGGGCTCGGGAAAGTCCTGGGGCCCCAGCACGCCGGTGACGTTGAGCGCGAGTGCCCGCGCCACCACGTTCTCCAACTGCCGCACATTCCCCGGCCAGTCGTACGCGGTGAGCCGCGTCATGACCTCGGCCGTGACCACGGGGGCCACGCCTCCCCGTGCATGCAGCGCGGCGAAGTACTCCACCAGGGCGGGGATGTCCTCGCGCCGCTCGCGCAGGGGCGGCAGGTGCAGGTGCACCACGTCCAGCCGGTACAGCAGATCCTCGCGGAACAGGCCCTCGGCCACCCGCTCCTTCAGGTCCTTGTTCGTCGCGGCCACCACCCGGACGTCCACCTTCACCGGCGCGCTCTCTCCGACGCGGCGGATCTCCCCCTCCTGCAACGCGCGCAGCAACTGCGCCTGCACCTTGGGTCCCACGTCGCCAATCTCGTCGAGGAACAGCGTGCCCCCGTGGGCCTCCTCGAACAGGCCGCGCCGGGCCCCCGAGGCCCCGGTGAACGAGCCGCGCGCATGGCCGAACAGCTCGCTCTCCATGAGGGACTCGGCGATGGCGCCACAGTCCACGGGGATGAAGGCCGCGCTGGAGCGCGGCGAGCGCCGGTGCAGCGCGCGCGCCACCATCTCCTTGCCCGTGCCCGTCTCCCCCGTAATCAGCACCGGCACCGAGGTGGCCGCCGCCCGGGCCACCTGCTTGTACACCTCCAGCAGCGCCGGGCTACGCCCCACCATGGAGCCTCGCTCCACCTGCTTGCGCAGCGAGCGGTTCTCCTCCACCAGCCGCTTCTGCTCCAGCGCCCGCTTCGCCACGCGCACGATGGCGTCCACGTCGAAGGGCTTGGCGAGGTAGTCGAAGGCGCCCTGCTGGATGCTGTCCAGCGCGCCCTCGATGTTGCCGAAGGCCGTCACCACGATGACGGGCGTGTCCGGCAGCTGCGCGCGCACCTCGTGCAGCACGGCGAGCCCGTCCCCCGCGTTGGGCATGGCCATGTCGGTGAGCACCAGGTCGAACGGCCCCTCCTCGGCGAGCCGCGTGCTGGCCTCCTTCGGGTGCGAGGCCTGGAACACCTCGCCGAGCATGCCGAGCAGGCGCTTGAGCAAATCCCGCGCATGGGGATCATCATCGACGACCAGGATACGGGCGGGGCTCATGTACCGACTCCGCGGACAGGGGGAGCGGCCTCGGCCGCCAGGGGAAAGCGGACCGTCACCCGGGTGCCCGCGCCCAACTCCGAGCGTACCAGCAGCACGCCGCCGTGGGCCTCCACCAACCGCTTCGTGGTGGCCAGGCCGAGCCCGTGCCCGGGAATCCCCCGGGTCTCCGGGCCCCGGAAGAAAGGCTGGAAGAGCTTCGCCTGCGTCTCCGGGCTCATGCCGGCGCCGGTGTCGGCCACCTCCAGCACCGCCTCGCCGCCCTCGCGCGCCACCTTCACGCTGACGCGCGGCTCGGGCCGGCCCGCCGTGTACTTCACCGCGTTGGACAGCAGGTTCTGCGCGATGATCTGCAACAGCTGCGAGGGGCACGGCACCTTCACCCCGGACTCCAGCGAGCGCTCCAGCGCCACGCCCTGCGCGGCGGCCGTCTGGCTCACCTCCAACAGCAGCGTGCTCACGGCCGTGTCCAGCTCGCCCACCGCGGGCTCGCCCCGGGTGCCGGCACGGCAGAAGCGCAGCAGCGCCTCGATGAGCTCGCCCATGCGCACCGCGCTGGACTCGGAGAGCGACACCAGCTCCAGCGCCTGCGCGTCCTTCACCGCCCCTGAACGGCGCAGCAGCGTGAGGTACCCCTTGAGCGGCGACAACGGCCCCATCAGGTCATGCGCCACGCGCCGGGTGAAGGCGTCCAGTTCCTGGTTGCGCCGGTCCAGCTCCCCCAGCTGCGCCTGGATGGTGGCCTCCTGCCGCTCCAGCACCGAGGTGATGCGCCAGCCCACACAGAGCGACACCAGCACCGCCAGCAGCGTCACCCCGCCGCCGAACGCGAGGTTGCGCACGCGCAGCGAGGCCAGGTGGCCCAACAGCAGCCGGGCCTCGTCCGCGTTCTCCCGCGCGAGCTGCCCCGCCAATCCATCAATCTCCTCGGCCAGGGGACGCACCTGCTCCACCAGGTGGTGCCGGGCCTGCTCGGCCTCCTGACGATGGGAGAAGACGGCCGCGGCGCGCACCTGCTCGGCCAGCCGCGTGCAGGCCATGTTGAAGCGCTGCCACACCACCAGCGTGTCCCCGTGGGGCAGCTCCCTCGTGTACTCCTGGGTGGCCTCGCGGATGTCCGCGAGGATGTCCTCCATCACCTCGTCCGCCGCCTGGCGCTGCGGATCATCGGTGGCGCGGATATGCGCCTCGATGGCGGACTCCAGCGAGAGCGCGTCCACGCGGATGCGGCCGATGAGACCGGCCCGGTCGAGCGCCTCCTGGACGCGCTCGGCCACCTGACGGCTGGTGCGCACCTCCGTCCAGAGCGTGACGCCAGCCACCGCCGCCAGCAGCATCACCGCGAACAGGAAGCCGGCGCGGTAACCCCGGATGGACGCGCGAGGGCTCACGGACGGCCAGCGGGCATCGTCGGAGACGGCACCTGCGAGGGCTCCTGCGCGGGCTGGGGCTGGCTGCGGCGCCGCGCCCGCGAGAGCGCCGTCTGGTACCACACGTCCTCCGACTCCTCCTGGAGCGCCGTCAGCTCGCGCTGCCGCGACACCAGCTGCGCGTTGTGCTCCACCAACGAGTGCCGCACCGCCGCCGCCCGGCCCAGCTCGTCCTCCAGCACATGGGTGAGCTGCGCGGACTCGGCGCGCTCCTGGGCCGCCACCTCGAGTGCGCTCTCCGCTTCGGCGAGCCGCACCGCGAGTGCTTCCGCACGTTCGCGCTCCTCCTGATACCGCCGCTGCCACCCCTCCACTTCCACCGACATCTGGGGCGCAGAGGATACCCGCGGGGTCGCGCATCCCACTCCCAACCCACCCGCTGCCAACGCGATGAAGAGGTACCGCATGCCTTCGCTCCCGTCCTCCGGACACGCGGCATGCGCATCCGGGCTAGACCGGGCTCTACTGTCTCCGGCTGACATGGCCAGCATCCCCAAGACGCGGGGTGTCGTCAAAGACCTCCGGCGCTTTGTGGGGAGGGCGCCCCCAGGCCGGGCAGGCGGAATGGGGAGAATCTCCGCAACCCCGCGGCGCCTTCCCTCGGCGGAGGCCCTGGCACGGCGAGTGCTCAGTGTCCACCACGCAACGCCGCAATGCCGCGACGTTTCGTTGCTGCTCGGAGAATCCACATGAAGAACATCATCGCCGCCATCGCCCTGACCGCCTCCATGTCCGCGTTTGCCTCTGAGCCCGTGAAGGCCGAGACCAAGCCGGCTCCCGCCGCCGCCCCGGCCGCTCCCGCCGCCGAGATGAAGGCCGAGGCCAAGCCGGAGGCCATGAAGGCCGAGGCCAAGCCGGAGGCCATGAAGGCCGAGGCCAAGCCGGAGGCCATGAAGGCCGAGGCCAAGCCGGAGGCCATGAAGGCCGAGGCCAAGCCGGAGGCCATGAAGGCCGAGGCCAAGCCCGAGGTGAAGAAGGCCGAGAAGAAGGCCGCCAAGGCCGAGAAGAAGGCCGCGCACGCCGCCGAGACCAAGTAAGTCCTTCCGCTTCGTCTCGAAGCACCAGTGAGGGCGCCCCCTGCGAAGGGAGGCGCCCTCGCCGTTTCGCGGGCTCAGTGCGCGCCGGCGGCCTTGAGGGCGTCGGCCTGGAGCTCGCCCGGCACCATCTTCCCGTCCTGGATGTGCAGCGCCCGCCGCGCATGCCGCACCACCCGCGGGTCGTGCGTGGAGAAGAGGAACGTCACCCCCTTCTCCCGGTTGAGCCGCAACATCAGGTCCAGGATCTGCTCGCTCGTCGCCGAGTCCAGGTTCGCCGTGGGCTCGTCCGCCAGCACCAACCGCGGCTCGGTGATGAGGGCGCGGGCGATGGCCACGCGCTGCCGCTGGCCGCCCGACAGCTCGTCCGGCTTGTGGTGCAGGTAGGGCTCGAGGCCCACCGCCGCGGCCAGGGCCACCACCCGCTGGCGCAGCGCCGCCTTGCCCTCGGAGTCCTTGCGCACCATGCAGGGGAACTCGATGTTCTCCGCCACGTTGAGCACGGGGATGAGGTTGAAGCTCTGGAAGATGAAGCCGATCTTCCGGTTGCGCACCTCGGCGAGCGCGTCGAAGTCACGGTCCCCCACCTCCTCGCCGTCCAGCCTGTAGGAGCCGCTCGTCGCCCGGTCCAGGCACCCGATGATGTTGAGCAGCGTCGTCTTGCCGCTGCCCGAGGGGCCCGTCACCACGGTGAACTCGCCAGCGGAGACCTCCAGGTCCACGCCGCGCAGCGCGCTCACCTTCGTCTTGCCCAGGAGGTAATCCTTGGTGATGGCCTTCAGCTCGAGGAGGTTCTGCGAGGGCATGGCACACGTCCTTCAGTAGAAGAGGCGGACCTGGAAGAGGCCGCGATATTCGAGGGGCAGCAGGCTCAGCTCGCTCACGTAGGCGCCGCTCTCCGGCACCTTCACCGCGAGCGAGTCCGGGCCCTGCCAGGGCACGAAGCCCGAGAGCGTGAGCGTCATCCACTCGGTGGCCGCCCAGGAGAGGCTCGGGGTGATGAGGCCCGACAGGTCCTGCAGGCTGGCCATCACCACCACGTTGAAGGTGAAGTCGTCGCGAATCTTCGGCTTCTGGTAGCTGAGGAAGGCGTAGTGGCGCCCGAGCGGCTCGAAGCTGAACTTCTGCGGCAGCCCCGTGTCCACGCTCCCGCCCGGGTCCACTCCTGATGGATCCAGCCCGAAGTCCCGCGCCACCCGCAGCAGGCCCAGAGCGTTGACGTAGTGCTGGAGCTCGTCCCGCTTCAGCCCGTCCGCCTGGTAGAGGTACTCTACCGAGAGCATCGACTCGTCGCCGAACATGTAGCGCGTGCCGGCCAGCACCCTCGGGCGGAGCTTCTGCTCGTCCAGGCGCTTGGTGGAGAAGAAGGCCTCGCTCCGGAGCACACAACCCGCCGCCGAGAGCCGGTCCTCCAGGCACGCGCCCACCGGGTAGCGCCGCGCCGAGCCGAAGCCCACCAGCCCCTCCACATGCAGCTCGTAGTCCGTGAAGAAGTAGCGCGAGAAGGAGAAGCCCAGCCGCGTCTTGTCCTCGAAGGCGTCCCCGTACAGGTTGGAGTGGAAGAGCATCAGGTTGACGTCCGCGTCCGCCACCAGCGCGTAGGCGCGCGCCGCCACCAAGTAGTGCAGCTCGTCGTCCTTGCGGTCCCACTTGGGGTACGCGAGCAGCGCCTGCGGCAGCCCGTTCTGCTGCTTGAGCACCGCCGGGCTCGCCAGCAGCGTGAAGGCGTATGTCTCCAGCGGCACCTCCACCCGCACCATGTACGCCCCGGCCCGCTGGAAGTTCGGGTCCGTCGGGTCCTTCGGCGGGTTGATGAGGTCCGTCGGGTTGAACGCCATCCCCGAGCCCCAGATGACCCGCTTCTTCCCCGCCAGCAGGTGCAACTGCGGCACCACCTCGTGGCTCACATACAGCTCGTTGAGCGACACCAGCGGCTTCGCCGCGCTCGACTCCTTCTCCGCCACCGGGACTTCGTTCCCGTTCGCATCCAGGCCCCGGTAGCGCCCCGAGGCCTGCAGGAAGAGCGACAGGTCCGCGGAGATGAAGCCTCCGGGACGGTACTCCTGCCGCGGCTGCACGTTCAGCTCCAGCAACTGCTGCAGCTCCGGTTGAGAGTCCGTCGGCAGCAGGCCCGTCACCCGCGAGCGCTGGTACTGCGTGCGGCTCTCCACGTAACCCGTCACCTCGGCGCCCAGCGCCGGGACGGTCGTGAGTACAACCAGGGATGCGACGAGATAGCGCATGGTGGGAACCCCAGAGAAGGTGAAGACCCTCACCCCAGCCCTCTCCCAAAGGGAGAGGGGGCATACACGGTCAGCGGCCCAGGTCCGCCTGCGTGAAACGCTGGGCCGGCGCTTCCACGTTCAGCTTCATCCCCTTGAGCAACAGCTCCGAGCGCCTCGCCTTCACCAGCTCGTTGCGCATCACCACCTTCGCCGGCCGCGTGTAGCCCTTCTCGAACTCCGTGTACTCGGTGAACTCCGCGCTGCGCAGCATCTGCCCGCTCGTCCCGTAGTACTCCCCCTTCACCGGCATCCCATCCTTCTTGCGCAGCCACAGCTTGATGGAGTCGTACGCCGTCTCCGCGTTCTTCGCCTTCAGCTCCAGTGCGTACGTGTCCGCCACCTCCGAGGCCACCAGCTTCGCCGTGTAGTCCTTCGTGTAGTTCACCCGCATCACGTCCGCGTTGTTGAAGTCGCCTCCCTGGAAGCTGTCGCGGTTGGCGATGCGCGTCGCCCGCTTGAGGTTGGGCAGGTACACCCACATGTTGTCGCCCGAGCGCAGCATCTCCTGCCCCTTCACGCTCGCCGGCCCCTTGAACCAGACGCGGAACTTGTCGTCCTCGCCGCGCAGCATCTTCATCACGTAGGTGCGGCTGCTGCCGTCCTCTCGGAAGGCCGTCATCTCCGACTCGGTCTCGAAGGTGCGCGGCCCCATCACCGCGTCGTACTTCGCCAGCAGCTCCTCCGCGGTGGGCTCCGCGGCCAGCGCCGGGGCCGCCACGAGCAGCGTCATCAGGGCGAGGGTGAAGGCTCTCATCTGCAAGCTCCTTGGGAAGAAAGAAGAGGAAACGGGATTCACACCGAGCGCAGCGCTTCCACCGGATCCAACCGGCTGGCCCTCCACGCCGGCCACGCCGCCGCGGCCAGGGCCCCCACCACCGCCACCGCCAGCGTCATCCCCACGAACGAGGGATTCAGCTCCGGCCGCAGCACGGACTGCGAGCCGCTGCTGACCACCAGGGACATGGGAATGCCCCGCGCCGCGATGCCGCGCACGATGGCGCTCCCCAGCAGCACGCCCCCCACCCCGCCCAGCACGCCCAGCAGCGCCGCCTCCACCAGGAACATCGTCAGCACCTGCTTGCGGCGCATTCCCACCGCCAGCATGGTGCCAATCTCCCGCACCCGCTCGAACACGCTCATCAGCATCGTGTTGATGATGCCCGTGATGATGATGACGAAGAGGATGAGGGAGATGAGCCCCATCACGAAGCTCTGACGGCTGATGATGTCGCGCACGAAGGGCTGCAGCTCCTGCCACGTGTGCACCTCGTACTGGGGGCCGAGCTCCCTCCGTAGATCCGCCGCGATGCGCTCCAGGTTGCGCAGGTCGTCCACCGCCACGGCGAGCTCCGTCACCCGCCCTTCCATCCCCAACAGCTCCTGCGCCAACTTCAGCGGCACCGTCACCACGCGCTTGTTCTCGAAGGGCAGGCTGGACACGCTCAGCCCCTCCACCGACACGTCCAGCGAGTTGGCGCGGCCCTTGGGGCTCGACGAGGCGAGCGTCACCCGGTCCACGAGCGATTCGGCCCCCGCCGCCTTCGTCTTCTCCGCCGGTGTCACGGCGTGGAAGGACTGCGCCAGCTCGTTGCCGAGGATGGCGTGAGCATGGTCCCCGCCCGCGAGCGCCCGGCCTCCGGGCAGCACGTCGAAGCCCGCCCGGGGCACGGCCTGCTTCTCCGTGAGCACGTCCAGCGCACGCCCCACGAACATCGTCTGGGACACGCCGTTGCTCACCAGCCCGGAGAACTGGATGCGGCCCGTGACCCCCGTCACTCCGGGCACGGCGCGCACGCGGGCCAGCAGGGCCTCGTCGTAGGGGATGCTCGGCTCCAGCAGCAGCGCGTCACTGCTGTCCATGTAGCCGGTGGTGTGGACCTGCAGGGCGCCCGTCTTGCCCTGGACGATGTCGTCCACCATGAGGCGCACGAAGCCGTCGATGAAGCCGCGCAGCACGAGCACGGCCGTGACGCCCAGCAGGACGGCGGCCAGGGTGACGAGGCTTCGGCGGCGGTTGCGCGCCACGTTGCGCGCGGCGATGGAAGAGAGAGTGCTCATGAGTGGGCCAGGGCCTCCACCGGACGGAGCTGGGCGGCACGGTACGCGGGCCACAGGGCGGCGAGCGCCGCACCCACCGTGGCCATACCCACCGCGCGCACGAGGTACAGCATCGAGACATGGGGACGGATGAGGCTGTCCGCCGCCGCTCCAGGCGCCGGCAGGTGGATGCCCCGCTGGCCGAGCCACGCCGTCAACGCCCACCCCACCAGCGCTCCGAGCAGGCCACCCACCAGCCCCAGCACCGCCCCCTCCATGAGGAAGAGCGCCACCACCTGCCGCCGCCGCGTCCCCACCGCCAGCATGGTGCCAATCTCCCGCACCCGCTCCAGCACGCTCATCAGCATCACGTTGACGATGCCCAGCAGCACCGTCAGCAGGAACACCGACGTCATGATGCCGAAGATGAAGTCCTGGTGGCCCACCAGCTGCGCGACGAAGGGCAGCACCTGATCCCACGTGTGGACCTCGTACTCGGGCCCGAGCGCCGCCTGCACCGCGTCCCGCACCCGGGGCGCGTCCTCCATCCGCGTCACCGCCAGCGCGTACTCCGTCACCCGGCCCTCCATCCGCAACAGCCGCTGCGCCGTCCCCAGCGGCACGTACCCCTGCCGCCGGTCTCCCGGTGTCGCGCTCACCAGCGTGCCCGCCACGCGCACCGCCTCGCCATTGAGCGCCCCGTCCCGGTCCCCCGACAGCAGCGCCGGCCAGCGCTCCGAGGGCACCCGGGCATCCGTCACCTCCGCGCGCAGGCTCCTCGCCATGTCCGCGTTGAGCAGCAGCTCCGGCGCCTCCACCCCGGACAGGTGCGCGCCCTTGCCCAGCCACGTCGAGCGCTGCGGCGTCACCTTCGGCTCCAGCGCCGGGTCGAAGGCGGTGAGCTGGAGGAAGCCCGTCTTGCCGGCCCCCTCGTCCTCCGTGGCGCCCTCCACGTCCGGCAGGGAGATCATCCCGCCGAAGGCGATGCGCGGCGACACGGCCGTCACATCCGCGACGGACGCGATGCGCCGACGCAGCTCCTCGGAGTCCGCCATGTCCAGCGTGAGCGGCGAGCCCTGCACGTTGGCCAGGTAGCCCTTCTTGTGCACCTGCACCGCGCCCACCTGTCCGAAGACGAGGTTCTCCAGGATGACGCGCTGCTGGCCGTTGACGAAGCCACGCAGCGCCACCATCGCGCCCACGCCCACCACCAGCGCGACGAGCGAGATGGCGGTACGGCGCCGGTTGCGCAGCAGGTTGCGCGCGGCGAGCGACAGCAGCCTCATGAGCGCCTCCGCGAAACGGACTTCACCGTCATGGCTTCCCCCACCTTCACGGACTCACAGAAATGGTGCACGTGCGCGTCCACTCGCTCGAGCAGGCGCTCCACGTCCGGCGTGCCCCCGGCCAGCACCAGGTACATCAGCCGCATCATCAGCATCGGCCCCATGAACTCGATGGCGTACAGCTCGAAGTCTCCGGGCCGGATGGCTCCCCTTCGGGCCAGCTCCGCGAAGAGCCCTCCCAGCCGGCCCCGGCTCGCCATCACCGAGGAGTGCACCTGGCCCGCGTCCTTCAGCCGTGGACCCTCGGCCATCAGCATGCGGACGAACTTCTGCTCGTGCGGCGTGGCCCAGCCCTCGATCATGAAGCGGGCGATGGAGCGCAGCAGCGGCTCGGGGCCCTCCCGCAGCATCGCATCCAGGTCCAGCGACTCCAGATGCTCCGACCTGCCCGGCCCCATCTCCGCCAGCAGCGCCTCGAAGATGGCCGCCTTCGACGGGAAGTGGTGGTACAGCGCGCTCTCGCGCACCCCCACCGCCCGGGCGATCTGCCTCATTGACGTGCCCGCGAAGCCCCCTTCCGAGAACAGGTCCAGCGCCGCGTCCAGAATCAGGCGGCGCGTGTCCCGGGCTTCCTCTTTCGTCGGCCTCGCCATACGTGGGGCCTTTACTTAACGAACGTTCAATAAGTTGGCAAGACAGGGGGGTGCACGGGTTGAAGCAGGGGGACAGGCACCCTCACCCTGTCCCTCTCCCGGAGGGCGAGGGGAGATTTGGTAGCCTGTGGCCACCCGCTCTCTGCGGCTCGCGGATGCTCTTCAACTCGCACGTCTTCCTCTTCGTCTTCCTGCCCGCGGCCCTCCTCGTCTACTTCGGGCTGGGACACCGCGGCCGTACGCGCGAGGCCCTCTTCTCCCTCCTCGCCGCCTCCCTCGTCTTCTACGGCTGGTGGTCCGCCGGCTACGTGCTGCTGCTCGTCGCCTCGCTGTCCTTCGACTACCTGCTCGGCGCCCGCATCGCCTCGCTCTCCTCCGTGGACAAGCGGCGCGCCCGCTGGCTCCTCATCGCCGGCCTCACCATCGACCTCGGGCTGCTCGCGTACTTCAAGTACTCGGGCTTCCTCGTGGAGAACCTCCAGGCGCTGCTCGGGACGCGGTGGGACTACGCGCCGCCCCGGCTGCCGCTGGCCATCTCCTTCTACACCTTCCAGCAGGTGGCCTACCTCGTCGACTGCTACCGCACCGGCCACCGCGAGCCGAGCGTCCTGCGCTACGGCCTCTTCGTCACCTTCTTCCCGCATGAGATCGCCGGGCCCCTGGTGAACCACCGGGAGATGCTCCCGCAGTTCGCCTCGCCGGACGTGGCGCGCCTGCGCTCCGAGCGCCTCACCGTGGGGCTCACCTGCTTCTTCCGCGGCCTGTTCAAGAAGGTGGCCGTGGCGGATGTCGTCGCCCAGTTCGCCAACCCCGTCTTCGCCGCCGCGGCCCAGGGCGTGCCCGTGGGCCTCGTGGACGGGTGGGTGGGCGCCATCGCCTTCTCGCTGCAGCTCTACTTCGACTTCTCCGGCTATTCGGACATGGCCATCGGCCTGGCGTGGATGTTCAACATCCGCCTGCCGCTCAACTTCGACACGCCCTACCGCTCGGCGAGCATCGTCGAGTTCTGGCGCCGCTGGCACATCTCCCTCTCCCGCTTCCTGCGCGACTACCTCTACGTGGCGCTGGGCGGCAACCGGAAGGGCCGCGTCCGCCGCTACGTCAACCTGATGCTCACCATGCTGCTCGGCGGGCTGTGGCACGGCGCCGGGTGGAACTTCATCGTCTGGGGCGGGCTGCATGGCGCCCTGCTCGTCCTCACCCACGTGTGGACTTCCCTGCGCGAGCGGTGGGGACTGGCGCCGCTCGGGCAGGAGGGCCGGTGGACGCGGCCCCTGGCCATCGCCGCGACCTACGGGGCGGTGGTGGTGGCCTGGGTCTTCTTCCGCGCCGAGACGCTCGAGGGCGCGCTCGGCGTGCTCCGGGGCATGGCGGGCCTGGCGGACGGCGCGCAGCCGGGGCTCGCCTTCCGCGCGGTGTGGAACGACGACCTCTCCGGCTTCTTCCGGGCGGCGACGAAGACGGCGGTGCTGCTCGCGGCGCTCCCGGTGGTGTTCCTCTCGGGGGGCCTGCACCGCTGGATGGGGCCGCACAACCCCGCGCTGGTGGAGGACTCGCCCCGCGCCTTCCCGGCCTCGCGCTGGGGCTGGCAGCCCACTCCGGGCCAAGTGCTCGCCTGCGCCGCGATGGCCGCGGTGGCCATCCTCCGCCTGAGCGAGGTGAGCGAGTTCATCTATTACAACTTCTAGCCCGGAGGGGGAGGCGCCTCGTTGCCCAGGAGCTCCCGCTCGCGGATGCGCGTGTAGTGCACGACGGCCTCGGCGATGGCCCGGTTGAAGCACTGCACCAGCACCCGCACCTCCTCCACGCGAAGCAGCGCGTGCCCCTGCTCCTCCATGAAGTCGTAGATGCAGTCGTGCAGGGCACCGTACTCGCGCACCATGTTGGACAGATCGAAGCCGACGCGGAAGCGCTGCTCGCCGTGCTCCCAGCCCAGGGGGCCCACCCGGTGCGTCTTGGGCGCCTGTCCTTCCTCCTCGCGGCGCAGCGCCGCCACCACCTCCCGTAGGAAGTCCGGGATGTGGTCCGCCAGCTCCGGCCTGGAGAGCGCCCCGGGAGCATGGTCCTCCTGAACCCGCTCCAACCAGCGTTCGAAGATCTGCTCCGAGCCGGCCTCCATCATGTCGGCGATGGTTCTCATGGATGCGCTCCCGCGAGTGCCTGAGAGAACGTTGGTACCTGTGCGGCGTTCTGTCCCGGCGCCCGGCCCTGGTCCGCGGGTCAATCCCAGGCAGGAGGCCCGGCAGGCAGGGTGGCAGAGGCCATCCCGCTCCTTCCGTCTGCGCCCCGGAGCGGCGATGCTCTGGCCGACGGAGACGCGCCCGTGGGCATGGACAGGTACCTCAAGCATTGGGCGGTGGCCACGGCGGCGCTGGTGCTGGGTGCGCTCGCGCTCAACCTGCTCGTGGATCCGCTCTGGTATGGCCGGGGCAACCGCCTCACCGGGCGCAACTACGAGTTCAACGAGCGCGTCTCCAAGGCCAACCTCTTCTTCCAGGACCCCGCCCGCTACGACTGCCTCATCCTGGGCAGCTCCACCTCCACCATCGTGCGCCCCTCGCTGCTGGCGCCGCACCGCTGCCTCAACCTCGCCTTCAGCGCGGGCGTGGTGGGCGAGTTCCTCGCTTATGCCCGGTGGTTGCGCGCGCACGGGGCGAAGCCCTCGCTCGTCATCATCGGCACGGACTTCGTGAACTTCGATGCCCGAGTGGATGCGCAGGTGGACGTGCCGGACTTCGTCGCCCGGGGCGAGGCCCCGCCTCCGCGCTGGAAGAGCTACCTGTCGCTGGACGCGCTGCTCTGGTCGGTGCTGGCGGTGCTGGACCAGTCGCCCTACCCCAAGTTCTACGACGAGCGCTTCGAGGTGGTGGTCCGCCCCGACGCCGGCACCTTCGACCCCGAGGGTCTGCGGCTCTCCCCGCGAGCGCTGGACCCGGCCCGGGTGGCGCGCTTCCGCGAGCTGCGCGATCTCTTCCCCGAGGCCCGGTTCGTCGGGTGGATGCCGCCGCTGTCCGCGTGGCACGTGGCCGAGCTGGAGCGCACGGGCGCGCTGCCGGACTACCTGCGCTGCCTGCACGCGCTCACGTCCGTGTTCGACGACGTCTACGACTTCGCCGTGCCCTCGGACGTCACCGCGAACCCCGGCAACACCTACGACGGGCGCCACTACGGCAACGAGGTCAACGCGCGGGTCACCCGCCGACTCGCCGGGCACGAGGACACATTCGGCGCCCGGGTGGGCGGCGTGACGCTGGAGGCCTACCGCGCGCTCTACGCCGACGGGTTGCGGCGTTTCAGAGCGGGCGGGCAGGCGAGCCCTTCCGCTCCGGTGAGCGGGCCCCCGGTGCCCTAAGCACGCGGAAACCGGCGGGAACGTGCTCGGCCGTCCCCCGGACGAACCTCGTTGTTCCGCAGTCCAAGCTGGCTCCCAGGGGTGAACACGGCCCCCTACCTTCAGGGACGCCATGGGCACTCCCAGAGAGAAGGACGCGGCAGAGGGAAGTCACGGTCACGAGAGGCCGAGCTGGAAGCAGCTCATGGCCGAGGCCCGGGAGCACTTCGGCGTGGAGGAGCTGCGGCCCGGCCAGCAGGAGATCATCGAGGCGCTGCTGGATGGCGAGGACGTGCTGGGGGTGATGCCCACCGGCGCGGGCAAGTCGCTGACCTTTCAGCTCCCCGCCCTGCTGCTGCCCAAGGCCACCGTCGTCGTCTCGCCGCTGCTGGCGCTCATGCAGGACCAGCACGACAAACTCTCCGAGGCGGCGGTGGACGTGGTGAAGCTCGACTCCACGCTCACCGCGCGCGAGGCGGACCAGGTGGCGCGGGAGGTCCGCCGCGGCGAGCACGAGCTCATCTACGTCACGCCCGAGCAGCTCGAGAAGCCCGAGCGCCTCGAGGCACTGCGCAAGGCGGGCGTCTCCCTCTTCGTCGTGGACGAGGCCCACTGCGTCTCCCAGTGGGGGCACGACTTCCGCCCGGCGTTCCTCGCGCTGCGCGACGCCGTGCAGCAGCTCGGCCGGCCTCCCATCCTCGCGCTCACCGCCACCGCCACCCCGCAGGTGCGCGAGGACGTACTGAAGCAGCTCGGCATGGAGCGGGCCCGGGTGGTGAACACCGGCATCCAGCGCGGCAACCTCTTCATGGAGGTGGCCCGCACGGTGAACCCCGAGGCCAAGAAGGCCCGGGTGATGAAGCTGCTCCAGGAGGAGCGCGGCACCGGCATCATCTACACCGCCACCGTCCGCAAGGCCGAGGAGGTGTGGCAGTGGCTCGAGGCCGCCGGCATCCCGGCCGCGCGCTACCACGGCAAGCTGAAGACGTCCGAGCGCGAGGAGATCCAACAGCGATTCATGGAGAACGGCTACCGCGTCATCGTGGCCACCAAGGCCTTCGGCCTGGGCATCGACAAGCCGGACATCCGCTTCGTGGTGCACTGGCAGTTCCCCGACTCGCTGGAGAGCTACTACCAGGAGGCCGGACGCGCGGGCCGTGATGGCGAGCCGGCGCGAGCGGTGCTCCTCTACCGGCTGGAGGACAAACGCATCCAGAGCTACTTCCTCGGCGGCAAGTACCCCCGGCGCGAGGAGTCCCAGGCGCTCTACTCGGTGCTGCGCGAGCTCTGGGCCCACCGTCAGGGCAAACCCGTATCCCTCAAGGTGCTCACGGAGGCCTCGGGCCTTGCGGCCAACCGGGTGAAGGTGCTGGTGGCGCAGCTCGCCGGCGCCGGCATCCTCGAGCGCGGCGCACGCGGCCTCAAGCAGCTGCGCGACTTCGAGACCGCCGAGGAGCTCGCCGCCTACCTCGCCGCCTACGAGACGCGTCACCAGAGTGATCGCCAACGCCTCCAGCAGATGATGCGCTACGGACAGACCACCGGGTGCCGCTGGCGTCTGCTCGGCGAGTACTTCGATGAGCCGGAGCACGAGGACTGCGGCCACTGCGACAACTGCGAGCAGCGCGCCGCTGGCCACTTCGACGCAGCCAGCCCTACACGCATCGCCTCACCACCCGCACCCGCAGCGAACCCGGGCGGTGCGGTGTAGCTGGAAAACGGTATGCAGGAGGAAACGGTTTCACGCGCGACGGCCTGTAGCGTCCTGGATCATCGTGTACGCCCGGAACCGGAAGGTTCTGCTAGCCTCGCGCCCGTCCCCTCATGTCATCGCTCGACGCCACCGCCACCGCCATCAGCCGGACGCACGCGCCGGATCTCATCCCCGGCTACCGCTTGGAGAGCCTCGTCGGCGCCGGCGGCATGGGAGAGGTGCACAAGGCCACCCAGCTGTCGCTGGGCCGCACCGTCGCCGTCAAGCTGCTCAGCCAGCAGTTGGCCCAGGAGGAGAGCTTCGTCGCCCGCTTCCAGAAGGAGGCCGCGGCGCTCGCCGCCCTGCACCACCCCAACATCGTCTCCATCGTCGACAAGGGGAGCACCGCGTCCACGTACTACCTGGTGATGGAGTTCGTGGACGGGCCCTCGCTGCGCGAGCGGATGCGCGCGCCCCAGCAGGACCCGCAGGAGACGCTGCGGGTGATGCTGCAGATCTGCCGGGCCATCGAGTACGCGCACAACCGCGGCGTCATCCACCGGGACCTCAAGCCGGAGAACATCCTCTTCGACGAGCAGGCCGGCGATCTCCCCAAGGTGACGGACTTCGGCCTGGCCTCCTTCCTCGAGGACACCAGCACGCGCTTCGCCCTCACCAGCACGCACGTGGCCATGGGGACGCTGTCCTATATGGCGCCCGAGCAGCGGGTGGACGCGAAGACGGCGGACGGGCGCGCGGACATCTTCGCGCTCGGCCTCATCTTCTACGAGATGCTGGTGGGCGAGCTGCCCGCGGGCAGCTTCGAGCCCCCCTCGCGCCGCAAGCCGGGATTGGATCCGCGGTTGGATCGCATCATCGCCAACTGCCTCAAGCAGCTGCCCGCGGACCGCTACGCGAGCGTCACCGAGCTCATCCGGGACCTGGAGCCGCTCGCCCCGCACTACACCACCTTGCGGCCGGCGAAGCTCAACCGGATGCAGCGCGTGGGCCGGGCCGTGCGCAAGGCGGTGCGCGTCCTGCTGCAAGCCGTGGCCACGCTGCTGGTGCTGTCCGCGGTGGGCGTGCTGGGCATGGCGTACCTGCGCACCACGGAGCGGCGCGTACCGATGACGCCGGGCAACGCGCTCACCGGAGATCTCGGACCGGCCTCGGCGGATCGCCTGGCGGGGCGGTTGACGTCCTCGGACGGAGAGCCGCGCAAGGTGGTGTTGGGGGAAGGCCCCGACAAACCCTCGCTGCTGGTGTCCGGCCGTCCCCTCGAGCTGAACGACCGGAAGCTCGTCTTCCCGGCCGTGGAAGGCCAGTCGCGCGTGGGCCTCATGCGCGTGGACCTGCCGGGCATGAGGGGCGACACCGCCCGCCTCGCGGCCCGGGTGGACACCCTGCGCCCCGCGCCCACCTTCTTCGAGACGCTCCAGCACGCCGTGCTCCACGATCCCCTGCCGGACTCGGAGGTCGCGCTGCTGCTGATGTCGCCGGATCCGGAGCAGAAGCGGTACGTGGCCCTGGTGTATGGCGGGGCCGGCACCCCCATCCGCCTCGAGTGGAGCCTGGGAGAGAAGCAGGGAACCATGCTGGGGCCCGATTCCCCCCAGGGCCCCGTGGAGCTCGAGCTGGCCGTGGACGAGGAAGGAGCGCTGGTCGCCTCGTTGGGCACCAAGGGAGACAAGCGCCCCATCCTCGAGCCCCTCCAGCTGGGACTGAACTGGCAGGAGCGGCGGTTCGGCGTCGCGCCCGTCCCCGCAATCGGCTGCATCGAGGGCATCTGTCAGGCCGAGAACTTCAGCTACCAGGTCAAGACCCTGCCGCCCAAGCCCGCCGGTGCCGTCCAGGCGTCGGCGGCCGTTCGGGTGGAGGCGCCCAGGGCCGCGGCCCCGCCTCCCGTCAAGAAGCCCGCGCCCAAGCCCGCCCCCGCGCCCAAGAAGCGTTCGAAGTGAGCAGGAGAGAGGCCAACCGCTGAAAGTGGATGTGGCCTCACCCGGGGGATTGAACTATCCCTGTGCGCTCCATGCGCACGCTCACTCCCCGCTTCTCCGTGCTGCTGCTCATCTCCGGCCTCGCCATGGCCGGCTGTGCCCACTCCACCTCGCCCACCGAGGTGCTCGACCAGGCCGCCAGCGCGGCGCAGAAGGGAACCAGCGAGGCGCGCACGCTCGCGCTCGCGGGCTTCCACGCCTGGTTGATGGCGGGAGACCCCGCCATGGCCCAGTCCCGCTTCGACGAGGCGAGCGCCAAGGACCCGGCGGACCCCTACGCCCTCTATGGCCAGCACCTGCTCGCGCGCCGCTCCGCCCAGCCACGCCGCGCGCTCGATGCCGCGCTGGCCGTGGTCACCCGCGCCCCGCGCCATCCGCTCGCGGTGCCCTCCGCCCGCTACGTGCTGGACCTGGTGGGCACCTCCCCCGCGCTGGATGACGTCATCCTCACGGGCCTGCAGGCCGCGCTCGACGCCGGGGCCTCGGGCGAGGCCGCCCAACTGCTGCGCGCCAGCCAGGTGGCCATCCTCGGCCTGAGGGATGACCGGGCCGCCCAGGCCCGCGCGCTCAAGGACATGGGCGCGGTGGACACGGCCACGCTGGTGGGGCCCTTCTCGCCCTGGCACCTGCTCGCCTTCGACGAGACCACCCCACCGGAGAAGGACGGCTCGCTGGCGGGCCCCTTCACCGGCCCCTTCGGTCCGCTCGTGCCGCGCACCCTGCGCGCGCCGGACAGCCGCCTGGACGTGGCGGGCGAGCCGGCCAGCGGCGACATCTACCTCATGGCCGTGGACGCCGAGGTGGCCGAGGCGGGCGTCTACCTGGTGCGCGCCGTCTCCGCCTCCTCCTTCAAGGTGATGGTGGATGGAGCGCCCCTGTTGGAGCGCCGCGACTTCGCCCACGCCGCGTCCACGGTGGCCGCGCGTCCCGTGCAGCTCGCGGCGGGCCGGCACCGCATCCTCCTCAAGCTGCTGAAGGACCAGCAGCGCGGGGCCAACGTGTCCTTCGCCCTGGCGCGCGCGGATGGACGCCCGTCGAACATCCGCTACAGCCCGGCCAGCGGACCCGCGCCTTCCTCGTGGGGCTCGGCGCCCCGGGAGGCGAAGGCGGAGCTGGTGTACCCCCGCGCGGAGGACCTGGCCGCGGCGCTCGCCGGTGAGGCGGGCCCGCTGCTGGCGGACTTCGCCGCGGTGCGCGACGGCATGGGCCGGGACTCCGACGGAGCCTGGCGGCTGATGACGCGCCTGCAGAAGTCCACGCAGACGGCCGCCGTCCTGTCGCTGCGCGCCGAGCTGGCCTCGCTGGACCGGAGCATCCCCACCAAGGTGGCCCGCGGGCGCGCGACCCGGGACATCGAGGCGGCGCTGGCGAAGGACCCGGGCGACGTGACGGCGCTGCTGCTGCGCGCCGAGCTGTCGCTCAACGATGGGCAGCACGCCGCGGCGATGGAGACGCTCAAGACGGCGCGGGCCGCGGTGAAGCAGCCGGGCTGGCCCCTGTTCCTGCTGGAGGCGCGCACGGCCATGGCGCTGGAGGTGGAGAGCGCGGCCGAGGAGAGCATGGAAGCGGCGCTCCAGGTGCAGCCGGGGCTGTGCGATGCGCTGGGGCTGCGCTACGGGCTGGCGCGGCGGCGTGACGCGGTGGCGCGCGCGGACGAGCTGGTGGCCTCGCTGGTGGGTTGCCCGGGCGCGCTCCCTCGCGCCGCCGAGCACGCGCGGATGCGGGGCGACCTGGAGCGCTCCGCCGCCCTCTACCAGCAGCAGCTCACGCGCAACCCGGGAGACATCACCACGGGCCTGTCGCTGGCGGCCGCGTACGTGGCGCAGCGGCGCTTCGACGAGGCCTCGGCCACGCTGAAGAACCTGAGCGCGCTCTGGCCGCGCAACGCGCGGGTGCTGGAGAAGCTGGCGGACGTGCGCGAGCTGGCCGGAGATGCGGCCGGGGCCCTGGCGCTGCGCGAGCAGGCCCTGCTGCTGGACGGGGGCAACCTCGCCATGCGCCGCGCCGTGGTGCGCGCGAAGACGGGGCAGGAGCTTCTGCAGGCGCACGCCATCGACGGGCGGCAGGCCATCAAGGACTACGAGGCCAACCCGGGCCCGCAGGAGAGCGCCGCGGTGTACGTGCTGGACGCGGCGGCCACGCAGGTCTGGCAGGACGGCTCGCAGGTCACCCGCATCCACAGCATCCAGAAGGCGCTGGAGCAGAGCGGCGTGCAGGAGATCGCCGAGGTGAACCTGCCCTCGGGCGCGCAGGTGCTGGCGCTGCGGACGCTCAAGGCGGACGGCACGGTGCTGGAGCCGGAGAGCATCGAGGGCAAGGACACCATCAGCCTGCCGGGCGTGCAGGTGGGGGACTACGTGGAGGTGGAGTACCTGATGGCCGAGGCCTCGCGCGGACCGGCGCAGCCGGGCTTCACGGCGTCGGACTTCTACTTCCGCGTCGCCAACCTGCCGGACCACCGGGCCACGTACACGGTGGTGGCGCCCAAGGGCACGGGCATGAAGGTGGACGCGCACAACATGAAGGCCCCGCCGCCGGTGGTGAAGGGGGACGAGGAGCTCTTCACCTTCGAGGCGCGCAACGTGCCGCCCTTCATCCCCGAGCCGGACGGTCCGCCGTCGGGCAAGGAGTACCTGCCCTTCGTGGTGGTGGGCGCGGGCACCACGGGCAACGACAAGCTGGTGGCGGTGTACTCGGACGCCTTCCTGGACAAGGGCGCGCTCAACTGGGAGCTGGAGGCCTTCGCGCGCGAGGCGGCCGGAGACAAGCGCGGGCTGGAGGCGGTGAAGGCGCTGTACGCCGCGGTGATGAAGCGCTTCATCGGCCGGGACGCGGGGCTGTCGCAGTCGGCGGCGTCCTCGGTGGCGCAGGACCGGGGCAGCCGGCTGTGGGTGCTGAAGGCGGGGCTGGAGGTGCTGGGGATTCCCGCGCGCGTCGTGGCGGTGCGCACCTTCTCGGCGGACCCGGCGGACTACCTCTTCCCCGAGGAGTCGCTGCTGCCGTACGTGGCGCTGCGGGCCGACGTGCCGGGAGAGGGGCCGGTGTGGCTGGACACCACCACGCGCTTCGCGCCCTTCGGTGAGCTGCCCGAGTCCGCGCTGGGCGAGCGGGACGCGTACCTGCTGCCCGAGCCCGGCCGCGCGATGGAGAAGGTGAAGACGCCGCCGGTGAAGCAGCAGCCCGGCAAGCTGGTGAAGCTGGCGCTGGAGGTGGATGGGAGCGGCCAGCTGCTCGGCAAGGGCGAGGAGCAGTACACGGGCTTCGACGCGGCGCAGCTGGCGGAGGCCTTCGAGGCCATCTCCGGGGAGCGCCGGCGCCAGGCGCTGCAGAGCGCGGTGGGCCGCTACTTCGGCGGGGCGGAGCTGACGGACCTGAAGCTGGAGCGCTCCGAGGAGGTGGGAGCGCCCTTCACGGTGCGCTACACCTTCAAGGCGTCCGGCTTCGCCCGGGTGGACAAGGACAAGGTGGTGATGCCGCCCATCACCATGCCGGCGAGCCTGGGCCGCCAGTACGTGCAGCTCAGCACGCGCACCACGCCGCTCTACATCGACGACACGGAGTCGAGCCGCACGGTGGTGACGCTGACGATGCCGCAGGGCTTCCGGCTGGCGGACCCGCAGGCCCAGTTGAAGGTGGAGGGCCCCTTCGGACGCCTGCTGCGCACGGAAAAGCAGGAGGGGCGCACGCTCACCGTCGACGAGACGCTGCGCGTGGAGCGCGCCCGCATCCCCGTGAAGCAGTACGAGGACTTCGCGCACTTCGCGGGCGAGGTGGACCTCGTGCAGTCGAGGGACCTGGTGCTGGTGAAGTAGGGCGCGCCATGTCCCTGTCCGAGCTGTGCCGCGGCTGCGGCCTGTGCTGCGACGGCAACCTCTTCAGCCACGTTCCGCTCCAGCCCGCCGAGGTGGGCGCGGCCCGGCGGAACGGGCTGGACGTGGTGGCGCTCGCGGATGGCGCTCCGGCCATCCGCCAGTGCTGCACGGCCCTGAAGGGACGCGTGTGCACCGTCTACGCCGGGCGTCCGGAAGGCTGCCGCCGCTACGCCTGCCGGCTCTTCAACGCGCTGGCGGGCGGGACGGTCTCGTTCCAGGAGGCGCTCGCGGTGGTGGAGCAGGCGCACGCGCTGCTCTCCGCCGTGGAGCGGAGCCTCGGGCCCGGCACGGACCCAAGCCCCTCCTCGGTGCTGGAGCGTGCCCGCTTCGCGGCTTGGGGTGAGGACGGGGGGTTCTCGTCCGAGACGAGCGCCGCGCGGGAGCGGGCCGAGGCCTTTCTCGACCAGCACTTCCACGGCGGCCCCAGGCGCTTCGAGAGCCCGGGCTGAGGGTTCGCCACACGCGGTGGAGCGCGTCCACCGCGTGCGGGTGCTTCCGCTTACGGAGCCGCCGGGCCGGGGCTCGGGCTCGGGCTCGGAGCGGCTTCCTGCTGCGGGGCCGCGTCGGGAGCCTTTTCAGCAGGAGCCGGCTTTCCGGCACCCGCGGCACTCGCCGGCGGAGGGGACTTCTTCGCGCTGGCCGCGGCCTGCTTGACGGCCTCGCGAGCGCGCTGGGCGACCTTCGGCGTGGGCGCGAGAATCATGAACATCATGCGCCCTTCCATGCGGGGCGGCATCTCCACCACCGCCACGTCCTTCAGGTCGTTCGCCACGTCCGTCAGGATGGCCGTGCCCTGTTCCTTGTGCGTGATTTCACGGCCACGGAACTGGATGACGACCTTCGCCTTGTTGCCGTCCTCGATGAAACGGCGCGTGTTGCGGACCTTGAACTCGTAGTCGTGCTCCTCGGTCTTCGGGCGCAGCTTCACTTCCTTGAGCTGGACCACGACCTGGGCACGCTTCGACTCCGCGGCCTTCTTCTTCTCCTCGTACTTGAACTTGCCATAGTCCATCACCTTGCAG
The DNA here is from genome assembly GCF_042230915.1 of Archangium gephyra. Lineage (GTDB taxonomy): Bacteria > Myxococcota > Myxococcia > Myxococcales > Myxococcaceae > Archangium > Archangium gephyra_B. Next base: position 2,176,380 of record NZ_CP102578.1, on the reverse strand, counting down.
ACAGGCGGCTGGGCCATGGGGCTGATCTCGACGAGGTCGAGTCCTTCATTTCGCGCCAGCGTCAGGGCGGCCTCGAGGGGCATGACGCCAAGCTGGGCGCCATCGGACCCCACGACGCGAACCTCGCGAGCGCGGATACGGCGATTCGTTCTCTGATCGCGGCTTCCGCCGCGAGGACTTCTCTGTTCGCGAATGATGTGCTCTTCCTCCGAATAAGGGTTTGCAGACCTACGCCCTGTAAAGATGGGGCAGGCCCCTACGGTACGGCATGAAGCGGGACGAGTACGGCAGGCGGCCCACCTGGCTGACAGCCCCCCAAAGCGGGAGTGCCTCGAAGCGCCCCCCCGCCCAGAGGGAGAGGGGGCGTACGAACGGGCCTTGCTTCCTGCCCATAGCCGTGGGGTCACACTAACACCCGAATGGCCTTCCTGCCCTGGAAACCCTCGACTATGGCGTGTAGACGACGGTGAGCCGGGCGTTCGTCCCGTCCTGGATGAACAGGTAGGCCGTCGTCGCCTGATCCTGGGTGAAGCGCAGCCGCAGCTGGGTCTTCCCCGTCTTGTTGATGGCCCCCAGGCCGGCGCTCCCGAAATCCGCTGAATTCGTCGTACCCAGAGTGAACCTCGGGATGCTCGCCACGGCGCTCGCGTTGGCGGCGGCGCCCCAGTCGGCCGTCTCGGTCGCGGCCGCGTTGAAGGTGCCCGTCTTCACGTCGATGACGAGCGTGTTGCCAGCGGGGCTCGCCCACGGGTCCCCCGAGCCGGACGAGTAGCCGACCGTCAGGTAGGCACGGGTGATGGTGGCGCCGTCCGGCAGGCCGGAAGTGTCGAACGAGAGGAAGGAGCGGTTGAGCTTGGCGTCCGTGCCGCGGCCGAGCGCCAGGCCCGTGAGCGTGCCGAGCGCCGGCAGGCTGCCATCCGCGTTCGCCTTGATGTAGCCATCATCGGCGGCGACGCTGGTGAAGCTCACCGTGACGGGCGTGCTCGTGCCGCTGTTGCTCACCGTGACGGAGGTGTCCGCGTCCGTGGCCGAGTTGCCCGCGGCGTCGAAGGCCTTGGCGCTGAGCGCGTGGGAGCCGTTGGCCACGCTGGTGCTGCTCCAGGCCAGCTCGAAGGGGGAGGCGCTGTCGGAGCCGGCCAGGGCACCATCCACGTAGAACTCCACCCGGGTGACGCCCACCGCGTCCGAGGCGCTCGCGGTGAGGGTGACGGTGCCGCTCACGGTGGCGCCGTTGGCTGGGGCCGTCAGGTTCACCGTGGGCGGGGTGGTGTCGCCCGTGCCGCCACCGCCCGTGAGCCCGAAGAACTTCGCCTGGTAGTACGAGGCGCAGATGTTCACGTCGGACAGGTACGAGCCCGTGGCGCCGCACACGGTGGTGCTGCCCGGGTAGCTGTACTGCGGGTCGATGGCCACCGCATGGCCCATGCCGGTGAGATCATAGGTCTCCACGAGCGTCGTGCCCGCGCTGTTGCGGTACTCCTTGTGCGGGAAGCCCGCGACCGTCTCGGTGAAGTCCGCCGCCTGGTCGATGCCGTGCACGTTGGTCCACTGCTCCATCGCCTCGGTCGCGTTGGAGTTCTTCACCGTGAAGTCGCTCGTGCCGTGCCAGATGGACACGCGGGGGCGGGCGCCCGTGTAGCCGGAGTAGGCGCCGCGCACGAGGTCTCCCCAAGCGCTGGGCGTCTTGTCGATGCCCGGGCTCATGCAGGTGAAGGCCTCGTTCATCGAGAGGGCGCACTTGTAGGGCCCGCCCGCGTTGACGGCGCCCGCGGAGAAGACGTCCGGGTAGGTGGCGAGCATGACGGGCACCATGTACCCGCCGCCCGAGAAGCCCGTGATGAACACGCGCGCCGGGTCGATGGAGTAGGTGGACTTCATGTTGTCCACCATCTGCTTGATGGAGAGCGCCTCACCCGCGCCACGCGCGATGTCACCGGGCTCGAACCAGTTGAAGCAGCTGCTGGAGTTGTTGCCGCTCTGCTGCTGCGCGTAGACGACATAGAACTTGTAGACGTTCGCCGCCGCCGTCCAGCCGGTGTTCTCCATGGCCGCGGCCGTCTGCGTACAGCCGTGCAGCACCACCACCAGCGGCGCGCTGGCCGGCACGCTCGCCGGCACGTGCCGGAACATCAGCAGGTTGCCCGGGTTGGTGCCAAAGCTGGTGACCTGCGTGAGCGCGTGCTCCACCTGCGCCACGTCGGAGGCGGCCTGCTCCTCGGGAGCGCCTTCCTCGAGGGGACCGCAGCTCGCGGCGGCGAGCAGGAGCGCCGCACAGCGCAGCCCGCGAAGTGGAGTGGACGGCGAAAGACGGGGGGAGCCTCGACCGAACATGGTGCCTCCGGGGCCGCGAGTGGGGGGTAGGCGGGCGGCCGCGGGGCGAGAACAGACTTTCACTGGCTGTCGTAGCTCAAGACGCGGCGCGTTAAAAACAGCTGAAAACTGAACCAGCTTTCAACTCGTGATGTTTTCGGCCCCGCCGGGGCCCTTGCCTACTCGAACGAGCCGTGCCGGCCGGCGCCGTCCGCGAAGCGCTTCGCGCCCGTCAGTGACTCCTTCTCGAGCACCTGGATGCCGCGCTGGAACTCCTGCAGCAGCGCCGCCTCCAGCGGGAGCCCGGCCTGCTCATACGCCGAGCGCCGGTCCGCGTTCATGCAGGCCTGCGGGAAGGCGGCGATGTCCCGGGCCAGCTGCTCCGCGGCCTCGCGTGCACCGCCCCGCGGCACCACGCGGTTGACGAGCCCCATGCCCAGCGCCTCCTGCGCGGACACGGGACGGCCCGTGAGGATGAGGTCCAACGCGCGCGACAGGCCAATCAACCGGGGCAGCCGCACCGTTCCGCCGTCGATGAGCGGCACCCCCCAGCGGCGGCAGAACACGCCCAGCACCGCGTCCTCCTCGGCCACGCGCAGGTCGCACCAGAGGGCCAGCTCCAGCCCTCCCGCCACGGCATGGCCCGAGATGGCGGCGATGACCGGCTTGCTCAGCGCCATGCGCGAGGGCCCCATCGGTCCATCCCCCTCGGGCGCCAGATGCGGCAGCCGCCCCTCGGCCACCGCCTTCAGGTCCGCGCCCGCGCAGAAGGTGCCTCCCTCGCCGAGCAGGACACCGGCCCGGGCCTCGTCATCCGCCTCGAACTCCCGGAAGGCCTGGGCGAGCGCCTCGGCGGTGGCGCCATCCACCGCATTGCGCACCTCGGGACGGTGGAGGATGACGGTGGTGACGGGCCCCTTCTTCTCGACGCGGACGCTCATGGAGACATGTGTCCCACCCTCGGACGGGCCTCGCAATCCGCTGCGTCACCCACTTGTGACCCGTGCGAGCGGGCAGGCCAGAAAGGCAACGCCTCCACTGATGGTGTAGGCTGCCGGACACTCAAGGCAGGACCCGCCCAGGGACCTGGCCACTACCCCGGGAACCCCGCATGTCCGTCGCCACGTCCACCCAAGCCCGCCCCGCCCAGTGGCAGGAAAAGCTCGGCGTTGTCCTCTTCTTCGTCCTGTGTGCCCTGCTCGCGCGCCGCGTGGTGCAAGCGGCTGGCTCCCAGACGGTGGTGATGATCGCGGTGAGCGCGGTGCTGGGCTTCGTGACGGCCGACCTCGTGTCCGGCCTGGTGCACTGGCTGTTCGACACGTGGTTCTCTCGGACCACGCCAGTGCTGGGCAAGACCTTCGTCACCCCCTTCCGCGTCCACCACGAGGACCCGCTCGACATCACCCGCCACGGCTTCGTGGCCACCAACGGCCACAACTGCCTGGTGAGCGTGCCGGTGCTGGGGCTCGCGCTGCTGCTGCCCTCGGGGCCGGAGGCGCCGCTCGCCTCGTCCGCGCTCACCTTCGTGCTGATGCTGTGCCTGGGCGTCTTCGGGACCAACCAGTTCCACAAGTGGTCGCACATGCAGAACGTCTCGCCCCTGGTGTCGTGGCTGCAGGCCCGCGGCATCATCCTCGGCCGCGAGCACCATGACGTGCACCACACCGCGCCCCATACGAGCCACTACTGCATCACCACCGGGTGGCTCAACCGGCCGCTGGAGGCCATCGGCTTCTTCAACGGCTTGGAGAAGCTCATCACCGCCGTCACCGGGCTGCCGCCCCGCGAGGAGACGATGAACCTCGCGCCCACCACCGCCGAGACCCCGGAGAGCACCCCGGCGCCCGATCTCGCGACGCCGTGAGCCGGCGCTGGGACTGGAGCTGCTCCGGTCCCAGCCCGATCAGAAGGTGTAACGCCCGGTCACCTGCGAGCCGGTGAAGCGCAACTCCACCACGCCGTGCTCGCCCTTGTTCTGCTCCCGCCAGCGCTGCGCCAGGGGCCCGAGATCGAAGCTCGCGGTCCGGTTCAGCAGCGCCTCGCACGAGTCCCCGTTCGCGTCGTGGGCCAGCACCAGCTCCGCCTGCGCCTCGCCCGCCGCGGACTTCTGGAAAGCGCCGTTCCAGAGCAGCTCGTACGTGTGCTCCTTGCAGCCGCCCCCGTGCATCACCCTCGCCACCAGCGTGTTGCCCTGGAGCTCGACGCTCTTGAGGATGATGTCATCCTTGGACGCGGGAGACGCCGTCACCTGAAGCGGCTTGGACGCCGCGGCTGCGGGTGCAGGCGGGGGCGCTTCGCTCCCCGTCGAGGACTTCGGTGCCGAGCATCCGAGCAGGGCACAGAGAACGAGACCACTCCAGCCAGGCTTTCGCATATCCCCTCCTGAAGGCTACATCCACCCGAGCTGCAGCCGCGCCACGTCCGACATGCGGCTCTGATCCCACGGTGGATCCCACACCAGCTGCACGTCCGCTTCTTTCACCCCGGGCAGGCCCGTCACCTTCTGGCGCACGTCATCCACCAGCACCGGCCCCATGCCGCACCCCGGCGCCGTCACCGTCATCTGAATCTCCACCCGGTGACCGCCCTCCGGCAGCGGCGTGGCCTTGCAGGCGTACACCAGGCCCAGCTCCACGATGTTCACCGGAATCTCCGGGTCGTACACCGTGCGCAGCTGCTCCCAGACCTGCTCCTCGTCGAACGTGCCCTCGGCGGCCGGGGACTGGGGCTCGGCGGACTTCGGGTTCTGCGCGAGATAGTCGGCGCCCAGCACCTCGGCGTCCTTCTCGTCGATGCGCATGAGCTGCCCGTAGTCGCCCTGCACGGTCACGTTACCGCCGAGCGTCTGCAGCACCCGCACCTCGGTGCCCGCGGGCACCGTCACCCGCTCACCGCTGGGAATCATCGTCACTTCGCAGTCGCGCGCGAGTGGTGTCAGCAAACCTCTCATCCGAGCTTCCTCCCTACTCCGTCGAGACCGAGGACTCCTTGCCCTCGAGCGCCGCGCGCAGCGCATGCCACGCGAGGCTCGCGCACTTCACCCGGGACGGGAACTCATTCACCCCGGACAGCACCGCCAGCTTGCCCAGGGCCTCCATGTCCAGGCCCTCGGGACCCTCCATCACCAGCTTGTGCACCAGCTCGAAGAGCCGCTCCGCGTCCGCCCGAGACAGCTCCTTCACCGCCCCCGTCATCAGCGACGCCGAGGCCCGCGAGATGGCGCACCCCTGCCCCACGAAGCCCACGTCCTTGATGACGTCGCCGTCCATCCGCAGCGTCACCGTGAGCTGATCCCCACACAGCGGGTTGTAGCCGTCCGCCCGCCGGTTGGCGCCCTCCACCTCGCGGAAGTTGCGCGGGCGCTTGCCGTGCTCCAGCACCACCTCTTGATACAGATCCTGCAGGTCCGAGCTCATGCGAACATCTCCCGTACCTTGTGAAGTCCCCGCACCAGCGCGTCGATGTCCTCGCGCGTGTTGTACATGGCCAGCGACGCCCGCACCGTGGCCGCCACCCCGAAGCACGACAGCAGCGGCTGCGCGCAGTGGTGCCCCGCCCGGATGGCCACGCCCTCACGGTCCAGGATGGTGCCCACGTCGTGCGCGTGCACGTCCTCCATCAGGAAGGACAGGACTCCGGAGCGCTCCCGCGCCCGGCTGAACAGCTTCAGCCCCGGCACGCCCTCCAGCGCGCGCGTCCCGTACTCCAGCAGCCCCTGGTCATGCGCCGAGATGGCGTCCATCCCCACCGCGTCGAGGTAGTCCATCGCCGCCGCCAGCCCCACCGCGCCCGAGATGTCCGGCGTGCCCGCCTCGAAGCGGTACGGCAGCCGGTTGTAGACCGTCTTCTCCATCGTCACGGTGAGGATCATGTCCCCACCGCCCTGCCAGGGCGGCATCGACTCCAGCACCGAGGCCTTGCCGTAGAGCACGCCAATGCCCGTGGGCCCGAACATCTTGTGTCCGGAGAAGGCGTAGAAGTCGCAGTCCAGGTCCTGCACGTCCACCCGGAAGTGGGCCAGCGCCTGCGCCCCATCCACCAGCACCGGCACGCCCTTCGCGTGGGCCCGCTTGATGATGTCGCGCACCGGGTTCACCGTGCCCAGCGCGTTGGACACGTGCGTCACCGCGAGCAACCGCGTGCGCTCCGTCAGGTTCGCCTCCAGCTGCTCCAGCCGCAGGTCCCCCCGCTCGTCCACCGGGAGCATCTTCAGCGTGGCGCCCACCTGCTGGCAGAGCATCTGCCAGGGGACGATGTTGGAGTGGTGCTCCATGGCGGTGATGAGCACCTCGTCACCGGGGCCCACCTTGCTGCGCCCGTACGACTGCGCCACCAGGTTGATGGCCTCGGTGCAGCCGCGCACGAAGATGATCTCCTTCGTGTCGCGCGCGTTGATGAAGCGGCGCACCCGCTCGCGAGCGCCCTCGTAGGCCTTCGTGGAGCGCTCGGAGAGGGCGTGCACGCCGCGGTGCACGTTGGCGTTGTCCTGCGTGTAGTAGCGCACCAGCGCGTCGATGACGGCCTGTGGCTTCTGCGTCGTCGCCGCGCTGTCCAGGTACACCAGCGGCCGGCCCCGCACCTCCTGGTGGAGGATGGGGAAGTCCGCGCGGACGCGCGCCACGTCGAAAGGTGCCCCGCTCATGCCCGTCCCTCCTTCGCTCCCGGGAGCTTGCGTGCCAGCAGCTCCTCCACCTGATCCCTCAGCGAGGCCAGCGGAACGGCGCCCACCACCTCCTTGGCGAAGGCGTGCGTCAGCAGCGACTCGGCCTCCGCGCGGGAGATGCCCCGCGAGCGCAGGTAGAAGAGCGCCTGCTCGTCCAGCCGGCCCACCGTCGCGCCGTGCGCGCACTTCACGTCATCCGCGAGGATTTCCAGCTGCGGCCGGGCGTCCGCCATCGCCGCCTCCGAGAGCAGGAGGTTGCGGTTGGACTGGCGCGAGTCCGTCTGCTGCGCGTCCGGGCGCACCAGCACCTTGCCGTGGAAGGTGCCACGCGCCTTGTCGTCCAGCACCCCCTTGTACAGCTCGCGGCTGGTGCAGCGCGGGTGCGCGTGGTCCAGGTTCGTCCAGTTGTCCAGGTGCTGCGTGCCGTGGCCCACGTACAGCCCCTGCAGGGTGCACTCGCCGCCCTCGGCGCCGAAGACGGAGTGCACCTCGTTGCGCGCGAGTGCCCCACCCAGCGCCAGCAGGTGCGAGGCGAAGCGGCTGTCGCGCCCCAGCTCCACGTGCAGGCCGCCGATGTGGAAGGCCGCCTCCGACTCGGCCTGCAGCTTGAGGTGCGTGAGCCGTGCCCCGTCCCCCAGCTCCACCTCCGTCACCGCGTTGGTGAAGGAGACGCCCGGCGCCGCGCCCACGTAGCTCTCCACCAGCGTCAGCTCGCTGTTGGCCCCGGCCTGCACCACCACCCGGGGGCTGGCCAGCGCCACGTGCTTGTCACCCCGCGCGAGGAAGAGCAGCTGCACGGGCTCCGGGCACACCGTCCCCGGCGCCACCCGCACCACCGCGCCCTCCTCCAGCAGCGCCGCGTTGAGCGCGGTGAAGGCACTGGCCTCCGTGCGCGCCCGGCGGCCCACCAGCGCCTCCAGCGGCTCGCCGTCCTGCAACGCCTCGCGCAGGCTGCGCACCGTGAGGCCCGCGGGCATCCCCTCCAGCCGCGACAGCTCCCGGACGTACCAGCCGTCCACGAACACCAACCGCGGCCCCGGGCCCGGCAGCGCCAGCCGCGCCACCGCCGCCTCCACCCCCACCTCGTGCACCGTGCGCACGGGGGTGAAGGCATGGCCGGAGATGGGCGCCACGTTCGTGTACTTCCAGTCCTCGAGCTTCGACGTGGGGAAGCCCTGGCGCGCCAGCTGCGCGATGCCCTCCTGCCGGAAGGCCCGCAGCCACGCCGGGGCGCCCGCGGCCCGCTCCGCCTGGAAGCGCTCGGCCAGGTCGAGGTAGTGCTGGAGCCCCGCTTCCGTCACGGCCTCGCCTCCTTGCCGCCCGCGCCCGGGCCCTGGCCCAGCCACGCGTAGCCCTTCTTCTCCAGCTCCAGCGCCAGCTCCCGCCCGCCCGTGCGGACGATTCTCCCGCCCGCCAGCACCGACACCTTGTCCGGCACCACGTACTCCAGCAGCCGCTGGTAGTGGGTAATCACGAGCATGCTCCGCTCCGCCGAGCGCAGCGCGTTGATGCCTCCGGAGACAATCCGCAGCGCGTCGATGTCCAGCCCCGAGTCCGTCTCGTCGAGGATGGCCAGCTTCGGCTCCAGCACCGCCATCTGGAAGATCTCGTTGCGCTTCTTCTCGCCGCCAGAGAAGCCCTCGTTCACCGAGCGCTGCATGAAGGCCTGGTCCAGCTGCACCAGCTTGGACTTCTCCCGGGCCAGCTGGAGGAAGTCCATGGCGTCCAGCTCCTCCAGGCCCTGCGTGCGCCGCCGCGCGTTGAGCGCCGTGCGCAGGAAGTGCAGGTTGCCCACGCCCGGAATCTCCACCGGGTACTGGAAGGCCATGAAGACGCCCGCGTGCGCCCGGTCCTCCGGCTGCATGGACAGCAGGTCCTTCCCGTCGAAGAGCACCTCGCCCTTCGTCACCTCGTACGTCTCGCGGCCGGAGAGCACCTGCGACAGCGTGCTCTTGCCCGAGCCGTTGGGGCCCATGATGGCGTGCACCTCGCCGGGCATGAGCTCCAGGTCGATTCCCTTGAGGACTTCGCGGCCCGCCACGCGCACGTGCAGGTCCTTGATGCTGAGCAGCGCCTTCATCCCACGCTCCCTTCCAGGCTCACGCTGAGCAGCTTCTGCGCCTCGACGGCGAACTCCATCGGCAGCTCCTTGAAGACCTGCCGGCAGAAGCCATTGACGATCATCGATACGGCGTCTTCCTTCGAAATGCCCCGCTGCTGGCAGTAGAAGAGCTGGTCCTCGCCAATCTTCGACGTGGACGCCTCGTGCTCCACCTGCGCCGAGGAGTTCTTCACCTCGATGTACGGCAGCGTGTGGGCCCCGCACTTGCTGCCCAGCAGCAGCGAGTCGCACTGGGTGTAGTTGCGCGCGCCCTCGGCGCTCTTGAGCACCTTCACCAGGCCCCGGTAGGTGTTCTGCCCCCGGCCCGCGGAAATCCCCTTGGAGACGATGGTGCTCCTCGAGTTGCGGCCCAGGTGGATCATCTTCGTCCCCGTGTCCGCCTGCTGCCGGTGGTTGGCCAGCGCCACCGAGTAGAACTCGCCCACCGAGTCATCCCCCTTGAGGATGACGCTGGGGTACTTCCACGTGACGGCCGAGCCCGTCTCCACCTGCGTCCACGAAATCTTGGAGCGGTGGTGGGCGATGCCGCGCTTGGTGACGAAGTTGTAGATGCCGCCGCGGCCCTCCTCGTCACCCGGGTACCAGTTCTGCACGGTGGAGTACTTGATGGTGGCCCCGTCCAGCGCCACCAGTTCCACCACGGCGGCGTGGAGCTGGTTGGTGTCGCGCATGGGCGCGGTGCAGCCCTCGAGGTAGCTCACGGAGGCGCCCTCGTCCGCGACGATGAGGGTGCGCTCGAACTGGCCAGTGTTCTCCGCGTTGATGCGGAAGTAGGTGGACAGTTCCATGGGGCAGCGCACGCCCTTGGGCACGTAGACGAACGAGCCGTCGCTGAACACCGCCGAGTTGAGCGCCGCGAAGAAGTTGTCCGAGTGCGGCACCACCGTGCCCAGGTACTTCTTCACCAGCTCCGGGTGCTCGCGCACCGCCTCGGAGAAGGAGCAGAAGATGACGCCGGCCTTGGCCAGCTTGTCCTTGAAGGTGGTGGCCACCGACACCGAGTCGAACACGGCGTCCACCGCCACGTTCTGCATCAGCTTCTGCTCGTGCAGCGGGATGCCGAGCTTCTCGTACGTCTTGAGGATCTCCGGGTCCACCTGGTCCAGGCTGTCCAGCTTCGGCTTCTTCTTGGGCGCCGAGTAGTAGATGATGTCCTGGTAGTTGATGGGCGAGTACTCCGCCTTCTGCCAGCGCGGCTCCTTCATGGTGAGCCAGTGCCGGTAGGCGCGCAGCCGCCACTCGAGCATGAAGTCCGGCTCGCCCTTCTTGGCGGAGATGAGGCGGATGACGTCCTCGTTGAGCCCGGGGGGAATCGCCTCGGACTCCACGTCGGTGACGAAGCCGGCCTCGTACTGGCGCTTGGTGAGCTCCTGGATGGTCTGCGTGCTCATGAGTGGGCTCCTTCAGCCGTGGCGGGCTTGGGATTCGGGTTCTGGGCGGGAGCGGCCGGGTGGGCGGGCACTCCGAGACCCACCAGCCGGGGCACCGGCGCGCACAGGTCCGCCAGCGTCAGCCGCCCGAGCGCGTCCTGGATGGTACGGTTGATGACGCGCCAATGGCCGCGCACCCGGCACACCGTCTCCAGCTCGCAGGTGCCCGCGGGCGGATGAGCGCCCTGCGCGCCACACTCGGTGAGGGACACGGGGCCCTCGAGCGCGGTGATGATCTCCGTGAGGGGAATGTGCTCGGCGGGGCGGGACAGCCCGTAGCCGCCGCTCGCGCCGCGGTGGGACACCAGCAGGCCAGCGCCCTGCAGCCCCTTGAGCACCTTGCTCACCGAGGGTAGGGGCACACCGGTACCGGCCGCCAACTCCCTCGCCGTGCGCGTCTCGTTCCCGGCGCGCGCCAGCTCGGTCAGCAGCACGATGCCGTAGTCGGTCATCTTGCTCATCCGGAGCATTCGGAGTCTCTCCAGCCATCCGGCGCCCCCGGCTTCGAGGGCACCTCTGCGTGGTGGCTCTTTAAACAGGACTAAGTTGGTCCGCATTAAAAATCGTGCCGTCAGCGCCCGGCGTCCTGGCTACCCGACGACTGGGAGTGAAGGCGTGTGAGCGGCCGGCCGCTCTCCCACGGAGCTGGGGCTACTCGGGCACAGGCCCTCGGTTCGGCCACGGGAGGAAGCCACGAGGAAGCGCAACCGTCGCATACCTCCCGAGGGGTACAGACATGACGTCCGCCTCGACACATTGTGCGCGCCGACCGCGGGCCCTGGCCCGTGCGTCCCGGGACGGGCCTTCAAGAGGGGGAGGGGCCCGTCCCGGCGTTGTGCCCACCTACAAGCACGCTCCCCTCTTCATCGAGAAGACATGAACAGGTTTTTCGCAGGGGCCGTCCTCGCGCTGTCCGTCCTGGTTGGCTGCGGCGGGGATGACGACTCTCCAGGAAATGGAAACACGGGGGGAGGCACCCAGCAGACGTGCAGCGCCTCGAACTGCACGGGCTGCTGCTTCAACAATGTCTGCCAGACGGGCAACACCGCCTCCGCCTGTGGCAAGGCGGGAGCCGCATGCATGGCCTGTGGCTCCAGCCAGGTGTGCAAGACGGACCAGACGTGCGGCGTGGACCCCAACAGCGTCTGGCGCGTGCAGCCCGTCTCGGCCCGCATCGCTTCCAGCGACAATGGCACCTACTGGGATGGGGATGGCTCCGCGCCGGACGTCGTCGTCGTGATGCAGTGCCCGGGCTCGACGACCTCCACCGAGACGCCCGAGGTGGAGAGCTACACTCCGGCGTGGACCACCGGCGGCTGCACCGCGAAAGCGAGCCAGTTGCTGGCGGAGCCGTGGGTGTTCCAGCTCTGGGATGTCGACGTGAGCAGCAATGACACCATCACCGGCACCCTGGCGCTCCGGATCACCGAGGAGTTCCTCACCGGGGGCACGGTCACCGTCAATGCCTCGGGCGGAATGACGTCCATGACCGTCCAGTTGCAGAAGCAGCCCTGACGGCGGCGGCTTGCGCATCGGCATGAGCGGAAGCGCATCACCCTCCGCTCACTGCCGTTCCTGCTGCGAGACGAGGGCCGCCTGGTAGAGCAGTTGCGACCGGGTCTGCACGCCCAGCTTCCGGCGGATGTTCTTCAAGTGCGTGTCCATCGTGTTCTCCTCGATCTCCAGGCGCGCGGCGATGGACTCGTAGAACCAGTTCCGCAGCACGTAGCCGACGATCTCCACCTCGCGCCGGGTGAGCAGTAGACGCCAGGCCTCGGGCATGGGGATGGGATACAGGCGCTCCTCGAGCACCAGCGTCCACAACCGCTGGCCGTCCTGCCCGGGCATGCGGATGAACGTCACCCTCAAGCTCCGGTCCTCGCGGGCACGCTCCCAGCTGTCCGCCCCAGCCCCGCCGTCTTCCTCCAGGCGCCCGAGCCAGGCCAACCGCTCCATCCACTCCGCCGGGAGACCCGAGGAGCCGAGCTCGGACGGGGAGAACCACGCCTCCAGCCACGCGGTGACCCGATCCGTGCGCAGCACCTCCGCGAGAGCCGGAGTGAGCACGAGGCACTCCACGCCCCGCTGGTGGAGGAGCGCCTTCGGAAACGGGCGGTCCCTCACCAGGCCTCCGAGCATCCGGCAGTTGCGCACCGTCCGCGCCAGGAAGGGAGTCAACCCCTGCAGCAGCGCCCGTTCCCGCTCGGAGAAGGGCCGGAGTTCCTCGCGATAGAGGGTCAACCCCCCGTGCCAGCCCTGCCGCATGTCCAGCCGCACCGACATGACGTGCTCCACCGGGGTGTGCAGCTCACGGCAGAGCCAGTAGGGCCGGCTGCGCCTCAACACCTCGCGAGGCACCATCTCCGAGTCCCGGAACACCACGTTGGGCAGGTGTGCCACCGTGCCGCGCACGAAGTCCTCTCCCGCCATCTCGCGGTAGCGGGCCAGGAACGCGGTCAGCCTGTCCGTCCCCACCCATTCATACTCGGAGGGACGGCCCCACCTGGACACGCACCACGCCGCGTGCTCCGCCGGGAACAATTGGAACAGCGCGCCCTGCATCTGGGACAGCACCACCGGAAGTTCGTGGGAGCTGGCCAGTGCCTCCTTCAGCTCGAAGGTGAGCGCCCGCTCACGCGAGTCGAGGTTCACGGATGTTCCTCCTCGGAGTCCATTCAAAGGGTGTGTCCGATGATGGACTTCGAGGAGCCCTCGGTCCCTCCCCCCCAGGTGGTAGAGACGCTCGCGCGGGCAGGCACGAAGTGCCCGCGAAGACAGGGGCTCGGCCGCCAGGCCCCTCTACTCCACGAGCAGCCGCTTCACGGGGGCGGGGTCCACCGCGACCATCAACGGCCGGGTGAAGTTGCTGAACGACACGAGGGCCTGCCCGGGCGCGAGACTGGACACCTTGTTCCAGAGGCTCTCGTCGATGGTGCCCGCCGTCTTCTGCATCCGGGAGATGACCGTGCTGTCCGTGATCTTGTGGATGATGAAGTTGTTGAGCAGACCCAGCACCTCGTTGGGAAGGTGCTGCGGCAGTTGGGTGACGAAGACGAGCCCCAGCCACCGCTTGCGGCCACGCTTGGCGATCCGCGCCACCTGCTCGAACAACACGGGCATCTGGGAGATGCGGCTGGCCGACAGGAACTCGTGCGCCTCCTCGACGATGATGAGAACCGGCGTGACGGATTCTCCCCGCTCATTGGCCCGCTGATAACGCGCCTCCTGCGTCTCCTGGAGCCCGCGCAGGATGTCCGCGATGACGAGGTTGTTGAGCTGGGGTGAATCCGTATCCGACAGGTCGATCACCGACACCCGCCCCGGGGTGAGCATCGAGCCGTAGTCCACCCCAGGCGCCGAGCCGACGTCGAAGAGCTTGAGGCGCCGCAGGTAGTGGAGCTTGCCAGCCAGGGTCTTCCAGCTGATCTCGTTCCTGCTCGCATGGGCCATCACCCGGCCCATCACCCGGCCAAAATTGCTCCGGAACTCGCTGTACAGGAGGGGAAGGTTGTCCTGGGGCGGTTCCGGGCTGTCCGCATCGGTGCCCTCTGCGGGCTCCAGGAGGCTGGCTTGCCGCCGGGACGTGGGTTTCGATCTGCTCTTGGTCTCCGCCTTCCCCTCGTCACTCAGGCTGTAGATATAGGTGCTCACGACGTCCAGGAGGTGCTGGATGGTCATGCGGGGGAAGCCCGTCGACAGCTCATCGAGCTCCAACACCTGCTGACGCTCCTCGGGGTTCTTCGGGAAGATGCCGAAGTCCTCCAGCAGCAGCTTGGTGACGTCGTAGGCCTTGTGGAAGCGCTCCCGCTGGGCGTCCGACAGGTCGAGGATCTCCGCGATCGCGTAGGGGGAGAGGCTCGAGAAGTTCAGCGCGAACGGATGCAGGTTCTTGTGCCGGGGATTGCGGCTGTCCCGGCCCACCAGGTGATGGATGTGCAGCTCCCTCACGCCCTGAGGCTTCTGCTTGCGGCGCTTGAGCGCCTCGAGCATCGCCGGGTCCTCGGTGGGCTTATCCACATGCGTGTATTCCCCCTCCACGTCGAAGACGATGGTGGCGATTCCCGCCTCCTGCGCCCGATGGATGAGCGTGGCGACGGTCGTGGACTTGCCCCCACCCGTCGTTCCGATGATGCCCGTGTGGCGGGGAAGGACGGACTTGTCCATGGGGTGGAAGCGGGCCTCCATGTATTCGTAGCCCACCACCATCCCCAGACACAGGTCTCCACTCATGCCGAGGACATGCTCGCTCTCCGCGTCATCGAGGAGGAAGACGGGGCTCTTCGGCCGGGGCCGGTGACCGGGAGGCACCAGCTTCCCGTCCAGCTCCTCGCCGAGGATCTCGATCTCGGCTCGCCCGTGGTAGTCGAAGGTATAGGTGAGCTTCTTGCCCTGGACCACCACGCCCACGGCGATCGTGGAATTGGCGGAGACAGCATCGGGCTCGGCGAAGGGTCCGCGGACGACCAGGCCCAGGTACGAGCGATTGTCCTCCTTGGACTTCACCCGGACGAGCGTCTGGGACGCCAGCTGGTGGAGATCATTCCGGGTCGTCAGGACGGTGATGAGGTTGTCCTGGCTCGAGGTGGTGTCGAAGTGGGTGAAGCCCACCGCCTTCTCGAGCTCGGGATCCAGACTCGCCGTCACCCGGTCGGCCTGGTGCCGAAGCTCCTCGAGCTCTCCGAGCACCTTGTCCGGGAGCGGCCGGACAACCTCATTGTACGGAGCGTCCATCTCCGGAGCCGGTGGGGCCCTGCGCTCCGGCGGAGCAGCGGGACGAGGCGGCCCGGCCCTGGTGGGAGCCGGCTGCGGCGGACGGGCGGGAGCTCCACGCGCGGGGTCCATCCCGGAAGGCGGCGGAGCCCCACGGCCAGCCGCTTGTGGAGCCGGGCCCATCGGCCGGGAAGCGCTCTGGCCTGAAGGGGCGAGCGGACGGGCAGGCACTCCACGAGGAGGCGCCGCGGAGCCCGGGTGTACAGGAGCCCTGAGGTTGCCCTGGGGGGCCGCCGGGCGGGCCAATCCAGCGGGAGGCACACCGGTGCCCGGGGACTTCGGAGTCTTGTCGTCAGCCATGTCTCAGGTCTCCCGCCAACGCCGTCAGCGTCCGCCGAAATAGTGATGATGCGAGCCCGCACGCGTGTAGGCGTCGTTCACCAGGCCCAGGAAGGATTCCGAGCCAAAGACGCCACGGCACGATGCGTCCGCGACGTCCAGGAGCATCGGGAAGCCCCGGTCGGGCCGCAGGATGCTGTCGGCCAGGGCCACATGGGCCGCGATGTGGACGTGCTCCCGGTGCGCGTAGAAGAGACGCGGCGGCGTCTGCTCCGAGGCCCGGAACAGCCCGATGAAGACTTCCGGGCAGTAATCCATCACGAAGGCGAGCGCCTCGTCCCCCATCTGGTGATCGTAGTGCCACCGCCGGACGAAGTAGCTGCTGTCCTCCTCGAGCGTATGGAGGATGGCGTACTCGCCCGCCTTCAACGCGTCTCCGAGCGTCAGGTAGCCCTCCTCGTCCAGTTCCTTGGGAACGAACACGAACTTCTGGTGCTCCCGGATGAGCCGCTTCAGCACGCCGAGCGAGGCCTTCAACAGGGGTTTGTAGTTGGCGCCGGAGAGCATCTCCCGTGAGCAGGGATTGCCCGGGCCGATGCGCCATTCCGCCTCGGACCTGTCCAGGAGGATGGCCCGCTCGGCATAGGCTCGGATGTAGCGGCGCATCAGCATGGACACGTTGTCCCTCGGACCGCGCTCATGCCGCCGCTCCAGACAGTCCTGCACCACCTTCAGCGTGTCAGGGTTGCGCGCGGCCACATCCTTGCGGAAGAGGCGCTGGGAGAAGGTGCCGGACCGGCCCCCATAGCCCACGATGGACACGCCTATCTGGGTGATGCCCAGCGCCAGGCTGTCATGCGTCGCGGCGATGCTGTTCACCGCCTCGACCCGTCCGGGGAAGAGCAGGCTCTCGAAGACGGTCTTCAGCCTCTCGGGACTGGCCTCATAGACTCCCGCCTCGGGAATCCGTGTCTGTCTCTTGAGGTCGGGGAAGATCTCCTGGCGGATGGCCGCCCGGATGCGCGCCTCCGCGGTCTCGGCACTGGCCACCTGGGAGCGGATGCGGGAGATCAACCGCTCGATTTCCCACCCCTTCTCCCAGGTGCGGAGATCCAGCGTGGTGGAGAGATCTTCTCCCAGGATCGACCGGTAGTCCGCGTCTCCGACGAATCGCCTTCCTCCATCCGGCGGGGTTCCACCCTCCATGGTTACCGCTCCTCCGTGGGCGTGAACTTCAGGAAGAAGGGACGGCGCGCGGGCTCCCGGGCCAACAACAGCCGCACATAGGCCCGGGCCTCTGTCACCGGGAGCCCGAATCGCGAGGCCAACCGCTCCTCCGCATCCCGCCAGGGACAGTCCCTCACGAGGGGAAGCGCCTCCCGGGCGGGTGCCAGGAGCTCGAAGGCGAGGAGGTCCGCGCGCAGCTCCGCCTCCATCGCCTTGCCCGTACAGGGGTCTCCGGAAGCGGTGCGCTCGATGAACCGGACCTGGACACCGGAGGGAATCCGCTTGAGCGTCAGGAACAGGGACTGGTGAGGCGCGGGGGCGTGCTCGCCATTGAGGACTGGAAGGATGTCCTGTCCCAGAGCGCGCAGCGCGTGGGCCCGGGGGAGATGGTGATCGAGCACGAAGTGCGCCACTTCATGCATCAGGGTGAAGCGCTGCTGGGGCGCTTCGTCCTGGTCGTCATAGAAGAGGATCCCACGGCCCGCATGCGCCACCATGCACCCATGCAGACGGCGGCTCGTGCGCGGCAGCCCGCCGTGCGCGCGCCCCTTCGAGTCCAGCCAGTCGCGAGCCATGCCACACGTGAGGCGAGGCATGGCCACCAGACGGATGGGCAGCACCATGCCTATCTTCTTGAGCAGGTCGCTCAATGGCGGGCAGGACGGCAGACGGCATGCCTTCACGGCTTCCTGCAACCAGGCCTCTGTCATGAGCTCGTCTCGTCGTCGGTGGTGCGATCTCTCGCCGCGAGCAGGAAGGACTCTTCTTTCTCCTCCTGCTCCTGACTGGCGGGAAGAACATCCAACACCTCGACGTGCCGCACCACGGCCGCGAGCCGGTGAGGTTCCACTGCGAAACGTTTCTCGATCAGCTCCAGGTGCTCGACGAAGCGCTCCTCACTGGGGCGCCGGCACAGGGACAGCCACTCGAGCGTCTCCGGCGAGCAGTCCAGTTCCACCGCGAGCTCCTCGGCGGTCTTGCCTTCGTATTTCCGGTACTGCTCGAAGACATAGCCGAGCGTCCAGGAGAGCTGCCCGCTGCGCCGGGCCGCGACCTCGAGCCACTTAGGATTCGCCATCGGACCCCTCCTTTCCAAAACGCTCCAGCAACTTCATGAGGCGGTCCCGATGCCGCTTCACCCCCCGCTTCAGCTCATCCCGAGGGAGCGACGCCAGGCCGAGGGCCTCCGCCAGACGATCGGTCGAGCGCTCACCGACCAGGATGAGCCGGAGGGCCTCCCAATCCCGCTCACTCTTCAGGATGTGACGCTCCACGAGCCGCTTCATGGCGAGCCTCGCCTCCACCAGGTCCTCCAATGCTTCCTTCGGAGGCCTCGCCCCATGTTCGACATCGCTGCCGTATTTTTGATCTCGCCGGGCCCGTGCGTCCGCTGCGCGACGCTTGTCCAGCGCCCGGTGCTTGGCGGCCTGCATGAGGTAGGAGAACAGGCGTCCCCTCCCCGGGTCATACCGGGCGGGCTTGTGGATGTAGGAGAAGATCACCTCGACAGTGGAGTCATGGGCAGCGTCCTCGTCACAGCCCAGCCGCTGCATCAGGATCTTCACGATTCGATCCATGTACGTCATGAAGACGTCAGTGGAAGCCACTGGATCCTGCTGGACCACGCGCTCGTGCAGAAGCCTCTCATCCGCCGGTGATGGATAGCGCATCCCCTCTCCTCGCCAGGACTCTTTCGCCCATGCGTTCATTGTGTCGCACCCACTCCTTCGGTACCGGACCCATGGAGTTCGACGGGCACGGCTTCCGCATGGCGGAAGAGGTTGGGTGAGGCCGGAAGGCGTTGTCTGTACCCCTCGAGGGGTATGGACAGGAGATGGAGGACAGGCTCCAGCCCGCGCCGGGAGGAAAAACGTGGCCCGGCGAACTCGGGCCGTTGGCGACGAAGGAATCGGGTGAAGACACGGCGAGGGGCCGTGTCACTTCACGTGAGGGGAAGCATGACGACACTGTCTTGCCGCGTCGCCACCACCCAGCGGCAGCTCGACGATGCGCTGCGCATCCGCTGGGCCGTCTTTGGCAAGGAGCTGGGACTGCTCGGAAGCACGGCCGCCACGACGCTCCGGGAGGTGAACGGCTTCGACACCTTGGAGACCACCGTTCATCTCGTCGTCTACGCGGATGACACGCCAGTGGCCACCTCGAGGCTGCTGCTGCCCAACTCCGAAGTGGCGCGCGCCACGGGTGGAAGCCTGGGCATCGAGCTGGAGCAGAAGCTGGACTTGTCGGACGCGGGAGGAGCGGGCCTGGTGTTCGCGGAGAGCACGCGCTTCTGCATCCTCAAGGAGTGGCGCCATTCCGAGGCGCTCCTGTGGCTCCAGGCCGGGCTCTACGCGGAGAGCCGGCAGCGGGGGGTGACGCACTGGATTGCTTCCGCGAACATGGAGACGGACTCCGCCGAGGACGCCCATCTCATCTACCAACTGGCGATGCGGCAAGGGCTGGTGAGCCAACGATGGCATGCGCGGGCCCACGCGCCTCCGGTGCCCCCGGCCACGCCGAGCGCTCCTCGCTTCACCCCATTGGAGCGGGCCCGTGCCCGGCAGGGGCAGTTCCACGGACTGAGGATGCCCCGGGTGTTGTCGTTCTTCGCCTACAAGATGGGAGCGCGTTTCATCGCCGAGCCGCTCTACGACACGGGTTTCCACCGCTTCTCCCTGCCGCTCGTCGCGGCACTGGATGAGGTCCCGGCCAAGACCCTGGCCTGTTTCGCCTCCCTGGGCAGCAGCGTCTCGCGCCACGCCCAGGCCTGACCCACTCCCCGCAGCTTTTCCTCTCAACGCCCGGGACCCGCAGCGGCCCCGGACAGGAGACGTACATGCACACGCCGAACGGAGCACAGACGCAGACGGATTGGATGGATGCCTTGGAATACGAAGCGCGCTCGCTCGTGGAGGAGTTGAACGTGCACCCCGCCGCCCGCCGCCTCATCGACGGGAGCATCGATGCCGGCAGCTACGCCCACTACCTGGTGCAGACGTACCATTATGTGCGGTGGACCACGCCGCTCCTGGCGGAGGCGGGCCGCCGGATGAAGCGGATGGGCTGGCATCCCCGGCTGGCGGAGCTGCTCCTCCAGAAGTCCGCGGAGGAGCGCGGGCACGAGCGGTGGCTGCTGGCGGACCTGAAGAACCTGGGGTGGCCGGCCGAGAGGGTCGAAGGCACGGAGCAGAGCCCCGCGGTCACCGCCTATGTCGCGTGGAACCGCTACACCACGCGGTCCGGCGTGCCCGCCGCGTTCCTCGGAACGGCCTACGTGCTGGAATACCTGTCCGTGCAACACGCCAGCAGGAGCGTGGAGCGCCTGCTGGCGGCCAACGCCATCCCGAACATCCGCAAGGCGGTCACCTTCCTGCGCGGCCATGGGGACGCGGATGGAAGTCATGTGGCCGAGCTGGCCTCGGTTCTGCGCTCGCTGACGGACCCGCGAGAACAGTCGTCGCTGCTGCTGTCGGCTCGCACCACGCGCGCCCTCTACACCGGCCTCTTCGGGAGGGAAGCCACGACGGACTCGGTACATACCTCTTAATCGTGTGTCACTTTGCCGGATTGGCGAAAGCTGAAGACAAAAGCCAACCACGCTTACCACGAGCCACTCAGGAGGAGTGGCCTGTGGAGAAGGTCATGAGCGGGGTCCCCTGGACATGAGGGCCGCCCGGCAGATGAGGGCCGTCCGGCTGTCCAGGCCCAGCGCGTCGAAGACGTGCTGCAGATGTTTCTTCACCGTGCCCAACGCAAGGCCCAGGTGCCCGGCGATGAGTTGATTGTCCCAGCCCTTGAGCACGTAGCTCACGACCTCGACTTCGCGCTCCGTGAGGCGCTGGTGCCACGACTCGGGCACAGGGATGGCACGAGGAATCTCCTGGAACTCCAACGCCCAGAGACGCTGTCCGCCCTGCACCGGCAGCCGGGTGAATGTCACCCGCAGGTCCTGCTCCGCCAGGCCCCGCACCTCGCCCTCCCGCGCCCAGGTGTCCAAGCCGAGCGCCCCATCTCCTCCCCTGGCCGCCAGCAGGGCCAGCCGCTCCACCAACTCCGTGGGAAGCCTCGACGGCCCCAGCTCGGATGGATGGAACCACCTCTTCAGCAACGCGGTGGTGGAGGGCGTACGCAGCTCCTCGATAAGGGGACTGGTCCGCACGAGGCACCTGGCACCCCGATGATGGAAGAACGCATCCAGCATCTGGCCACGCGCCGCCACCTCGCCGTACCTCCGGCAATTGCGGACCGTCTGGGTCAGCAAGGGCGTCAGTCCCTGGAGACGGGCCTGGTCCCGCTTGGAAAACGGCCGGCGCCGCTCGCGGTAGAGCGTGAGGCCGCCGTGCACCCCACCTTTCACGTCGAGCAACACCGACATCACGTGCTCCAGCGGCATGCCCAACTCGCGGCAGTAGCGGTACCATCGGCTGCGCTCCAGCACCTGGCGCCGCGGCACCATCTCCGTGTCACGCAACACCACGTTGGGCATGCGTACGACCGCACTGCGCACGAAGTCATCCTCGGCCAGCTCAGCGTAGCGGGCGAGGAACGGGGCCGGCATCTTCGTCGCCCACCAGTCGTAATCCCCCGGCCGGCCCGGTCTGGACACACACAGCGCCATGTAATCCGCTGGCAGGAGCTGGAACAGCACGTCCTCGGTGTTGGAAAACACTTCCGAGAGGTGCAGGGAACTGGTCAGCGCCTCCGCCAACCTGGAGGTGAGTTTCCGTTCGCGTGAGTCGCGGCTCATCGACATGTCGCTCCACGGCAGGCAGGTGGGATGAAGGCCATGGTCGCACAACCCATGGGGTCTTTCCTTCCCTCGCCAACACAGGGCATCGGCTACTCGACCGATGGGTATGCAGGTCTCCGGGACTTCCACCCTCTCCAATTCTTCCGGTTTCGTTTAAACTCACGGGACGTCCACCCGCGCAGCCTCGGCCAGCGGGTAGGAGGAGGCCCGCGTGCGCTACCTGTTCTGTTCGCTCGACAGTCCCGGCTTCCTCTTCCCGGCCCTCGCCATCGCGCGCGAACTGCGGCGGCGCTCCCATGAGGTGGCCTTCGTCACCGGCCCCACCTTCGCCCATTTCGTGCAGGACTCCGGCTTCGAGCGCATTCCCCGCGGCGAGCAGGATGGGAAGAGCTTCCAGATCGAGATCTTCGCCCAGCCCCTCGAGATGGTCCGGCAGGCTCGGCACGTGGAGTACGCGCTCGGGCGCTTCCACGCCGATGTGCTCGTGGGTCAGCAGCTCGCGCTCGGGCCGCTCCTCGCCGCCGAGCGCCAGGGCCTGCCCGTGGCGAGCCTGGGACTGGCCTCGTACATCTTCCCCGTCACCGACGGGCCTCCGGGGCCGGAGATGCTCGCGCGGCGCGCCGCCTCCCTTCACGACGGGCTCCTCGCCCGCTTCAACGAGGCCCGCGAGGCCATCGGCCTGCGCCCCTCCTCGCCGCGCTACCGCGACACGCCCCTCATCGGCGACCTGTTGATGGTGCGCTCGGTGCCGGAGCTCGAGGGGGACGTGGCGTCCCTGCCCGAGCGCGTACGCCTCGTGGGTGACTGCCTCTGGGAGCCGCCCGAGGCACCGCCCGATCCCGCCCTGGAGCAATGGCTGGAGGAAGCGCGGGCCTCCGGCCTGCCCCTCTTCTACGTGCAGCCCGCGAGGGATCTCGAGTTCTGCGACTTCTGGCCCCTCGTGGTGGAGGCCCTGAAGGACATGCCCTCGCGCGTCGTCGCGGCCATCCGCAAGCCCGGCGTGGAAGAGGAGACCTTCCCTCCCCACTTCCTCGTGCGCCGCCACGTGCCCCAGTCCTCCATCCTGCGCCAGGCGCACGGCATCATCGCCAGCGGCACCACCACCGTGGTGCTCGGCGCCCTCACCCACTCGGTGCCCGCCCTGCTCCTCGTCGCCGGCGGAGAGCAGTTCTCCACCTCCGAGCGCTGCCGGCGGGCCGGCGCCGCCCTCAGCCTCCTGCGCCGCTCCGATGACGATCTCACGCCCCGCTCCATCCGCGCGGCCGTGGAGGAGCTGCTCGCCACGCCCTCGCTCGCGCAGAACGCCGGGCGGCTCCGGGAGGCGCTCGCCCGCGTGGACGGGCCCGCGCGCGCCGCGGATCTCCTGGAGGAGCTGGGCCACCAGCGCCAGCGGGTGCCTCGCGCGAACGCCTCGTGAGCCGGCCAGGAGGAGCCCTTGCGTTACCTCTTCTGCTGCATGGACCGCGTGGGAGACATCCACGCGGCCCTCGCCATCGCCCGCGCGCTGCGTGAGCGCGGGCACACCGTGGCCTTCGTCACCGGCCCGTCCCTCGCTCCCCTGCTGCGGCGCGAGGGCTTCGAGCGGCTCGCCCGCGGCGAGCCGGACGGCCCGAGCTTCGACACGAGCACCTGCGCGCTCCCCATGGAGATGGTGCGGCAGGTGCGGCACATCGAGTCCGCGCTGAAGCACTTCCCGGCCGACGTGCTCGTGGGCCAGCAGCTCGCCTTCGGGGTGCCCCTGGCCGCCGAGCGCCAGCGCCTCCCGCTGGGCGTGCTGGGACAGATGGCCTGGATCTTCCCCCGCGCGGAGCCTCCGCCACCCGGGCAGCGCGATGCCCTCACCGCGCACGCCGTCGAGCTCTACGAGGGGCTGCTGCCCCACTACGCCACCGCGCGCCAGGCGTGCGGCCTGCCTCCCGAGCACCGGGCGCCCCAGGACTCCTCGCTCCTCGGGGACATGGTGCTGCTGCGCACCGTGCCCGAGCTGGAAGCGGACGTGGACTCGCTGCCGTCACGTGTGCACCTGGTGGGCGACTGCCTCGGACTGCCCCGCGAGGAGCCCGACGCGGCGCTGCGTGACTGGCTGGACGAGGCCGCCGCCAACGGCCTCCCCGTCCTCTTCGCCCGCCTCGGCGGGGCCACCCTGCCTCCGGCCACCTGGCCCGCCTTCGTCGAGGCCCTGCGCGACGAGCCCGTCCGGGTGCTCGCCCTCGCTCCGCCTTCCGCCGCCTCCAGCGCGCCCGCGCACTTCCTCGTGCGCCCCCACCTGCCCGAGGCCTTCGTGCTCGAGCGGGCCTGGGCCGTCCTCTCCCCTCCCACCTCCACCGCGGCGCTGGGCGCGCTCACCCACGGGTGCCCCGCGCTGCTGCTCCTCGTCGAGGGCCAACACCTCGCCCTGGAGTACCCCGCCGTGGCCGACGCCTGTGTCCGCTCCGGGGCCGCCCTGCGTCTCGCGCTGCCCTCCTCCGGCCCCGAGCCCCTCCGGCTTCGCGAGGCCGTGCGCGCCCTCCTGGAAGATCCGGCGCCGCGCGCCCATGCCCAGCGCCTCCAGCGCGCCCTCGCCGCCTTCGACGGTCCGGCCCGCGCCGCCGACCTCCTCGAGCGCCTGGGCACCCAACCCGGACCTTTCCAGCGTCACGGTTCTTCCCTGTAAAACCTCCTGCGCTGAATTTTAATGACTCCCACATTTGACAGTTATGACGGATATAAAGTACTGTTTATTTCGTGGTGAAGGACAGCTCATCCCCGAGCTGGAAGTTCACCCCCACAGGGAGCACCGCCATGTCGAACAAGATCATCCGTGCGTGGAAGGACGAGGATTTCCGCAACGAGCTGAGCGAGACCGAGCGGGAGATGATTCCGGAGAATCCGGCCGGCATGATGGAGCTCACTGACGAGGCCCTGGACGTGCTCGTGGGAGGTAACGCCGCCGCCAGCTGCGACTGGTGCAGCTGCATCGCCGCCGAGGCGGCGGCCGAGTAACAACGGCTCGAACCGTCGGCCGGTGGCTCCCCTTGAGGCGGGCACGGCGGACGGACGATGCTACGGGCGGGGCGACTTCGAACGCCCCGCCCTTTTTTTTGCCGTCGGAAGCACCCCACCATCGCGAGAGGACTGGCCCTTGCCCGAGACACCCCCGCCCTCGTCCCTCCCTCCGTCGGCGGCCCGGCTCACGAAGCGGGAGCAGGCCGTGCTGGAGCTTCCGCGGTTCGTCTCGCCCCGGGGTTTCGCCCTGCTGTGGTGCGTGCTGGGACTGGTGCTCACCGCGGGAGCGCTGACGGCCTGGTCCCTGGCGGACGGGGTGCTCGCGCTCCAGGCAAAGCAGGAGGTGGCCCATGAGCGGCGGTGAGAAGCCCAAGCCGAAGGCCCGCTGGAGCCTCTTCCGCCGCCGGGTGCCCGTCATCCTGCAGATGACGTCCACCGAGTGCAGCGCCGCCTGCGTGGCGATGATCCTGAGCTACCACGGCCGCAGCACCACGCTGAATGAGTGCCGGGAGCTGTTCGACTCGGGACGGGATGGCACCTCGGCCCGGAGGATTCTCGAGGCGGCCCGGCAGCACGGGCTGACCAGCAAGGCCTTCTCCATCAAGCCGGAGAACTTCGGCCAGGTGCCCCTGCCGGCCATCGCCTACTGGAACAACAACCACTACGTGGTGGTGGAGCGCTGGTCCCCCTCGAAGGTGGACATCGTCGACCCGGCGGTGGGCCGGCGGCGCCTGGACGCGGGAAGCTTCGCGCGGAGCCTCAGCAACGGCGTGGTGCTCACCTTCGAGCCCGGGCCCGGCTTCGAGCCCCGGCGCCCCGCGCCTCCGACGTGGCCCGCCCACCTGTCGAGGCTGGTGGGCACCCGGCTGCTGAGCGGCGTGCTGACGCAGCTGCTCCTCGTGTCCCTGGTGCTGCAGGGGCTGGGGCTGGCGCTGCCGCTGGCCACGCAGCTCGTGGTGGACCGGCTGCTGCCGTCGGTGTCCACGGATCTGCTCACCCTGCTGGGGATGGGCATTGGGGTGCTGGTGCTCACCCAGCTCGTGGCGGCCTGGCTGCGCTCGATGCTGACGGTGTACCTCTACGCGCAGGTGGACCAGCGGATGATGCTCGGGCTCTTCGAGCACCTGGTGGCGCTGCCGCTGCGCTACTTCCAACAGCGCACCACGGGCGACCTCATGGCGCGCCTGGCCAGCAACGTGGCCATCCGCGAGGCGCTGGCGGGCCGCGCGCTCACGGTGGTGCTCGATGGCGGGCTGGTGCTGGTGTACCTGGCCCTGCTGCTGGCGCGCGCACCGGCCTTCGGCATCGCCGTGGCCGGACTGGGCCTGCTCCAGGTGCTGCTGGTGATAGGCACCAGCACGCGGCGGCACGCGTTGATGCAGCAGTTCCTCACCACCCAGGGCGAGGCGCAGGGCTACCTCACCGAGGCGCTCACCGGCATCGCCACGTTGAAGGCCTCGGGTGGCGAGTCCCGCGCGCTGGAGCACTGGGGCGACGTCTTCACCCGCCACCTCAACATCTCCGTGCGGCGCAGCCACCTGGCGGCCGGGCTGGACATGGCCCAGCTCACGCTGCGCTCCCTGGGCCCGCTCGCGCTGCTCTGGCTGGGCGCGCGGATGGTGATGAACGGGGGGATGTCGCTGGGCACGATGCTCGGCCTGCACGCCCTCGCCGCCGCCTGCCTGCTGCCCCTGGCCTCGCTGGTGGCCACCGTGCAACAGCTCCAGTCCGTGGGCGCCAACCTGGAGCGCCTGGTGGATGTGTTCGACGCGCCGCCCGAGCAGGACGTCTCCCGGGTGCGGCCGGCCCCCAAGCTGACGGGGCGCCTGGAGCTGCGCCACGTGAGCTTCCGCTACAACCGCCACTCCCCCTGGGTGCTGCGCGACGTCTCCCTCACCATCGAGCCCGGGCAGAAGGTGGCCCTGGTGGGGCGCACCGGCTCCGGGAAGACGACGCTGGGCACGCTGCTGCTCGGCCTGCACGAGCCCACCGAGGGCGACATCCTCTACGACGGCGAGCCCCTGCGCGAGCTGGACTACCGCTCGCTGCGCGCGCAGTTCGGCGCGGTGCTGCAGGAGCCCTTCCTCTTCACCGGCACCATCCGGGACAACATCGCCTTCAACACCCAGGGAGCCTCCCTGGAAGACGTGCAGCAGGCCTCGCGGCTGGCGGCCATGCACGACGAGGTGGCCCGCCTGCCCATGGGCTACGAGACGAAGGTGACGGCCGGGGGCACCAACTTCTCCGGTGGCCAGCGCCAGCGCATGGCCCTGGCGCGCGCCCTCTGCCAGCGCCCCACCGTGCTGCTGCTGGACGAGGCCACCAGCCACCTGGACGTGGTGACGGAGCGGCAGGTGGACGCGCACCTGGACGAGCTGCGCTGCACCCGCGTCGTCATCGCCCACCGGATGAGCACCGTGCGCAGCGCGGACCTCATCCTCGTGCTGCACGAGGGCACCATCGTCGAGCGCGGCACGCATGACGAGCTGCTGGCGCTCGGCGGCCACTACGCCGCGCTGGTGGGGGGACAGCTGGTGGAGGCCCCCGCGCCCGCCGCGCGGCGCCAGTTGGTGGGATGAGCCGCGGAAGACACCGGGAGGACACACCATGAAGTACTCCATGCTGGACTACCTGCGGGTGGGCGAGCCGCACATGCCCTCCGTGCTCGTCTCCCCCGAGTCCCTCGCGGACATCGCCCCCATCGCGCGCGCCCTGCCCCCGTGCACCGGCTCCGGCTTCGAGTGCCGCCTGGCAGAGCCCGAGGCCAAGGCGGACTTCCTGGTGCGCGTGCAGACGCATGACGGCACCCGCACCGCCTTCGCCGGGCGCAACCCGGACGTGCGGCCCCCCGCGGAGCTGCTGGACAACCCCGTGTGGCGCCGCGTGTTCGACTTCTGCGCCCGCTGGTCCAACCCCGAGGACGCGCTGCACGCGAACGTGGAGGACTTCTGGCTGGAGTTCGACGTGGCCGGCCGTCCCACCACCGCGCCCACCCCGGCCATCTTCTTCGGGCCCCGGCAGGGACTGGAGCAGCCGCTGGAGCTCGTCGCCCTGGCCACCGGGGTGATGCGCGGCGAGCCCGGCCCCGCCTCCCTGCGCGCCAGCGTGCGCCGCGCCTACGAGGCCCTTCCCGCCGGCGGCAACGTCTACCAGGTGGGGATGATGCTCTCGCGCCCCATCGACGCGCTGCGGCTGTGCGTGCGCGGCATCCCCACCACCGGCCTCACCGCCTACCTGCGCGACATCGGCTGGGACGGGCCCTCGGGCGAGCTGGACGCGCTGCTGGCCTCGCTCGCCCCGCACACCGACCGCATCTGCCTGGCCCTGGACGTGGGCGAGCGCGTGTTCCCCAAGCTGGGCCTGGAGTGCTACGTGGACGCCCTCACGCTCGGCGGCTTCAAGGAGCGGTGGAAGCCGCTGCTGGAGCACCTCGTGCAGCGCGGGCTGTGCCGGCCGGACAAGCGCGACGCGCTGCTCGCGTGGATGGGGCTGTCCGACCACCGCGCCGAGCGCGAGCGCTGGCCGGCCAACCTCGTCCGGGGCGCCGAGTCCCAGGGGCCCGACACGCTGAGCCTCTTCATGCGCTACATCAACCACGTGAAGGTCGTCTACCAACCGGGTGCGCCCCTGGAGGCCAAGGCCTATCCGGGCCTCAAGCACCTCTGGGGCCGCGCCTCCGCCAGCGCCGCCTGAACCCGGACACCCCCCCATGAGCTCCTCTCCCGAGTCTGTCTGGTACCGGGCCCTCTCGCTGCTGGAGCGCGCCGCCACCCTCCCCGAGGGCTCCGCGCCGCCAGTGGATGACTTGCTCGCCCAGAAGCGCCTGAAGCGCTGGCGCTCGCGGCCCCCGATGGACCAGGACGCGCTCTTCGCCCGCCGCCTCGCCACCGATGGCCTCACCCAGGCGCGCCTCCTCCAGTTGCTGGGAGAGCCCCCCGAAGCGGTACAGGCCCGGAGCGGTGAGCTGCCGCGTGGACTGAAGACGTTCCTCCGGACCCTGGACCGTCACGGGGAGCCCCTGCCGGCGCTGCCCCTGCCCCCGAGCGTGCTCCGCCGGCCGGACCATGGCTTCCTCGCCGCCGTGGCACCGCTCGTCCATGACGGACTCGAGCGCCTGCGCGCCGGGCTGCGCGGGCTCCTCGAGCGCTACCCCGAGGCTCCCTTCACGCACGAGACCGCCGAGGCCACCCTCTTCGCTCCGCTGCCCGCGGAGCTGCTGCAGTTGCTCGGCCGCACCCTGGTGCTCGAGCTGAACGTGGCCCGCATCGAGGAGCGGCTGGAGGGGACGAGCGCCCAGGAGCGTTTCGCCAGCTTCGTGCGCTGGTTGAAGCACCCCGTCTCCGCGCGGGGCCTCTTCGAGGAGTACACCGTCCTGGCCCGTCGCCTGGGCCAGCAGGTGGACACCTGGGTGGACGTGTCGCTGGAGCTGATGGAGCGGCTGTGCGTGGACTGGCCCCTGCTGCGCGAGGCCCTCAGCCCGGGGCAGGAGCCCGGCAAGCTCGTCAAGGTGCGCGGCGGCGTGGGGGACGTCCACCGCGGGGGCCGCTCCGTGCGCATGCTCGTCTTCGAGTCCGGCCTGCAGGTGGTCTACAAGCCGCGCTCGCTGGCCATCGACACGCACTTCCAGGAGCTGCTGGCGTGGGTGGATCGCCGCGGCAACCCCACGCCCTTCCGGCGCCTGCGGGTGATGGACCGGGGCCACTACGGGTGGATGGAGTTCGCCGAGACGGCCCCCTGCGAGACGGAGGAGCAGGTGGGGCGCTTCTACCAGCGGCTGGGCGCGTTCCTCGCCCTGCTCTACGGGCTGGAGGCCACCGACTTCCACTTCCAGAACATCGTCGCCTCGGGCGAGCACCCGGTGCTGGTGGACCTGGAGTCGCTGCTGCACCCGCACCTGCCCGTGGTGGACGAGGGCTCGGTCCAGCAGGCCCGCCAGGAGATGTTCGAGTCAGTGCTGCGCGTGGGGATGCTGCCCCAGCGCGTGTGGGCCAACGCCGAGTCCGCCGGCATCGACATCAGCGGCCTGGCCTCCATCGGTGGCCAGGTGAGCCCCCGCGCCGTGCCCCGGTTGGAGGGCTCCGGCACGGACGAGATGCACATCGCGCGCAAGCGGCAGGTGATGCCCGAGGGCCACAACCGCCCCACCTTGCAGGGCCGCGACGTGGACACGCTCGCGCAGACGGACGCGCTGCTCGCCGGCTTCACGCGCATGTACGAGCTGCTGCGCACCGAGCGCGACGCGCTGCTGGCCGAGGACGGCCCCCTGTGGCGCATGCGCGAGGACGAGGTGCGCGTGCTGATGCGCCCCACCCTGCTCTACACCTCGGTGCTGGAGGACAGCCTCCACCCGGACGTGATGCGGGACGCGCTGGACCGGGACCGCTTCCTCGACCGGCTGTGGACGGACACCGAGCGCTTCCCCTTCATCCCCTCCATCGTCCGCGCCGAGCGCGAGGCACTGGAGCAGGGAGACGTTCCGCTCTTCACCACGCGCCCCGGCTCGCGCGACGTGTGGGCCGCGGACGACTCGCACATTCCCGGCGTGTTCGCCGAGGACGGGCTCTCCCTCGTGCGGCGGCGCCTGGAGCAGTTCGGCCCGGAGGACCTGGAGCGGCAGACGTGGTTCATCCGCGCGTCCATGGCCACGCTCGTGCCGGACGTGGATGCGCCGGGCAACACGTACCCGCTCGCCGAGGCGCCCGCTCCCGCAACCCCCGAGCGGCTCACCGCGGCGGCGGTGTCCCTGGGAGACAGGCTGCTGAAGCTCGTCCCGCTGGCGCCGGAGGAGGGTGCCGCGTACGGGCTGTCTCCGGGCCGAGAGCGGCGGTGGGTGCTGGGCCCTCTCGGGCTGGACCTCGCCACGGGACTGCCGGGCGTGGCCCTCTTCCTGGACACGCTGGAGCAGGTGGCCGGAACGGGCCGACATGGCGAGGCCGCCCGGCGCCTCGTGGCCATGGTGCTGCACCGGCTGGAGCAGGAGCGCGAGCCCCTCACGGCCGTGGGCGGCTTCGACGGCTGGGGCGGCCTCCTCTACGTGCTGGCACGGCTCGGGTCGCGCTGGGGACGGGAGGAGCTGCTGCGCAAGGCGGAGGAGCTCGCCGCCCACCACCTGCCCGCGCTCCTCGACGCGGAGGCGCGGCACGGGCTGCAGTCCGGAACCGCGGGAACGCTGCTGGCCCTGGTGGCCCTGCACCGCGCCGCCTCCTCACCTCGCATGCTGGAGCTGGCGCGCCGCTGCGGGGAAGGACTGGTGGCACTGCTGGCCACACCCAATGCGCAGGCGGAGACGGGCCTCGCCCGGGGCGTGGACGGCACCGCGCTGGCGCTGCTGGAGCTCGCCACCCTCACCGGCGAGGAGCGCTTCCGCACCGCGGCCCGCGAGGCGCTGGCCGTTGGGAAGCAGCGGCACTACGGGCCGGAGGAGACGTCCTGGTGCCAGGGCGCTTCCGGCGCGGGACTGGCCCGGCTGCGCGCGCTGCACCACGGAGAGGCGGACGCACGCGAGGCGCTGGAAGCGGCCCTGGAGACGGTGCGGGCGCACGGCTTCGGCCATGACCACTCGCTGTGCCACGGAGACCTCGGCTCGCTGGAGCTCCTGCTGCAGGCGCACGGGACACCCAGTGGCGAGCGGTGGGCCGGCGAGCTGGAGCGGCGCACGGCCCTGGTGCTGGAGTCGCTCGAGCGGCACGGCTGCCGGAGCGGCGTCCCCTTCGGGCTGGAGATGCCGGGGCTGCTGCACGGCCTGGCGGGAACGGGCTACGGCCTGCTCCGCCTGGCCCGGCCGGAGCAGGTGCCCTCGGTGCTGACGCTGGAGGGGCCGGTTACAGGGCCTCGGGGTTGAGCAGGCCGCGCGGATCCAGCTCCTGGCGCAGGGTCCGCATCCGCGCGTAGTCCTGCCCGTACACGGCCTGCCGCGCGTCGCGGTCCAGCTCCATCCAGCCGTAGAGGTACGGACGGCCGCCCAGCTCCAGGCACTTCTCCAGGCACGCACGGTGCGCGGCCCGCACCGCCGCCAGCCCCGCCTGGTCCGAGCGCCGGACCTGGTAGTACAGGCCGATTCCGTAGACGCGCGACGTCCCACCGAAGGCCGCGCGCAGCTCGAACGGCCAGCGGCCCCCGTCCTCCGGCCGCGAGAGCCCGAGCACGCGCAACAGATCCAGGCCCGGCAGCCAGAAGCGCGACGGCTCCGCCTCCAGGAAGGCCACGAACCGCCGCAGCCCCTCCAGGTCGAGGCAGTAGTCGGCCATCACCTGGCACGTGTTGGGATCGAAGACCTCGCCCTGGTCCTCGCCCTTGTGCAGCACGTCCGACTTCACCACCATGTGCACGCGCTCGCGCTCCATGCGCACGAGCGGCTCCGGGTGGGCCGAGGCCTGGGCCGCCGCCTCCGTCTCGTGCAGGGAGCCGAAGATGGACCAGAGCTTCCCGGCCTTGTGCTCGGCGAAGAAGAGCTCCGGCGCGGGCCCCTTCCAGTCGGCCGTCCACGCCAGCGTGTCCACCATCTCGCGCAGGTTGCGGTGGCGGTTCATCTGCAGCCGGGCGAAGGACCGCTCCGGCAGGCCGCGCAGCACCACGCGCTCCAGCACGCCCACCTGGCCCAGGCCGGCGAGCGCGTAGCGGAACAGCTCGGCGTTCTCCTCGCGCGAGCACCACACCGCCTGTCCATCCGGCAGGATGAGCCGGGCCCGCTCCACGTGGTCCACCTGCGCGCCCGCCACGAAGGAGCGGACGCCGTAGCCGCCCACCGACAGCGTCCCGCCCACCGACGTGCGGAGCTGGTTGGTGTAGAGGGGGAACATCCGCCCCGCGGCGGACAGGGTGCGCTCCACGCGCTTCCAGCGGCTGCGGCAGGTGGCCTCGACGCAGCCGTCCTCCAACATGCGCGCCTCGCCCGCCTCCGCGTCGTGGGCGAGCACGATGCCCTCGGACAGGCACTGCCCGCCGATGGAGTGCCCCGAGCCCCGGGAGCTGACCGGAACCCCGAGGGCCCGCGCCACCCGCAGCGTGTGCACCACGTCCTCCTCGCACCGGGCGCGGACCACCACCTGGGGCCGCTTCGGACGCATGTTCCCGAAGTCGAAGCTGTAGCGCTCGAGCGCACTGTCGTCGGTGAGGACGGGACAGCTCACACCTTCGCGGAGGGAGTCGGCCAGGGATCGGGTGGAGGACATGTGCGGGCGATTCTACCCAACACATGGAGCCGCCGCTGCTGGCCGCCTCCGGAGCCGCGGCATCACGTGGGCTTCCCCTGGCCCATGGCCCGGGCCGTCGAAGTGGCGAAGTGGGTGCCCAACCTGCTCTTCGACGCCGTGGCGAGCAAGGTGCTCTGAGCGGGAGCGGCGCTCGTTGATTCCCCGGGGGTCAACGTCCCGCCAGGGCAGCAAGCAGGGGATATTTTTCGAGGAAGAGGCGGACCGTCCCAAGCCATTTTACTCAACGTGGGCATCAGCCCACACAAACGGAACCCCGGGAGAAGCGAGCCGTGACTGGGGGGAGAGGGGGGCGAGCCAACGAGAGTCGACATGCAGGCACACGAGCAACAGGTGAAGGGCAACTCGCACGAGCAGAACGTGACGGAGGGTTGGGCGTCGGAGTGGCGCGCCCCCGTGACGCAGGGATTGGACCTGGCCCATGCGCAGCTCCTGGGCGGCGACATCTCGCGAGGCATGCACACCCTGCTCTCCGCCCTGGGGCACGCGCGCGCCACGCTCGTCCCCGAGGACTGGCGGCGCTTCTGCATCGACACGTGCCGCCCCCACCCGGTTCATTCCCTCGTCCGCCAGGAGCCGTTCACCCGCCGGGGCTTCGAGAAGCCGCGCCACTACGCGGGGGACGCGGTGATGCTCGACTTCGTCTACGAGGACCTCGCGCCCGAGCGCCTCGGCACCACGTCCATTGGCACCGGCATCAACCGCTTCCTCTGTGCGCAGCGCAGCACCGCCTCGCTCCGGGGCCGCAGGGACTACCTGGCGCGCTACATCGACCGGGTGTCCGGGGAGCGGGCCGACGCCCGGGTCCTCTCCGTGGCGTGCGGCCACCTGCGAGAGTCCCGGCGCTCGCTCGCCGTGCAGCAGCGGCAGGTGGGGGAGTTCCTGGCGCTCGACCAGGACCTGCGGAGCCTGGGAGTGATCGACAGCGAGCTCGGGCACCTGGGCATCACGCCGGTGGCCGGCTCGGTGAAGGACATCCTGCGCAACCAGTTGCGCTTCGATGACATGGACCTCGTCTACGCGTCCGGGCTCTACGACTACCTGCCGCAACCCATCGCCATCCGCCTGACGGCGCAGCTCTTCTCCATGCTGCGCCCCGGCGGCCGGCTGCTGCTGGCCAACTACGCCGACCCGCACAAGGACTCCGCCTTCAAGGCGTACATGGAGGCCTGCATGGACTGGTGGCTCATCTACCGCGAGGAGAACGAGGTGGCGGCCTGGACGAGCGACATTCCCCGGGGGCAGCTCCGCCGCCAGGAGCTCTTCCGGGACGAGACCGAGAACCTCATCTACCTCGAGCTGCTCCGCCGCTGAGGGCGCGCGCGCTCACTCCCAGGACAGCTCCAGGTCCAGGCTGAGCGGCCCGGTGGCCCGCGCGTGCGCCGCCACGTTCTTCAGCCCCAGGATGAAGCCGATGGTGACCGCTCCCCCCTCGTGAAACGGGAGCGGCGTGAAGGTGCGCTGGACGGAGAGGATGCCCCGCCTGGGCCCCTTCCAGACCACCGTGGGCGAGCAGTAGGCCATGGACACCTTGTAGAGCTCCTCCAGGGTGCGCACCAGGCGCATGGGGTCCGTCGCGGACACCAGTTGCGCGGAGCGGCCCACCACCGAGGTCATGTAGAGCTCGGCGGTCCGCTTGCCGATCTGCCACAGGACCTCCCCGTAACCGCCGTACCGGACGCTCAGCAACCGCGCCGCGGTGTCCAGCATCTGCAGCAGGGCCCGGGTGGGGTAGTTGAAGAAGTCGACGAACTCCGTCTCCCCGCTCGCCTGCTGGCAGAGCTTCACCATCTCCTCGCCACCGAGCTCCCGGACGGTCGTCAGCGTGGCCACGAACAGGATGCCGCGCGTGGTGTACTCCGGCGTCGCCAGGAGCATCCGGCTCCCCAGGTCCTTCTCCGCGTCGTAGGAGGGGTCCCGGCCCCTACCCGTCTCATCGCTCATTCGTCGGCCCCAAGCGTTCTCGGAGATGCGCGCCGTCCACCTGGGAGTGTACCCCCTTGGGGGCTACGGTACCCTGTCGCCCACACACTCCTTTGTCGGGCACTTGCAGACGCGCTGGGGCTCCGCCCCGCTCAGCGCATCGCAACTCAGGGCCTTGGGGGGGCAGTCCGCCCGGGTGGTACAGAGCTGCACGCACACCCGGTCGTCCGGATGGCAGACCTCGGACTCGAGACAATCGTCGGGCCCGGAGCACGCCAGGGAGGAGTCCCCCGGCGTGCAGGCCGCCAACCCCATGCCCACCGCGCTCAGCGCGACGAGCCTCCACATCCACTCTCGAAGCGGCATTCCCGGCACCCTCCTGGATGACCGCGGAAGGAAAATCGGCCCGTCACCGGGTGTCAACGTGCTCACGGGGGGAGAGGACGCGCCAGCACGGCGGGAGTGGGCTAGAAGGCGGGCGACTTCATTCGTGGAGGAAGTACGCATGCGCCGTTCCGCCGCCCCACTGCTGCTCGCCGCGCTCACCGTGCTGGTGGCCGCTTGTGAGAAGAAGGCCCCGCCCGCGCCCTCTTCCGAGCCCGCCCCCGCTCCGGCCGCGGCCTCCACCGGGGCCCCCCCGGCGAACACGGACACCATTCTCCTGGGCCAGGTAGGCAGCCTCACCGGCAGCGAGGCCACCTTCGGCGTCTCCGCGCGCAACGGCATCGCCATGGCCATCGCCGAGGCCAACGCCGCGGGCGGGGTGAAGGGCAAGCAGCTGGAGGTGCGCGTCTACGACAGCCAGGGCAAGCCCGAGGAGGCGGCCCAGGCCGCCACGCGTCTCATCACCCAGGACAAGGTGGCCGTCATCCTGGGCGAGGCCGCCTCCACCAACTCCATGGCCATGGCGGACAAGGCCCAGGCGGCCGGGGTGCCGATGATCACCCCCTCGTCCACCAACCCCGCGGTCACCCGCAAGGGCGACTACATCTTCCGCGTCTGCTTCATCGACCCCTTCCAGGGCTACGTGATGGCGAAGTTCGCCCGCGACCACCTGAAGCTCAACCGGGTGGCGGTGCTGCAGGACAACAAGAGCGCGTACTCGGTGGGGCTCACGGACGTGTTCAGCCGGAAGTTCTCCGAGATGGGCGGCAACCTCGTGGGCAACGAGAGCTACTCCAAGGGCGACACGGACTTCCGCGCGCAGCTCACCGCCCTCAAGCAGCTGAAGCCGGAGGCCATCTTCGTGCCCGGCTACTACACGGACGTGGGCATCATCGCCCGCCAGGCGCGCGAGCTGGGCCTGATGGTGCCGCTGCTCGGCGGCGATGGCTGGGAGTCCGACAAGCTCTTCGAGCTGGGCGGCACCGCGCTCGACGGCAGCTACTACTCCAACCACTACTCGGTGGATAACCCGGATGCGAAGGTCCAGGAGTTCATCAAGAAGTACAAGGCGGCCCATGGCGCCGTACCGGACAGCGTGGCGGCCCTGGCCTATGACGCCGCGTGGCTCGCCATCGACGCGATGAAGCGCGCGCCGGACCTGTCGGGCGCGGCCATCCGCGATGCGATCGCCGCCACCAAGGACTTCCCTGGCGTCGCCGGCACCATCAACCTCGACAAGAACCGCGACGCGGTGAAGCAGGCGGTGATTCTCAAGGTCGAGGGCGGAAAGACGACGTTCGTCACCATCGTGAAGCCGTAGCGCCCCGCCTCAGACTCCGGCCGCCGCCGCGGCCACCTCCGCCCAGACCGGGCGGGGGAGCGGGTGCAGCCCCGGCTTCCCCTCGCTCCCCCGGGTGCAGATGAAGCCGAGCCCCGCCACCATCGTGGCCAGGGTGACGTCGAAGGCGTTCAGGCTGTCCCCCCACCCCGCCGTAAGGTTCGCCATCGAGCCTCCGGCGAACAGGTAGACGGGCCTGCCGTGCGGCCGCGTCTCCTCCACGTGGGGGATGATCTCCCGCCTCGCCCCGAGCGCCTTCACGTCGATCTCGTCCGGCAGGTGCCCCACGTTGAGCAGGAAGCACCCCGTCTTCAGGTACTTCACCTCCTCCGCGCCGAGGACGCCCGCCACGCCCGTGGCCGTGACGATGACGTCCGTGCGCGCGAGGAGCTCCGGGGTCATCATCGTCCCCGCTTCCCACCCCGCGTAGCGCGCCTCCAGCAGCCGCGCGGGGTCCTTCTCCACCACCTGCACCGTCCCGCCAAAGGCCCGCGCCACGTCCGCCACGCCCTGCCCCACCAGGCCGTAGCCCACCACCAGCACCCGCTTGCCGTGCAGCGTCAGCTTCGTGCGCTCGCAGAAGGACTGCCACGTGGACAGCCCCACCAGCCAGCGGTTGTGCAGCCCCTCCTTGATGGGCAGGTCGTCCCAGTTGAACACCGGGTAGCGCAGCGCCAGCGGCCGCAGCCGAGCGATGCCCGAGCCCGTCGCCTCCAGCCCCGCCTTCACCCGCGTCTCCAGCCCCCGCGCGTGGATGGCCAGCGACAGCTCCCCGCCCACCTCGCACAGGTGCGTCGGCTCCCAGGCCAGCGCCCTGTCGATCGCCGACGCGGACTCGTCCGCGGGCATGTTCTTCCACGCGTGCGCCACGGCCCCGCGCCCGCGCAGGTGCTCGACCACCTCGTCGCGCACCGTCGTGGGGTTGCACGTCGCCAGGAACACCGCCGCCCCCTTCCCCAGCAGCGCCTCCACCGCCGGCACCATCTTGAGGTCCAGGTGCATCGAGCACGCGAGCCGCACGCCCTCCAGCTTCGGCAGCGCCTCGCACCACCGGCGCGTCAGCGGCATCTGCAGCTTCGTCCACTCCAGGTCCCGCGCAAATGTGTCCACGTACGCCTCCCTGCCCGCTCTCCTCCCGGAAGAGCCTGAAAACCCTCACCGCCACCCTCTCCCAGAGGAAGGGGGGCCTTCTACCGCATACCAGGCATCCGGGCGGGCACCTTCCCTCTCGTCAACAGTGGGAACGGCCCATGGCTTGCCCCTGACGCTCCCCGCCCCACCCTGACGGTATGGGGGCCATCGCCTCCATTCGTTCCCGGAGGAGCGGACGTGATCCACCACATCCTCGTCGCCATCGATGGCTCGGACACCTCTCGCAAGGCCGCGCGCTTCGCCCATGACCTCGCGCAGCAGATCGGCTCGCGCATCACCCTCCTCTTCGTGCTCGAGCCGCCCCGCATGCTCTCCCTCGGCTTCCTCGACTCGGAGCTCATCTCCGGCTCCCAGCGCACCCCCGAGGAGATGGAGGCCGTCCGGCGCATGCTCGACGAGGTCGCCGCCGACCTTCCCAAGGCCCAGGTGGAGAAGGTCGTGGAGATCGGCCGCCCCGCCGACACCATCGTCACCATGGCCGACAAGCTCGGCGCCGACCACATCGTCATCGGCGCCCGCGGCCTCAACCCTGGCGGCAAGTGGTTGCTCGGCTCCGTGAGCGACCGCGTCGTTCAACACGCGGGACGCCCTGTCACCGTGGTGCACTGAGACACGTCCCCAGCCCTGAGCGCACAAAAGCCCCGCGGCACACGGGCCTGACCGGGCGCTCCCTGGACAGGCCCATCTCCAAGCGAGCGGGCCTCTCCACCCGCTCGCGAGAAGTTCACCCGGGAAGTGGGGCATAGCCTTCCGGTGGGGGCAGGATGGAACCTTCCAAGACAGCCCACCGGGCTTCGTTCCGGAACGAGACGTGGCTCCGCGCCCTCGGGCTCGGGGTGGCGTTCTTCGTGACGGGGTGGTTCTCCAACCAGTTCGTCTTCCCGCCCCACCCCAGCGCGGTGCTCTGGCTGCCGAGCGGGCTCGCGCTGGCCCTCCTGCTGCGCACCCGGCCTCGGGGCTGGCCCGCCCTGACGGCCGCCATCTTCCTGGCCGAGCTCGTCTCGGTGCACCTCCAGGACTTCCCCATCCCCCTCTGGGCCTCCAGCCTGTGGGGCCTGGCCAACTGCCTGCGCCCCCTGGTGGGCGCATGGCTGATCCGCCGCTTCGTGGGCACCGACATCCGGCTCACCCGCCGCTGGGAGATCGCCGGGCTGCTGCTCTTCGGAGGGCTGGTGAGCCCCCTGGTGAGCGCCACGCTCGGCTCCCTGGGCTACACCTTCTCGCACGAGCCGGCCTCCTTCTGGGCGGACTGGGTGAACTGGTGGCTGAGTGACGGGCTGGGGACGATCCTCGTCGCGCCGCTGCTGTTGACCTGGACGCCCTCGACCTTCCGCCCCAGGCGGGTCCACCGCCATGTGGAGTTCGGGGTGATGCTCGCCCTGACAGCGGTGGGCGCGCTCGTCATCTTCGGCCATCCCGCGCCCGAGGGGCTCCGGGCCTCGCTCGTCTACGTCAGCTTCTCGTTCATCCTCTGGGGGGCGCTGCGGATGGGGCCCCTGGGCGCGGCGAGCACCTCGGTGGTGGTGGCCTCCGTCGCGCTCTGGCAGACCCTCCTCGGGCGGGGACCCTTCGCCGCCCTGGCCGCCTCGCTGCCGGAGAAGGTGTTCACCCTCCAGGTCTTCCTGGCGATCCTCGGCCTGACGGCGCTGTCGCTGGCGGCGGTGGTCTCCGAGCGGTGGCGGACGGAGGAGCTCCATCAACTGCTGGTGGAGACAGGCACGGCGCTCGCGGCGTCGCTGGACGTCCGGGAGACCTTTCCGCGTGTGGCGGACCTCGTCGTCCCGAGGACGTGCTCGGGCTGCGCGGTGTGGCTGGTGGGTGAGAACGGGCTGTTGGAGCGGGTGGCGCAGGCGGGATGGAGCTCCGAGCGGGAGGCGCGCCTGCGCGGGTACCTGCCGCCCCTGCCCACCACCGCGAGGCGCTGGGGCAACCGGGAGGGCACCGTCATCCTGGCGCCGCTCTGGGTCCGGGGGACCGTTCAGGGGGCGCTCGTGCTCATGAGCGACGAGCGGGCCCACTGCGCGGAAGTGTCGGAGCTCTCCCTGGCCGGCGAGCTGGCCTACCGCTGCAGCATGGCCCTGGAGAGCGCACGGCTGTACGCGGAGGCGCAACAAGCCATCGAGGCCCGCAACGAGTTCATCGCCATCGCCGCCCACGAGCTGCGCACGCCGCTGACGGCGCTCACGCTGCGCATGCACAGCCTCCACGCGCTGCTGCGCCGGGAGCGGGCCTCCGAGGCCGCGCGCGAGAAGGTCCACGCGACGTCCCGCCAGCTCGAGCGGCTGAGCCAGCTCGTCGAGCGGCTGCTGGACGTGGGACGCATCACCACCGGCCGGCTGGAGCTGCACCGGGAAGCGGTGGACGTCTCCGGGCTGGTGGAGCAGGTGCTGGACGCCTTCGACGAGGAGGCCACGCGGGCCGGCAGCGCGCTGCGGTGGGAGGCCGAGCCGGGCCTCATCGCCTGGTGGGACCGGGGCCGCATCGAGCAGGCGCTCATCAACCTGCTGACGAACGCGCTCAAGTTCGGGGCCGGGCACCCCATCGAGCTCCACGTCTCCGCCAAGGAAGGCATGGCGCGCATCGCGGTGAGGGACCACGGCATCGGCATCCCTCCCGAGGCGCTGGAGCGCATCTTCGAGCGCTTCGAGCGGGCGGTGTCGTCCCGCAGGTACGGAGGGCTGGGCCTGGGGCTCTTCCTCACCCGGCAGGTCGCCGAGTCCCATGGCGGGAGCATCCACGTGGAGAGCCGCCCCGGGGAGGGCTCCACCTTCGTGCTGCAGCTCCCGCTGGGGCGGCAGCCCGTGGCCGGGGAGGCGGTGGAGCACCCCGCCCCGGCGTGAGCTCAGCGCTTCACGGTGGGGGACGCTGGGCTGGCTCCTCACTCTCCCGAGGCGGGCACCTCCACCATCACGCGGCCCTGTTCCTCGGCACCGGGCTCCTGCGTGGTAACCGCTTACCAGTGAGGCGAGGAAATGCCGCACATCACTGGTAACCACTTACCACCGAAGCCGCTGGCGCGCCGGCGCGAGCATCCGCTGCGGGCTCCCTATTTGGCGGGTGGCCCAGCCCGTTGCCTACCTTGTGGCTTGACCGTCCCCGCGCGGTGTCCCTGAAGTCCAGGGCTTCTGTGTTCAACCCCCGCGGCTGGGGAGGTGATGCGTGTCCACTCGTGTCGTTGGTGCGCTCCCCTCGGGTGGGCCGCTGCTCCTGGCGCTGGCCCTGGCGGTGCTCCTCGGAGGGTGCGCCACGGCCCCTCCGCGCATGAGCCTGACGAGCGGCTTCGGGCTCCACTCACGGCCCACCTTCCGCCGTGACGCCTCCGGACCCGGGCCGAGCGCGGCCACGCCTCCTTTTGGAGAAACGCCGGGTGCGGCGGGGGGCTTTCCCGAGCAGACGCGGGACTTCTTCCAGGGGGTGCAGGAGGCCAGCGGCCTCGGGGAGGAGGCCCGGCACCCGGCGGGCGCG
Source organism: Archangium gephyra (assembly GCF_042230915.1). GTDB lineage: Bacteria > Myxococcota > Myxococcia > Myxococcales > Myxococcaceae > Archangium > Archangium gephyra_B. The sequence goes on along the minus strand of NZ_CP102578.1, from coordinate 2,135,371 downwards.
GCGCTCTACGTGGAGCAGGCGCGCCAACTCCTGAAGCAACTGACCAGGACGCCCGTGACGCAGCACAGCTTCGCCCCGCGCCGGGCGCTGTGCTGGCTGCTGGGCGAGGTGCTCAAGGGCGGCGAGCGCGTGGAGTACGCCGACTTGAAGTGGCGCGCCGAGCGCTTCGCGCCGCTGGTGCTGGTGCGCCCGGACGGCTACCTGGTGACGGCGCTCGACGGGACGCCGCTTCAGCGCCTGGGCCCCCTGGAGCTGGTGGAGGGCGAGTGGCACGTGGGGCGCTTGGTGGTGGGCAGCTTCTACGTCTCACACGGGGGCATCTTCTACCCGGCCACCGAGGCGCTGCGGCGCGCGGACGGCCCGCCCCTGGCGGAGCTGGGCCTGGGCAGGGACGCGCTCAACGCCGCGCTCGACGGAGGCCAGCAGGCCCTGGCGGAGATGGCGCTGGCGCTGGCGCACACCGTGCTCCACCCCATCCGCACGCTGGAGGACCTGGGACAGTTGCCCACCACGGTGGCCCACCTCATCGCCTCCTCACCCGAGTACTTCGCGCGCTACGGCGCCATGTCGCGCGAGGACCAGATACGCGAGGCGGCGCGCCTGTCCACGCACCTCCTCCTGCTGCTCGGAGGGGCGAAAGCCACCGTGGGACGCCTGGGCGGATTGGGGGCGGAGCTGCCGGTGCTGTCCGTCACGGCCGAGGGCGAGCTGGTGCTGGGCGGAGCCGTGGTGGCGGCGGGCACGACGATGGACCTGGGCGCCCTCTCCATCCTCCACATGGCGGGCAAGGGCCGGGGCCACACCGGCGGCGCGAGCGGCAAGGCGGGAAAGGCCTCCCAGACGGCTCCGGCGAAGGGTCCCGGAAGGTGGACGTACAAGAAGCCCACCACCGGCTCCAAGCGCTCCCTGGACTACCAGGAGCAGGTGACGGGACGGCCCGCCTGGTGGGTGTACCTGGTGGGGAGGCTGGAGTTCGACGGCTTCAAGCTGGGGGAACTGCTGGAGGCCAAGGGCCCCGGCTACTGCTCCTTCTTCGAGGCCACCGGCACGCCCAAGACCTGGTTCAGGAAATCCGGCAAGTTCAACGAGCTGATGAAGCAGGCCGAGAATCAGTCGAAGGCGGCCCAAGAGCTGGGACTGCCGGTGAGCTGGCATGTCGCCGATGCCAACGTGGCGAAGTTCCTTCGTGAGCTCTTCGAGAAAAACAACTGGAAGAACATCACGGTGCACCACACGCGGCCCGTGCAGTAGAAAGGCGCACGCATGTACGAGGACTACTATGTCGGGTCGTACTGGGGCCCGCGCAAGGAAACGGCGCTGGAGTGTGCACGGCGCGCGGAGCTCTTCTTCCACATGCTGGCGCGCTGTGACCCGGCATTCACCCAGTGGTACCGGGCGGGCCGTGGAGCCCCCCGCGAGCTGCCGGGCTGGCCCCTCCACCCGGAGCTGAAGGAGCTGGAGTCCTTCCTCCTCAAGGGAAGGAACCGCACCGACGTCGGCAAGGAGGTCATCGAGGATCTGGGCTTCCGCCAGATGGTGTGGAACGCCAACAAGGAGGCCACGGATCTCCACCTCTCCTGTGGCAAATACTCACCGTGGGGAGGGCCCAATCTGTGTCTGCTCACCCCCCCCAGGCAGGGCGTGGTGCGGGAGCGGCTGCTGCGCGCGCCCGTGCTGGCCGAGGTGCTCACGTGCATGGCCACGGCGTGGGACCCCGACTACGCCCTCGTCACCTCGACTGAAATGGTGGACCTCATCAAGAAACGGAAGTGGGAGCGACGGGTGGGGTGGCTGACGTACCTGTCGCGCCGTCTGGGCCGGCTGCCGCCGCTGCCCGCGCCCGTGCGCATCGAGCCGGTGGGGGCGCTGGGCTGGCTCCTCGTGCTCTCCCCCGAGCCCATGACGGCGGCCAACCCCGAGCACGTGGCCCTCACCGCCCGCGTGCGCGAGCTGCTCGACCGGGCCGGCTTCATCGAAAGTCCGGAACCCGCGCCCGCCAGCGAGTGACACGCGCTGGGGCCCCCGCTCTTCAGCGCTTCACGCGCTTCATCGTGTCCTGGATGAGGTCCACGTACTGCCGGTTCTTCGGGTTGAGCTTGAAGGCCTTGCGGTAGGCATCCTCGGCCTGCGCCCACTGCGCCTCGCCGCGCGACACCTCGCCGGTGAAGTACCAGGCCTCCTCGCACCCGGGCTCCTGCTTCACCACCTCCAGGAGCTCCTGCAGCGCCAGCTTCCCGTGCGCCTCCGGCTTCATCAGGTAGCGCGCCCACGCCCGGTACGCCCGGTACAGCGGCTTGGGGTCGATGTCGCACGCGTACTCGAAGTACTCGAAGGCGCCCGCGTAGTTCTCCGCCTTCAGCCGCTTGCGCGCCTCCTCGTATTGGGTGCTCGCGTCCAGCAGATCCGTCCGGATGCGGAACTGCTCCGCCGCCGACGGCCGCCCCGTCCCCACCTTCTTCTCCCGCGCCGCCGCCCGCCGCTTGCGCCACAGCGCCGCCTGCTCCGCCTCCGACAGCGCCCCGTACGCCCTCGCGTACCCCACCAGCAGCCCCTCCGCCTTCTCCTTCAGGTCCGCCGTCTGGAAGCGCAGCGGCGAGAACTTGTCCGACAGCGCCAGGAACGCCTTGCGCAGCGCCACCGGCTGCACGTCCTCCGGCACTCCCAGCAGATCGAACGGATCCTGGCTGCGGTGCGACATGAAGGCGCTGAGCAGCGCGTTCTTCACCGCCTCGTCCTCGTCCGAGAACGGCAGGCCCGTGGCCGCCGGAGGCAGCAGGGCGGCCGGGTCCACCGTCTCGAGCGTCCCCGGCAGCGGCGTCAGCGCCGGGCCCGGCATGGGCGCCGCGGCCACCGCCGAGGGCGCGGGCGCCGGACGCTTGTCCACCTCCTCCGCGAAGTCCGCCAGTCCCAGCAGGCAGAAGGCATACAGCCGCCGCAGCGCCGAGTCCGTGTCCAGCCCCGAGCGCTGCTGCAGCTCCGGGAAGGTGGGCCGGAAGCGCAGTGCCTGGAAGAGCCGCGCGTCCTTCGAGGACAGCCTCGGCCCCTCCACCCCCGGCACCTGCGCGAAGCGCCGGTCATCCGTGAAGGTGAAGTGCGTGGCCACCTCGTCGAAGGGCATCATCGTGGCGATGCCCGTGAGGATGAGCTGCGCCGTGTTCATCCGCACGCTGGTGTCCGGCGGCTCGATGTCCGCGATGAGCCGGAAGCGCGCGTCCGTCCACCGGAAGCAGTCCAGGAGCTTCATCGCCATGTTCGCCTGCATCTGCTTGTACAGGTCGAACGGGCTGATGAGCCCCTTCTGCACCAGCAGCCCCCCGATGGGCACCTCCGTCTGGACGCTCTCCGTGAGCGCCTTCTGGTAGTCCGTCTCCGAGAGCTTGCCCTTCTCCACCAGGAACTTGCCCAGCGTCTCGTGCAGCAGGTTGCTGGAGCACGCCACCGGCGCGCCGTCCTCGAAGGTGATGCGCTTCTCGCGCTGGCGCACCTTCAGCTCTAGCGTGCACGTGCGCTCCTCGATGGCCAGCGCGTGCAGCAGCAGGGGGAATGGAGTCTCGGCGAGCGCCCCCTCGCGCTGCCTCAGGACCTGGGCGGGGGTGGAAAACATGGAACTCTCAGCTTAGCAGGGTTACTCGTTGTCGGCCGCCATGCCCGGGTCGTCGTAGTAGCCGTAGCCGTCCGGCGAGGGCTCGGGGGCCGTCACCCGGCTCACCACGGAGTAGCCGAGGGCGAGCACCACCACCAGCGCCGCCCCGTAGGCCAGGGGCCGGCTGGGACGCGCCCGCCAGGCCCACAGCCGCTCACGCCGGCGCTGGAAGCGGGGGGCGGCCACGTACTCCTTCCAGGCCTCCTCGCGCATCAGCGCCGCGTCCGCGTCCCGGCCGCTCTTGTCCAACGCCTGGGCCAGCAGCACCCGCCCCTCCACCGTCCCCTGCCGGGCCTCGCGCAGGCGATTCAGGGCCTCGATGGCGCCCTTCGTGTCCCCGCGCGCCAGCCGGAAGCGCCCGCGCTCCAGGTCCACCGCCCCCAGCTGGTAGCCCGGCTCGGACTTCGCCGCCTCGTCCAGCAGCAGCTCGCCCCGCTTCGCGTCCCCCGCTCCCAGGTACGCCACCCCGAGCAGGAACAGCGTCCCCACGTCGTCGTCGCCCGCCTCCAGGTTGGGCTTGAGCACCTCCACCGCCGCCGCGTACTTCCCCCGCCGCACCCACAGGTCGGCCAGCTCGTAGCGCGCCCGCCGGTCATGCGGGTTGGAGTGCAGCAGCCGCTGCAGCGCCGAGGCGCGCTGCCACCGGCCGATCGCCCTCAGGGGGCTGGGGAGAATCCCCACCGTGTAGCGGTCCGCCACGATGATGAAGCCCAGCACCGCCAGGGCGGACAGCACCGGGCTGCCCGTCAGCGCGGACAGCACCATCCAAAGGAGCCAGCTCATGCTCATGGGCGGTGCTCATATCAGGTGGGCGCGCGCCGCCCCACGGGTGTGGCGTGGCGTTTCGCCACAGGGGCGTTCCGCCACGCTCCCCCGCCCTCTCCGCGAGCGAGCCCGACCCCCCGCCACCTCTTTGCAGTTGCAACAGCCTCCCGAGGGGGGCCAGGCAGGCGGCAAGCCTGAAATTCGCGGTCGGGAATCGAACTGACATATGGTCAACACCCGGTGGACCGATGGCTCCGGCTTTGCACAGGGGGCGCCCCGGTCTTCCCCATCCCTCTGAGCCCCCGTGGCACCTATGAGAAATCCCTTATCGCCACCCCCGGCCGCGCGCCGGAACCTCGCCCTGAAGAGCGTGCCGACGCTGCTGCTCGCACTCGCGGTGCTGCTGACGGCCGGCAGCGCCCGGGCCCAGGCGCCCACCAACAACGCGGACCCCAAGCTGCGTTACACGGGCGACCTGTACGGCAACTTCGCGCTCATCGGCAACACGCTCGGCCAGGACTGCCGCAGCACGACGCCGCGGCCGCTCACCGGCAAGATGCCGCCCAACGGCACCGTGTATGGCGAGACCAGCTGCTCCGGGCGTGACACCTCCCCGGATTTCTTCTGGACCCTGGACGACTGGACGCTCGAGAACACCGGGGCCTCGACCCGGCCCTACCTCGCGCCGGGCGTCACCCCCACCTCGCCCAATCCGCTGCACGCGCGCAGCCAGGCGGTGCTCACCCTGCCCCCCGGGGCCCGCGTGGTGTACGCGCGCATCTACTGGGCGGCCACCCGTTTCAACTCGTCCGCGGGCGACAAGATCGCCGCGCCGGACCTCACCGCCACGGTGTCGCGCTCGGGCGTGGCCGGCTTCGAGAAGGGCCTCACCGCCGACGACTACGCCTTCCAGCAGGACCCGGGTGCCGAGTACCAGTACCAGTCCACGGCGGACATCACCGACCTGGTGAAGGCGTACGGCGCGGGCGTCTACCAGGTGAGCGATGTGCAGGCCATCCCCTTCGACACCACGACGGGCGAGTACCTCTTCGACGCGTGGTGGCTGGTGGTCTTCTACGAGGAGCCGCTCGCGAACAAGCGGCACCTCAAGCTCTTCGACAGCATGCGCGTGGTGGCGGGCACGCCCGGGACCACCATCTCCCTGGCCGGCTTCCACGTGCCCACGTATGCCCAGGACGCCAAGCTGGGCGTCATCGCCTTCGAGGGTGATGACCCGGCGCCGGACATCAACGACACGTTCGAGTTCAACGGCGCGCTGATCAGCAACGATCTCAACCCGGCCAACAACTTCTTCAACAGCACGCGCTCGTGGACCACCAACAAGACGGGCGTGCGCACCGACACGCCGCTGGCCGGCGTGCCCACCGGCTCCGACGGGGTGCTCGACACCCTGCCCATCAGCCACCGGTATGACCGTCCCCAGCTCACCGGCACCGCCGGCAGCTTGTCCGGCATGGACCTGGACGTGGTGGACGTCACGGTGGCCGCGGGCGCCAAGACGGCCACGGTGAAGGTCAACACCAGCGGCGACAAGTTCTGGCTGGGCGGCTTCATCACCTCCATCACCACCCAGGCCCCCGACTTCACGGACACCCTCAAGTCGGTCCGCAACACCACGCGCACCGACGGCACGGTCCGCCCGGGCGACATCCTCGAGTACACCATCGTCACCCGCAACAAGGGCGATGACCACTCGCGCGACACCGTCCTCACGGATCCACTGCCCGCGCAGCTGGACTACGTGCCGGGCTCGCTCCAGCTCCTCACCGTGGCGGCCAGCGACACGCTGCCCCCCGGTCCGCTGACCGACGCCCCGGGCGACGATGTCGGCCAGTACGACGCCGGCACCCATACGATCACCGTCTACCTGGGCACGGGGGCCTCGGGCGCCGCACCCGCCCAGGGCGGCAGCATCAAGGGCATCGTGAGCCCCGGGGATGTGGGCGAGAGCACCAGCATCTCCTTCCAGATGAAGGTGAAGTCCACCACGGTGGGCAAGGTGGAGAACCAGGCCTTCATCACCGCGGGTGGCCTGCTGGGCATCGACCCGGTGACGACGCCCTCGCGCAGCCCGGCCGGCAGCGGCCCCACGCGCATTGAAGTCGCCATCGTCCCGACGCCCGTCATCACCGCGCCGGCCAATGGCTCCATCACCAACGACAACACGCCCACGTACACCGGCACCTCGCTTCCGGGCACCACGGTCACCGTGAGGAACTCGGGCGGCACGGTGCTGTGCACCGCGACCACCGATGCCTCCGGCAACTGGTCCTGCACGGGCACCACGCCGCTGGGCGAGGGCCCCCACACCGTCAACGCGGTGGCCACCGACAGCGCGGGCAACCCGAGCCAGCCGGCGAGCACCACCTTCACCGTGGACACGGTGGCGCCCGGCGCGCCCGTCATCACCTACCCCACCTCGGGCGCCGTGCTCACCATCCAGCGGCCCCTGTTCACCGGCACCGCCGAGCCCAACGCCACGGTCATCGTGAGCGTGGACGGCAAGGTGATTGGCCGGGTGATCGCGGACGGCGCGGGCAACTGGTCGTTCCCGGCGCCGGATCCGCTGGTGGACGGTCCGCACACCGTCAGCGCCACGGCGAAGGACGCGGCGGGCAACACCAGCACCGCCACCAGCGTCCCGTTCACCATCGACGCGAAGCCGCCGGATACGCGCATCCTCACCATCACCCCGCCCGAGGCGGAGACCAGCAGCACCTCCATCTCCTTCACCTTCGATTCCCCGGGCCGCTTCGACATCGGCAGCTACGACTGCAGCCTCGATGGCCGGACCTTCGTGACGTGCGACACCCCGAAGAGCTACACGGCCCTGACCGACGGCCGTCACACCTTCGCGGTGCGCGCCCGGACCTATGGCGGCATCGTGGACCCCACGCCGGCCACCTACACCTGGTTCGTCGGCCTGGACACGGACAAGGACGGCATCGCCGACAGCATCGAGACGGCCACCGGCACCAGCCCCACCGATGATGACTCGGACGACGACGGCATCACGGACGGCAACGAGGACGCCAACCGCGACGGCTACGTGGACCCGGGCGAGACCGACCCGCGCAACCGGGACACCGACGGTGACGGCCTCCAGGACGGCACCGAGCTGGGCCTGACCGCGCCCCAGGGCACCGGCACCAACACCTCCATCTTCCAGAAGGATGAGGACCCCGCCACCACGACGGACCCGCTCGACTCGGACACCGACGATGGCAGCGTGTCCGATGGCGTGGAGGACACCAACCACAACGGCCGCGTCGACGCGGGCGAGCGCAACCCCAACAACCCCGCGGACGACAAGGTGGCGGCGAAGGACACCGACGGCGACGGCATCCCCGACGATGTCGAGACGGCCACCGGCACGGATCCGAACGATGACGACTCGGACGATGACGGCATCACGGACGGCAACGAGGACGCCGACCACGACGGCATCGTGGACGCGGGCGAGACCAATCCGCGCAACCCGGACAGCGACAACGACGGCCTCCAGGACGGCACCGAGAAGGGCCTGACCGCGCCCCAGGGCACGGGCACCAACGCCTCCGTCTTCCAGCCGGATACGCACCCCTCCACCACCACCAATCCGCTCGACGACGACACGGACGACGACGGCCTGCTGGACGGCAACGAGGACGCCGACCACGACGGCGCCGTGGACGCCACCGAGACCGACCCGCGCAACCGGGACACAGACGGTGACGGCCTCCAGGACGGCACCGAGCTGGGCCTGGGCGCGCCCCAGGGCTCGGGCACCAACACGTCCATCTTCCAGAAGGATGAGGACACGGCCACCAAGACGGATCCGCTGAAGGTGGACACCGACGGCGGCACCGTGTCCGACGGCGTCGAGGACACCAACCACAACGGCCGCGTCGACTCGGGCGAGCGCAATCCGCTCAACCCCGCGGACGACCTGACCGTCACCGACACCGATGGCGACGGCATCCCCGACAGCGTCGAGACGGCCACCGGCACCAGCCCCACCGATGCCGACTCGGACGATGACGGCATCCTGGACGGCACCGAGGACAAGGACCACGACGGTGTCGTCGACGCGGACGAGACCGACCCGCGCGATGCCGACACGGACAACGACGGCCTCCAGGACGGCACCGAGAAGGGCCTCACCTCTCCCGAGGGCCTGGGCACCGACCTGGCCGTCTTCATCCCCGACTCGGACTCCCTGACCCGGACGGATCCGCTCGACGCGGACACCGACAACGGCGGCGTGAACGACGGCACCGAGGACACCAACCACAACGGCCGCCTCGACGCGGGCGAGCGCAATCCGCTCGACCCCGCAGACGACAATCCCCCCGTGGACACCGACGGTGACGGCATCCCCGACGCTGTCGAGATCGCCACCGGCACGGATCCGACGAAGGCCGACACCGACGGCGACGGCATCCCGGATGGTGTCGAGGACAAGAACCACGACGGCGTCGTGGATCCGAACGAGACCGATCCGCGCAAGACGGACTCGGACGGCGACGGCATCCCCGATGGCACCGAGGACAAGGACCACGACGGCGTCGTGGACCCGGGCGAGACCGATCCGCGCAAGACGGACTCGGACGGCGATGGCCTGCCGGATGGCATCGAGGACAAGGACCACGACGGCGTCGTGGACCCGGGTGAGACCGACCCGACGAAGGCCGACACGGACGGCGGCGGCGTGTCCGATGGCGTCGAGGACCTGGACCACGACGGCGTCGTGGACCCGGGCGAGAGCAACCCGCTCGACCCCTCGGACGACGACGTGAACCGCGACACGGATGGCGACGGCGTCTCCGACGTGCGCGAGAAGGATCTCGGCCTCGAGCCGCTCGACTCGGACACCGACGATGACGGCGTGATGGATGGCGCCGACGGCCTCACCGACACGGATGGGGACGGCCTCATCGACGCGCTCGACCCGGATAGCGACAACGACGGCATCAAGGATGGCACCGAGCTCGGTGTGACGCGGGCCAACGCTCCCGCGGGCACCAACACCAGCTCGCCCAACTTCGTGCCGGACACGGACCCGTCCACCACCACCAACCCGAAGCAGGCCGACACCGATGGCGACGGCCTCAAGGACGGTGAGGAGGACAAGAACCTCGATGGCAGCCTGGGCTCGGGCGAGACGGATCCGAACGACACCGACACCGACGACGGTGGCCTGTCCGACGGTGACGAGGTGAAGAGCAACAGCAACCCGCTGGACGACACGGACGACTTCATCATCGCCGGCCGTGGCTGCAGCACCTCGGGGAGCGCCTCTCCGCTGGTGTGGCTGGCGGCGCTGGTGCTGCTCGCCCTGCCGGCCCTGCGCTCGCGGCGCGCCTCGCGCCGTGGCACCGCGCTGGCCGGTGGAGTGCTGGGCCTGCTGGGTGTCCTGTCCGCTCCGGCGGCGGAGGCCCAGGGTCCCACGCCCTCCCCGCTGTCCCAGTCCATCGACGTGCAGCGCTACAAGCCCGGCCCGGGTGCCACCGACATCCTCGGCGTCCATGGCGCCAAGGTGGACGGGCACCTCGGCTGGCACCTGGCGGCCTCGGTCAACTACGCGAGCAACCCGCTGGGCTTCCTCGATCCGCGTCAGGACGACTTCGTCTACTCCATCGTCGCCAACCAGGTGACGGTGGACCTGATGGGCTCCATCTCGCTGTGGAACCGGTTCGAGCTGGGCGTGGCCGTGCCCCTCACGTACCAGGCCTCCGAGCGCGACGCCTCCATCACGCCGGCCTTCCAGGGCGGCGTGAGCGGCGCGGGCCTGGGGGACCTGCGGCTGGTGCCCAAGGCCCACCTGCTGAACGCGGGCGGGTTCGACCTGGGCGTGGCCGTGCCCGTGCTGCTGCCCAGCGCGGGCGGCGCGGGCTTCCGCGGTGGCGCGGGCGTGAGCGCCCGGCCGCAGCTGGTGGCCGAGTGGGGCAACGGCGAGGGCCTGCGGCTGGTGGCCAACCTCGGCGCCAACCTGCAGCCCGAGCAGCAGGTGCGCAACCTGCACACGGGCACCGAGCTGATGTACGCGGTGGGTGCCCAGGTGCCCCTGACCGAGAAGCTCGCGGTGCGCGCCAACCTGGCGGGTGCCTTCGGGTTGAACGATCAGGACATGGAGGGGCGTCCGCTGGAGCTCCTCGCGGCGGTGCAGTACCGCATCAGCCCGGGGCTGGCGGCCCACGTGGGCGGTGGCCCGGGTCTCACCCGTGGTTACGGCACCCCCGGTTTCCGCCTCTTCGCCGGCATCGACTGGACCCAGCCGGGCGAGCGCGCTCCGGCCCAGCCCGCCACTCCGCCCGCGCCCGTCGACACGGACAAGGACGGCGTCACGGATGACAAGGACCAGTGCGCGCAGGGCCCCGAGGACCTGGACGGCTTCCAGGACGAGGACGGCTGCGCGGACCCGGACAACGACGCGGACGGCATCCCGGACACGAAGGACCAGTGCCGTGACCAGCCCGAGTCGGTGAATGGCTTCCAGGACGAGGACGGCTGCCCGGACAAGGTGCCCGTGGACTCGGACAAGGACGGCCTGATGGACGACCAGGACAAGTGCCCCACCCAGCCCGAGGACAAGGACGGCTTCCAGGACGAGGACGGCTGCCCGGACCCGGACAACGACAAGGACGGCGTGCCGGACTGGGAGGACCAGTGCCCCCTGCAGCCCGAGGTCATCAACGGGGTGAAGGACGAGGATGGCTGCCCCGACGAGGGCAAGTCCAAGGTGCGCCTGGAGGCCAAGCGCATCGTCATCCTGGACAAGGTGTACTTCGCCACCAACAAGGACGTCATCCTGCCCAAGTCGTTCGACCTGCTGAATCAGGTGGCGGCGATCCTGCGCGCCAACCCGCAGATCGAGCTGCTGCGCGTGGAGGGCCACACGGACAACCAGGGCAAGCCCGCCAAGAACCAGAACCTGTCGGAGCGCCGCGCGGCCAACGTGCGCGCCTTCCTCATCAAGGAGGGCGTGGCCGCCGAGCGCCTCGAGTCGGTGGGCTACGGGCAGACGAAGCCGGTGGACACGAACAAGACGGCGGCGGGCCGTGAGAACAACCGCCGCGTCGAGTTCAACATCCTGAAGGTCGCCGGCGAGGAAACCGAGCAGCCGAAGTAACGGAGCACCCGGCGCTGGCCGGACACGAACGGCGCGAGCAGGCAACCAACCTGCTCGCGCCGTTTCCATTTCGAGTCCCCGCTCCCTCGGGGAGGGGGTTAGGGTTGAGGGTATTCCCCGAGGAGAGCACCGTGTCCTCCACCCTCCGCCCGCTCGTCATTCCCCTGCTCGTCCCCTTGTTGCTGGCGGCGGCGCCTCCCCAGGCCGCGCCGGCCGCGCGCCGCCTGGAGGATGCCGTGCCCGATACCTTCACTGGCGTGGAACGCGTGGTGGCGGTGGGAGACGTGCACGGAGACGTGGAAGCGCTGAAGGAAGTGCTGCGGCTGGCGAAGCTCATCGACGACAAGGGCCGGTGGAGCGGCGGCAAGGCGCACCTGGTGCAGACGGGGGACATTCCCGACCGGGGGGAGCGCACGAGGGAGGCCTTCGAGCTGCTGATGCGGCTGGAGCGCGAGGCACTCGCGGCGGGAGGCCGGGTGCACGCGCTGCTGGGCAACCACGAGGTGATGAACATGCTCGGGGACCTGCGCTACGTCGCCCCGGGCGAGCTGGCCTCGTTCGCGGACCAGAGCCCGGAGCCGGATGCGTCCGGCACGCCGCGAGGGCTGAAGGGGCACCGCGTGGCGTACGGGCCGCAGGGGCGCTATGGCCAGTGGCTGCGCGCGCATCCCGCGGTGGTGCGCGTCAATGACACGCTCTTCGTGCACGGTGGAGTGGCCCCGGCGGTGCCGGCGAAGACGCTGGCCGAGCTCAACCACTGGGTGCGGCAGGACCTGTTCCCCGGCAACCCGCCCGGAGGGGCCAAGGACGCGCAGGGGCCGTTGTGGTTCCGCGGCTACGCGCTGGGGCAGGAGGAGGACGAGGCGCGGGCCCTGGACACGGTGCTGCAACGCTTTGGCGCGAAGCGGATGGTGATGGGCCACACCACCGATCGCGATGGGAAGATCCGGACGCGGTTCGGCGGGAAGGCGGTGTTCATCGACACCGGCCTGAGCACCGGCTACGGCCGCCACCTCGCGGCGCTGGAGCTTCGCGACGGCCACGTCACCGCCCTGTATGCCAACGGCCGCGTGGAGCTGGTGGCGCCCGCGCCCGCAGTGGCCCCGGCGGGCAAGGTCAGCCCCTGACGCCGCGCAGGTCGCCGTGCACCGCGAGCCAGATGCACGGCGGCTCGCTTGAGGTCCACTCCACGCGGTGCCGCTCGTGCGCGGGGAGGAGGACGTGGTCGCCCGGCCCGAGCTCGCGGGTGCGCCCATCCTCCCAGACGAGCTTCGCCCTTCCCTGAAGGAGCACCACCCACTCGTCCCGCTCCTGGTCATACCAATGGCCGGGAGGTGAGGCCTGGCCCGTGGAGATGATGCGCTCGATGAGGACACCCCGGTCCGGCAGGAGCGGCTCGAAGGTCTCCTGCTCCGGCAGGGGATGGGGAAGCGCGAAGAGGTTGTCCATCCGGGTGCCTCCTGTCGGCCAGACGGTGGAACTCCGAGGGTAGCGCGAAGCATCCAACCGGCTCGAACAGTCGAGCCCGTGGGAGGCGCCATGCGTTGGTACGCAACGGTTGGAACGGTCCTGCTGTGGACCAGCCTGGGGGGCGACACCCTCGCCCAGACGCCGGACGGAGGGAACGGGAAGTTCGTCGCGGCGGCGCGCGAGGTGCTCGGGGTTCCCTACCAGTTCGGTGGCCGGATGCGGCGGCCGGGAGAGGGCATCGACTGCCAGGGCGTGCTCTTCTACGCGGCCGAGCGCGTGAGCCGGTGCGGCTGGAAGTCCTACTCGGTGTTCCCGACCCGCTCGGTGCCGGCGGGCGAGCTGGGGCAGCCGGTGGAGGGAATGGCGCCCATCGCCACCTCGGCGCTGGACGTCTCGCGGCTCCAACCCGGTGACGTGCTGCAACTGGTGGGATTCGACGCGAACCCGGCCGAGCCGCACATCGGCCTGCTGAAGGAGCGGCCCGTCTGGGTGTGGCACACGGGCGTGTACAGCGGCGGGGGCAGGTGGATCGTCGGTGACCACTACGCGGGCCGGGTCGTCGAGGTGGACCTGGCGGCGTACCTGGCCGAGCACGCGGACGTATACGCGGGGCTGGTGGTCACCCGGATGAAGGACGGGCCCCGTCCCACGCAGTGCCGCCAGCACCGTCCGATGAAGGCCCCGAGGAATCTGGACCGGCGATAGGAGCCGGCTTCACTCGCGGAGGCACGGCCCGCCCGGGACAGGATGCGAAGCCCCATCAGGTAAGTCCGCGAAGGTTTCCCCTCTCCCCTCGGGAGAGGGACGGGGTGAGGGTGCCAGGGCCCCGGGTTGAACCCCCTGTCTACACTGAGGGCCCCGGTTGGAAGAACGGGCTCGGATACCCTCACCCCAACCCTCTCCCGGGGGGAGAGGGAGCATCGAGCCCCTTCGGTCATTTCCCTGAAGAGGATTAGATTCAGCCTCCTTCCCCTGGTCCTCCCGGACCTGGAGCCGCACCTTCCATGACCACACTCCTGGAGTCGGACGAGGAGCTCGTCCTGCTGACGAGCTGTGCCGACACGTCCGAGGCCGCGCTGGTGCGCAGCCTGCTGCAGGCCCACGGCATCACCGCGCTCGTCCAGGGAGAGCACACCCACGGCCTGCAGGGAGTGCTGGGCGAGGCGGACGAGGTGCGTGTCCTCGTCAAGCGCAAGCACCTCTCCGAGGCCCAGGCACTGCTCGACGCCTCCATCGTGGAGGACGACGAGGACGACGAGGACGACGAGGACGACGAGCCGGCTCCGGCGTCCGGCCCGGCGAAGCGGGATGATCGAGCGGCCCGGCGAGACCGCCTGCGGAAGCGAGTGGCCTGGGCGGTGATCCTCCTGCTGTTCGCGCCGGGCATGATCATGCTCACCAAAGCGGTCCGCGAGCGGGAGCTGCGCCCCTACCGGAAAACCCACGAGCAGCAACTCGAGGCGGGAGACAAGGCCTACGAAGCGGGCCAGTTCCAGGCCGCGGAGGCCGCCTTCCGGCAGGCACTCGGTGCAGCGGAGCACCTGCCCGAGGTGGAAGGACACCAGGCGGATGCGCAGACCCGGCTCGCCCTGGCGCTGATGGAACTGGAGCGCTGGAGCGAGGCGGAGCCCCTCCTGCGCGCCGCGCTGCCCGGGCACACCCGGCAGTTCGAGCAAGGGCCCCGAGGCCAACCCTTCGGTGCCCCCGCGTTCGCCGATGACCACGCGTACCTGGGCGAGGTCCTCTTCCATCTGAAGCGGTACGGCGAGGCGGAGCTCGAACTTCGAAAGGCCATCGCCGCCTACCGGAAGCGGATCGGCGTCTCCGACGAGCTGATCGCGGCCTCCATCCACCTGAGCGCCGTCCTGATCGAGTGGGAGCGACCCGCGCTCGCGGTCTCCGCCCTGGAGGACGCGCTCCGCCCCTCCCCTCTTCCGTTGGAGGACAGCCCGGAGCTCTACAGCCTTCTGCAGTCGCTCGCGATCGCCCATCAGCACGCGGAGCAGCACGAGCAAGCGGTGAAGGTCTCCAAGCGTGCGCTCGCGCTGGGGGAGCGGCTCCACGGAAAGGTGCACCCGGAGCTGCTCGGCGTTCTCGGGACCTACGCCGAGTCCTTGCGCGTGCTCGGCCGTGGCGAAGAGGCGCTCGTACTGGAGACCCGGCAGCAGGAGATCGCCGCGCAGCAGCAGGCCACGGGGACTACAGAAGCCGCGCGCTGATGGCGCTGTGCACGTCCGCGCCCGCCTCGGTGAGCACGAGCCTCGGGCCCTCGAGCCTCGCCAGGCCGTGCTGCACCAGCCGGGCGATCTCCTTCCGGCGCGGCTCCGGGTCCTGCCCGTAGCGCGTGCACACCGCCTCCCAGTCCACCCCGGAGCGCAGCCGCAGCCCCATGGCCAGGCGCTCCTCGAAGAGCTCCACGGGGCTCAGCTCCTCGCGGCTGGACTCCGGCAGCTTCCCATCCTCCGCGGCGCGCATGTACGCGTCCGAGCCGCGCAGGTTCACGTAGCGGTAGCCCGCGGGCCGCTCGCCGGGCGCGGAGGTGAGCAACATGCCCGTGGCGCCCACGCCCAGCGCGAGGTACTCGCCCCCCGTCCAGTAGAGCGCGTTATGCCGCGAGCCATACCCGGGCCGGGCGTGGTTGGAGATCTCGTACCGCACCAGGCCGTGCTCGCCGTAGGCGTCGCGGATGGCCTTCGTCATCTCCACCACCTCCTCGTCCGGAGGCAGCACCAGCTCGCCCTTGTCGAGCTGCCGGGACAGCGGCGTGGCCACCGCCAGCGACTCGCGCTCCACCGTCAGCGCATAGGTGGACAGGTGCTCGGGCCCGAGCGCCGCGGCCCGGCGCGCATCCGACTCCGCCTGCGCCCGCGTCTGCCCGTGCACCCCGTAGATGAAGTCCATGGACACCACGTCGAAGCCCGCCCGCCGCGCCGTCTCGTACGCCGCCACCGCCTCCGGGCCGGTGTGCTCGCGCCCCAGCGCCTTCAGCAGCGAATCATCGAAGGACTGCACGCCCAGCGAGACGCGGTTGATGCCCGCGGCCCGGTAGCCCGCGAAGCGCTCGGCGTCCGCGACACTCGGGTTGGCCTCCAGGGAGATCTCCGCCCCGGGCGCCACCTTCAACCGCGCCGCCACGCCCTCCAGCACGGCCGCCACCTGGCGCGGGTGCCAGAGGGACGGCGTGCCGCCACCGAGGAAGATGGACTCCAGCGTCCGCGCACGCAGCGAGGGCTCCGCCGCCAGCCGCGCATCCAGCTCCGCCAGCACCGCGCGCGCGTAGCGCTCCTCGGGGATCTCGCGCACCACCGCCACCGCGAAGTCGCAGTAGGGGCACTTGGAGAGGCAGTACGGGAAGTGCACGTACAGCCCGAATCGCGCCGCCGCTGTGCCCGTGAGGGGATCGATGGGGCCCGCGAAGTCCATGGGGCGCTACTTCGCCCCGCGGAGCTGGGCGAGCTGCGCTTCCAGCTTCGCCACCTTCATCTTGTAGCTGGCCGCCGATTCCAGCGCCGTCTCGGCCGCCATCAGCTTGCGCTTCATCGCCGCCACGTCCTCCTTGAGCTGATCCCGCTCGGCGATCACCTCTTCCGGAGCCGGGCCCGCCTGGGTGCGCGAGGCCTCCAGCGCGCCCTCCAGCATCTTCACCCGCTGCCGCAGCCGCTCCGCCTGCTGCTCGGCCTCCTGGGCCCGGCTGTCGGCGTCCAGCTCCTCCACCTCGAGCGACTCCTCCGCCGCGCGCGCGTCCTGCTGCTGCTCCACCTGCTGCCGCACGCGCCCCAGCTCCGACTCCACGTCCGCCAGCGCGCGTGCCATGTCCTGGCGGTCCGACTCCACCGCCGACAGCTCGCCCTCCAGCTCCGAGGCCCGCGCCTCGGCCGCCGTCGCGCGCTCCGAGTCCTGTTGCGCCCGCGCCTGGACGCGCCCCAGCTCCGCCTCCACGTCCGCGAGCGCGCGCGCCATGTCCTTGCGGTCCTCTTCCACCGTCCCCAGCTCGGCCCGCAGCGCCGCCACCTGCGCCTCGGCCTGCTCCGCCGCCTCGCTCAGCGCCGCCGCGTCCGCCTCCATCCGGTCGCGCAGCTGCACCGCCTCGGTCTCGCTCAGCGCCAGCGACTCGCGCGCCGACGTCAGCTCCGCCTCCGCCGTCTCCAGCCGGGGCGACAGCTCCGCCAGCGCCGCCCGCGCCTCATCCCGCTCGGCCTCCAGCTCGCGGGTGCGCGCCTGCGACTCCTCCAGCGAGCTGCTCGACCACTCGGACTCCGCGAGCGCCGCCTCCAGCTGCGCCACCCGCGCCGTCAGCCCCACCCGCTCCGCGTCGACGAGCTCCCGCTCCCGCAGGGCCTCCTGCAGCTGCTCGCCGGTGCTCTCCAGCTCGGCCAGGTTGGACTGGTACTGCTCGCGCACCGCCTCCAGCGCGCCCTGCATCTCCGCGCGCTCGGCCGCGAGCTCGCCCACCCGGTCCTGCGCCAGCGACAGGGCCTCCTTCGCCCCGATGAGCTCCTCGGCCAGGGAGGCCCGCGAGTCCCGCTCGTGCTTCAGCTCCCCGGTGAGGCGCGACAGCTCCGACTCCACCTCGGCCAGCGCCCGCGAGAGATCCTTGCGCTCCTCCTCCACCGCGTGCAGCTCGCCCTCCAGCTGCGCCACCCGCGCCTCGGCCACCCCCGTGCGCGCCGCCTCGCGCGACAGCGCCGCCGAGGCCTGCTCCAGCTTCGCGGGCATGTCCTTCAGCGCCGCGAGCTGATCTCGCGCCTCCGCCACCTGCGCGCGCAGCGTGGCCTCGGACACGCGCAGCGACTGGAGCTCGGACTCGCGCTCGGCGTACATCGCCCGCGCGCGGGCCAGCGTCTCCGTCTTCTGCTTCACCACCGAGCGGAAGTGCTCGACCTTGTCCTCCGGGGCGCCGCCCAGGGGCGGGCGCGGCTCGGCCGGCTCGGAGAAGGGGTCGGCCGCCCCCACCGGACGAGCGGGAATGGGCGGAGGCTCCGGAGCCCGGGACGCCGACTGCACAGAGGGCAGCGACATGGCGGGCCGGAAGGCGGCCGGCGCGGCGGGCGCTCCCCGGCGCGGAGGCAACGGCGGAGGCACACCGGGGGCGGCGGGACGCGCCATCTCCCCTTCCAGGCTCTCCCTCAGCTCCGCGAGCGGATCCAGCTCCTCTGACGACGACCCCATGCGGGCCGAGGTTAACCCCCGGACCTCCTCTTCTCCACAGCGCTCCTCACTCCGTGAGAACCCCGCCCTCCCGGCTGGTCTCCAGGCTCACAACAAGGTCGCGGCCAACGCTTCCAGGCGTTAGGGACTGGTCGGAAAGGCCCCCGGCTCGCCTTGCCTACCCACACGGCCGGTGTCAGGTTCGAACGTTCCATGGCTCAGCGCTACACACTTTCCAACGGACTCACCGTTGTCTTCGATGAGCAGCACGCCGCCCGGGTGGCCGCCTTCCAGGTGTGGGTGAAGGCCGGCAGCGCCGACGAGCGCCCCGACCAGGCCGGCCTGGCGCACCTGCACGAGCACATGCTCTTCAAGGGCACGGCCCGCCGCGGCCCCGGGGAGATCGCCCGCGACATCGAGGCCCATGGCGGGGAGATCAACGCCTGGACGTCCTTCGACCAGACGGTCTACCACATCGTCATCGCCAGCCAGTTCGCCCGCATGGGCCTGGACATCCTCGGCGACGCCATCCGCTCCTCCGCCTTCGACGCGGACGAGCTGTCGCGCGAAATCGAGGTGGTGTGCGAAGAGATCAAGCGCAGCCAGGACACGCCGGCCCGGCGCGCCTCGAGGGACTTGTTCTCCACCGCCTACCAGGAGCACCCCTACCGCTTTCCCGTCATCGGCACGGCGGAGAGCGTGCGCAGCTTCACCCGCGACAAGGTGCTCGAGTTCTACCGGCGGCACTACACGCCCAGGAACCTGGTGCTGTCGGCCGCGGGGGACTTCACCGAGGCGGAGCTGCGCCAGTGGGTGGAGGAGATCTTCGGCGGTGAGTGGGGCCGGCCCTACGAGGGCGGGGTGACGCGCGCGCGCGAGCCCGAGGCCACCCGCCGCCGCGTGCTGCTGCGTCCGGACGAGGTGAAGGAGGTGTACTTCAACCTCGCCTTCCCCATCCCCCAGGCGGACCACCCGGACGTGCCCGCGCTGGACGCGCTGGCCATGCTCGCCGGCCAGGGCGAGACCTCGCGGCTGGTGCTGGAGGTCAAGCGCAAGCGCAGCCTCGTCAACGACATCCACGCGTACGCCTACACGCCGAGGGATCCGGGCCTCTTCTCCGCCAGCCTCACCCTGCCGCCCGCGCAGCTGACGCAGGCGCTCGAGGAGACGGTGCGGGTGCTGAGCAGGCTGCGCACGGAGCTGGTGCCCGCGGACGAGCTGGCCACGGTGAAGGCCCTCATCGAGGCCGAGGCCGTCTACCAGCGCGAGACGGTGCAGGGCCTGGCGCGCAAGATGGGCCACTACCAGTCCTCCATGGGGGACCTGGAGGCGGAGGCGCGCTACTACGAGGCCATCGCCCGGCTCACCCCCGAGCACATCCGCGAGGTGGCCGAGCGCTACCTGCGCTTCGAGCGCACCATCGTCACCGGGCTGCTGCCCCCGGGCACGCCCTTCGGCGCGGAGCAGGCCGAGGAAATTCTGGACCGGGTGTCCCGCGAGACGCTCGCCGCCGCACCCGAGCGCCGCGCCCCCAAGGCCGCGCCCGCCGCTCCCGCCATCCAGGTGGGCCGCACCGCGCCCGCCTCTCCCGGAAGAATCGTCGAGGAGCGGCTGCCGTCCGGGGCGCGCATCCTCGTGCGCGAGGAGCGGGCCGTGCCCCTCTTCGCCATGCGCGCCGCCTTCGCCGGTGGCCTGCGCTACGAGACGCAGGAGAACAACGGCCTCACCACGCTGCTGGGCCGCAGCCTCACCCGGGGCACGCCCTCGCACGACGCGGAGGAGATCTCCCACCTCATCGACAGCTTCGCCGGCTCGCTCTCGGGCCAGGGCGGGCGCAACTCGGTGGGCCTACGCGGCGAGTTCCTCTCGCGCCACTTCCACGCCGCCTTCCGCCTCTTCGCCGACTGCCTCCTCCACCCCAGCTTCCCCGAGGCCGAGGTGGCCCGCGAGCGCACCCTGCTCCTGCAGGACATCCTCACCCGCGAGGACAAGCCCAGCGGCGTGGCGTTCGATCTCTTCGGCCGCACCCTGTTCCGTACGCACCCCTACCGGCTGTCCTCCCTGGGCGAGCACTCCTCGGTGGAGAAGCTGGGGCCGGACGCGCTGCGCGCCTACCACGCCGCGTACATGGATCCCTCGCAGCTCACCCTCACGGTGGTGGGCGACGTGAGGACGGACGAGGTGCTCGCGCTCGCGCACGAGGCCTTCGGGGCCTCCCGCGGCCGCGCGGCGCCTCCGCCCGAGGTGAAGCCCGAGCCGCCGCTCGATGCCCCGCGCTCGAGCAAGAAGCAGCTGGCGCGCGCGCAGTCCCACCTGGTGTGGGGCTTCCAGGGGGTGCGGGTGAACGACCCGAGGCGGCACGCGCTGGAGGTGCTCTCCACGCTGCTCAGTGGCCAGGGCGGGCGCCTCTTCGTGGAGCTGCGCGACAAGCGCTCCATGGCCTACAGCGTGAGCAGCTTCTCCATCGAGGGCGTGGACCCGGGCTACTTCGCCGTCTACATGGGCACCAGCCCCGAGAAGGTGGAGGCCGCGCTGGCCGGCATCCGCGAGGAGCTGGCCCGCGTACGCGACGAGCCCATCCCCGAGGCCGAGCTCGCCCGCGCGAAGCAGCACCTCATCGGCACGCATGAGATTGGCCTGCAGCGCAACGGCTCGCGCGCCGCGCTGCTCGCGCTGGACGCCTGCTACGGCCTGGGCCAGGAGAACTTCCTCCACTACGCCGAGCGCGTGGCGGCGGTGACGGCCGAGGACGTGCGCGCGGTGGCCCGCCAGCTCATCGACTTCGAGCGCGGCGCGCTGGCCCACGTCGGCCCCTGAGCCGGGCCCGCGCTTCCCCGCAAAACAAAATCCCCTCTCCCGCGTGCTGGGGAGAGGGGATTTGAGTTTACCGGGCCCCGATGGGGGCCCGGCTCACCAGGAGGCCCTTACGGCTGGGCGCAGGCCTCGGCGTTCTCGTGACGGCACGCGTGGAGGTTGCGAGGCACCTCCATCCAGTAGATGTCCGGCGTGACGTTCTTCTGGTCACGCAGCTTCTCCGTCTTGGGCGCGTCGCCCGGGCTCGTCACCGCCACTTCGAAGCGGATGCCGCCCGTCTTCGACAGCGAGATGATGGGCGAGCCCTCGCTCGGAGGAGCGGTGGTGGGACGGCCCTTGCTGTTGATGAAGCCGGTGCCCGCGCGGAAGCCCGCGGCCATGTCCGGCAGACCGGTGATGGCGTCCGCCTGCCACGAGTAGGACATGTCACCCGAGCCCGTCAGCGAGCAGGCCGAGCCACTCTTGCCCGCCACCGGGGAGAACGAGGGCCAGAAGACGACGCCCGCGAGCACCGTCGAGCCGGCCGCCGTGCGCTCCAGCAGCGAGTTGTCGTAGCGGATGAACCAGCCCGGCCCCTCGGAGGTGCCGCGCTTGAGCGAGCCAATCTTCGCCGCCGGGATGTAGCGCTGCTTGTAGCCCGACGCGTCCGGCGCCAGGTACTCGTAGGCCGTGTCCGGAATGGTCACGTCCACCAGCTCGCACTTGACGCCCGCGGGGCAGGCATAGCCACCGGCCTTGTCCGACACGCGCATCTTGTCGAACGCGACCGCCTCGTCCTTGGTGACGAACTTGCGCAGGGAGCCACCGTACGCGTGGAAGCCGAAGTAGCGGTTGTTCGCCACGCTCTTCTTCTCGTCGTCGCCCAGCTTCAGGTCCGGGTGCTCGCTCGTGTTGAGGTTGAGGTGATCACCCGTCCACTTGGTGCCGGTGCTCTTGGCGAAGGACTCCGTCTTGAACGTCTTCGCCGTGCCGGTCCAGGGCGCCGGGTAGGTGGTGGTGCCGAGCGCCGCGTCGGGGCAGGCGATGGAGAGCTCCGTCAGCTCCATGCGCGAGCTGGAGCACGCATCACCCAGGCCGGTGACCCACTCCTCCTTGTTCTCCTTGAGCACACCCAGCTCGTACTTGAGCGTGGTGGTGCGCTTCTGGCCGTTGACCTCGGCGACCAGCGTGGCCGACACGTCGCACTTGAGGCGGATGCAGGCCAACAGGTCATCCGGGCCGCAGTCCGTGCCCGCCGTGGTGCGCAGGTGCTGCCGGTCGCCCGTGCCCATGAAGCTGCGCAGCCAGCCCGTCTCCGGCTGCAGGACGTTGGAGGGGATGTTGAAGAAGGGCGCCTTCGCGTGGGCGTTCTGCGGCCCGAAGGTGGACCCGTCCTCACGCTGCATCTCCAGCGAGCGCGCGCCGTACCAGTTGCTCACCTTGCCGGAGGCGTCCAGCTTGCCCGGCTCCATGAGACGGAACGTCCACACCTGGCCGCCCATGTCGCCGACGACCAGGGTGTCGAAGAAGCCGTCCAGATCGCGCTCGACGTTCTCCGCCTTGCCGATGTCCACCAGCGCCGGCGAGGCCGCCACGGGCATCATCTGGTTGATCACGTCGTTGTAGGGATCCGACGCCTTGAAGCCCGGCTGGGCCTCCGCGGACCACAGCATCTTGCCCGTCCACGCGTCCACCATGTAGACGCCGCGGCCGCGCGTCAGGTCCGAGCTGTAGCCGCCGTTGAGCACGGCCACCCAGCGCTCCTCCCACTTGCGCTTGGCATCCGCTCCGGCCACGGACTCGAGGCGGACCGGCCCGATGGGAGGCGGCTTGGGAGCGAAGTTGGACCAGGACTGGCCCATGCTGGCCGACTCCGGGTCGCACGCGTTGGGGAACATCCACCGGAACGGCTTGGTGGCCGGATCCGACGGGGCCGTGAGGCTCTTGAACATCAGGTACGGGTCCGTCATGTCCAGCGCCACGTAGCGCTGGCCACCGCCGCGCTCGGTGATGACGGCGATGGTGCGGAACTCGTTCGACTGCTTGGTGCCGTCCTTGGCGGAGGCATCGTCCGCGGTCGTCTTCATCTCGCCGTCCGCCCAGATGTCACGCACCATGGGCGTGCCGTCCACGAAGTACTCGTGCTTGGCGCCCACCATCAGGCTCAGCTTGGGCAGCAGATCCGGCGGGATGAAGGCCCAGATCTCCTGGCCCGTGCCCACGGTGTAGGTGGTGCCAAAGCCCTTCTTGCCCGCGTCCTCCGGCTTGGGAGGCACGGCCTCACCCACGTGGATGGCGTGCAGCATGCCGCCGTTGGAGCCCACCAGCGCGACGCGCGGACGGGAGGCCATCAGCTTCTGGTAGTCACCATAGGAGCCATTGCGCGCGCCCAGGGTGCTCGCCGCCAGGGGCGTGGGGGCGTAGCAGCGACCGGGACCACTGCTGCCCACGCACCGCGGCTCGGAGGACACCGAGGCGGAGAAGTCCTCGTAGAGCGTGGACACGCACTGGCCATTGAGGCCCAGCGAGCAGAGGAACGGATCTCCCGGCGACTCCACCGTCACCGGCGTGGAGTGGAAGATGTCCGCGAGCTTGCAGGACGTCTTGTCCCCCGCCTTGTTGTCCGCGCACGGCCGCTCCTCGCTCTTGTTGGAGTCACCGTCGTAGTCGAACACGTCCACGCCGCGCACGAAGCGGATGAGCGTCTCGGCACACGTCTTCTGCTGCGCGGCGGTGCCGTCCCACGGCCCCAGTCCGGCCTTGGCGTAGAGCGTGCTGCAGAAAGTGTCGCCACCGGCCAGCAGGTACTTCTGCAGCTCGGCGATGTTGGACTCGTGGAACTCGAGCGGCGGGTTGTCCTCCACGTCGAACTTGCCGTTGTTGTTGCGGTCCACCACCGTGAAGATGCAGCGGCCGCTGTCACCATCGGCGCCGCCGAGCGGCTTGGTCGGATCGCACTTCGCGACGGCCGAGCGCTTGCCGATCGTCTCGCCCAGGTCCCAGAAGGGCTTGGCCAGCACGCCGCCCTCCACCTTGCCATCGCCCACCGGGGTGGCCGTGCTCAGCTTGACCCACTCGCCCGCGGTGTTCTCCTGGACGATGTTGGAGGCCTTGAAGCTCGACACCTTGGGGACGCCCGGCGGGTCGTACTCGATGCCGTCGCTGTCCAGGAAGAAGGTGTCCTCGCAGTCCTTATCCTTGTTCAGGTCGGCCGGGTCGCCCGCCGTGCTCTTCACCCGGGCGTCGTCGCAGCCCTGGGCGAACTCGCTGTAGTAGAAGAAGCGGTAGAGGTGGCCCTCGTACGGACGGTTGCGGCGGGGGATGAAGCGGGGAACGAACACGGAGGACTGCACGCCCGTCGCCTGCACGCCGGAGATGTTGGCGGCGGCGAACGAGGTGGACAGCTGGCGGATGTCGCCGAGGGCGTCCAGGATGGCGGTGCGCAGCTGCACGGCATCGTTGGCCTGGTAGAAGTTGCCCTTGCCGGCGCGCGCGATGCTCTGGAGCATGGCGCTGTTGTCGCCGTAACCGATGGTGTACGTGCGCATGGACTGCACGCCCGGCATGTCGTCTCGCAGGTCCATGTTGGCCAGGAAGAACGACACGTCATCCATGAAGTTGCGGTTGCCCACGCCGTGGCCGACCGGCCAGTTGTAGTAGGTGTAGTCGCAATCCGCCTTGGTGAAGTACTCGTCCGGGGTGGGCTCCGGGTGGTCCACCTTCACGAACTGGTCGCAGTAGTTGATGCCGCCCACGTCCGGGTTGGTGTCCGGAGTGGTCGCGTCGAAGCGCACCGGCGTGCCCTCGAGCGCACCCGTCTTGGCGCCGTGCCGCACGCCCTTGTCCACCAGCAGCTGCATCATCTTGGTGATGGGCACCGAGTTGTCGTACTTGGGCGCGCCGTCCGTGAGGACGATGACGGAGCTGACCTGGCAGCCGAAGCACACGGAGCGACGGCCACCGGGGGTCGGATCCTCCCAGGGCTGGCCCGGCAGGTACTTGCCGGTATACGGGTCCGTGTAGGGCGGCTTGACCCACTCCTTGGAGTCCACGCCCCAGAAGGCGCCCGGCTTGCCGGTGTACGGGTCATCCGTGGTGCCACCGTTGCAGCAGCCCGGCCAGCCGAAGTAGCCCGGGTTGAGGGGCTGCTTGAACCAGTTCTCCCACTTGCCGTCCGCCTTCTGCGAGGAGAAGTAGCCACCGAGGCCGAACAGCGCCTCACCGATGGAGCGCTCGTTGTTGCGGAAGTTCACCTCGTTCACCGCCGCCGTGAGCCGGGCGCGGTTGAGGCCCGTCGAGCCCGTCTCCTTGATCTCCGGGAAGGAGTCGTCGCAGCTCGGACGCAGCGGCTCGAGGATCAACGTGGGGTCGAACCAACCGTGGTCCTCGCCGAAGGTGGCCACGCCCATGCGCACGTTGGGCGCCATCTTGATGACGTCCTTGAGCACCTTGCGCGCCACCACGAACTTGGGCGGACGCACGTTGAGCACGCGGCCGCTGAGCACCCACTTGCGCATCGCCTCGGGAGGAAGCGGCGGCTCGTCCAGCTCCTTGAGGGGGCCGGCCTGGCTCGGATTCGTCGCCTGGGTCTTGGCCGTCACGACCGGACCGCGCCACCAGCCCTTGGTCGCCAGACACGCCCGGCACTCGGTCATGAGGGGCGCGTCGACGGAACCATAGGGGTAATCCGTCGTGTCCCAACCCACGCTCGCGTAGCAGGCCGTCAGCGCGTCCCCGTAGCTGTTCAGGGGGCCTTCGAAGTCGTTACCGTTGATGGTGTACGGACCCTCCTTCACGTTCCACGCGAGGCGCCGGCCGCGCGAGAAGTAGAAGCGGTTCGGGTCGAAGAACGCAGAGGACAGGGCACCGTCGGAGTCGTAGACGATGGAGCCGTTCTTCTCCGGCAGGGGGCTGGCCTTGTCGAACCAGCTGTCCATCGCGGCGACGAGCGCCGGGTCCGAGCAGCCCGTGTTGGTGGCCAGACCGGCCGAGCCCTCGCCGCCGAGATCGCCGGGAGCGGGGCTGGCGGGCGTGGGGTAGTAGCCCGGCGTGAAGACCTCGGGCAGGTACTGGGGGTAGTCCTGCATGGACTCGTTGTTGCCCAGCAGGAACATGGCGCTCGGAGGGCTGGAGGGGACTTCGAAGAAGTCCTTGTCGCCTCCCTGCGAGGGATTGATCATCGCGTCGCCGATGGCCAGCGCGCTCGTGCAGCAGGCGGCCTTGGGAGGCACGTCCACCTCACCCGAGCGGCTGTCCCTGGCCAGCAGTCCCACTGCCCCCGCAACCACTACGCCCGCGGCCACGCCGACTCCGCGGACCAGTGGCTTCCGCAGGGTACGTCGCATGGTGTCGAAGTCGATGCGCATCATGAAAGGCTCCTAGAGACCGAATCGCACGACGAATTCCACTTCGGTCCCACGACCGTTTTCGTCCACACAGTGGACCGTAATCTTATGCGGAACGCCACCCAAGCTGGTTTTTCCGACTGTATTCGACAGATCTCTCAGCGCCCGCCGGTCTCCGCCCGCCCTGCCTTCGACGGCCGTGATGCCCGCGACTGACATCTGTCCCATGTGGCCGCTACGCGCACATCGGGAGTCCTCGGGGACGGTGCCCGCGTCAGGGCAGTTGGTGGCGCCGGCCGCGTTGAGGTCCACGTTGACGGCGGAGAGATCCACGGGCGCGCCATCCAAGAGGCTGAAGCGCGAGAGCATGTACTGGCGGCCGGCGTCCGCGCATGCGAGCAGCTCATCGCCGCTGCGCTCGTTGCGGGCCGCGCCCAGCTCACTGTGAGAGAAGGAAACGGCAGCGGCGGCCAGCAGACTGATGACCGCCAGCAACACCACCACCAGCAACAGCACGGAACCGCGTCTGCCGAGGCGTTTCTTCATGGCAAGTCCTCCTAGCCTCCAGCGCAATTGAAGTCATCCTTGGGAAGGGCGCCCTTGCAGGCGTCCGGAGTCGTCGAGTCCAGCGTATAGACGGGCACGGGCATCTCCGAGGAGCGCATGTTACGCACGTGCACCGACATCTCGGAGACGATGCGGCGGAAGCCGTAGTCCTTGGGCTTGGGAATGGGGTCCTCGGGTACCGGGACGAGCTTGCCACTCGAGGTGGTCAGCTTGCTGCCGAAGGAGGGAATCTGGTTCATCACCTGGGGGCTGGCGCCCGAGTCGCGCGTGGTGCTGCGCGCCACCAGGCCCACCACCACGGCGCGGATGTTGGCCGGGTTGTCGTTGGCGCGCCGCGGGTCGTCCAGGGGCGTGTCGTAGCCGGGCGCCGGGTGGACCGTGTCGTCGTACTTGGTGGGGATGAAGAAGGAGCCATCGCCGCGCAGGAAGGAGACGCGCAGCGCCTCGATGTCCTCGGCCACCGGCTCGCCGTACGAGTTGTCCACATCCACCTCGGCCAGCCCGTGACGGCGGAACAGGTAGGGCCGGTCCGGCGTGGTGGGATTGCCATCCTCGTCGATGAGCCGGATGGAGTAGTCGAAGACGTCGATCTTGAAGACGTACACGCTCAGCCCGCCGGAGCCCGAGCCGAAGCAGCTGGCGGAGAAGTCGTTGAGCCGGGGGAACCTGCCGTTGGCCGGCTCCAGCACCAGGTTCGTGGCGCCCTTGGGAGCATCCGCGCTGAGCTGCCCGTAGCTCCAGCCGAGCGCGCCGGGGCACACCACCTGGACGATCTGCCCCTTGCGCAGCGTCTCGGTCAGGCCCTTGGCCAGGTTGATGGACGTGGCGGTCATCGAGGAGGCGAAGGCGTTGAACGCCGGGTTGCGCATCCGGAAGACGAGCCGGTCCGAGCGGTTGATGGCGCCGAGCGAGTCGCGCGACCAGCCATCCGGGAAGTCGAAGGCGAGCGGCGGCTCCATGCCGTAGCCGGCCATGCGCAGGTTGCGCACCACCATCATGTGCGTCTGCCGCAGCGAGGCCTGCCCGCCGCGGATACCCGCCTGCGTGTAGAAGGACTGGGTGTAGCCGAGGAAGGCCGCGGAGACCGCGAGCACCGTGAGGAATGTCACGGCCGAGCCCACCATCAGCTCGATGAGGGTAAATCCACGCTGGCGCCGCATCACACGCCTCCCATCTGGATGCGCATCGTCTGGGTCGTCACGACGCGCGGCTCCCCCGCATCCATGTAGAGCACCTTCACCCAGACCTGCATGCGCTTCACCCCTTCACGCACCTCCTGGGTGCGGACGATGTAGTAGCGCTGGTAGACGGTCTCGTTGCGGCCCTCCACCTTGTCCTCGTCCTTGAAGGCGGCCCGCTGCAGGCCACCGAACTGGGCACCGCCCAGGCGCAGCATCAGCTCGCCGTGCATGCACGCGAGGTAGGCGTTGTAGTCACCGGTGCCGGGATGGAGCAGCTTGTCGCCCTTGTCCAGCGGATCATCCGCGCACAGGGCGTCGTTGGCGGCCAGGCGCGAGTCGTTGAAGTCCCAGAGCTGGATCTGCTCGGCCAGGTCGTTGGCGACATCGGTGGCCTGCATGAGCCGGCGGGCCTGGCCGGTGGCGCCGCGCGCCTGGACGAGCGCGCCGAGCAGACCGGCGAGACCCACCAGGAACACGACGGAGGCGATGAGGGATTCGATCGTCGTGAAGCCGTGGCGTGGGCGGAAGGGAGCGCGTCGCAGCATGGCAATCACCTCGCAGCCGAGAAGGTCCGGACGAGACCGGTGTTGGTGATGACGATGGCCTGCGCGCTCTGCAGACCGCCGCCGCCCACCGGGAGGAAAGCGATGGAGGCCGCGCCAGCCGTGGACGGCTTGCCCTCGGCATCGGCGAACGTCACGCCCCCATCCGGCTCGAAGAAGATGACGCCGCGCAGGGGCTTGGTCGAGCCGTCCCCGGAGCAGAAGGTGCAGGGCTTCTCGCTGGGAACGAAGCAGAAGGGCGGCGGGAAGATGTCGGTACTCACCGACGGCTGGCCCTTGGCCAGGCCAATGCGCGTGGACAGCAGCGAGGTGCAGCCCTTGTGCGCCACGCGGCCCACCGCCTCGATGAAGCCGCCCTCCAGCACCCGCACCGAGGGGTTGAAGTTGCCCGAGTCGAACAGCGGGAAGTCCGCCCCCGGTGGCGCGGGAGCAGCGGGCTTCAGATCCGCCAGCGAGCGCCAGCTCGGATTGGCCTTCATCGTCGCGGCCAGGTTGGACCAGGCGTCCACCACCACCCAGTAGCGGATGGGGTCGCCCAGCGTGGGCCCGTCCGCGTTGAGCACCACCGCCACGCGCTGGTTGCGGCCGTACGCCTGCGAGCGGGCACTGGAGATGACCGCGGCGAACTCGAGCGCGCCGCCTGTCAGCCGCGTGCGCTGCGGCAACACCTCCAGCGCGGCGTACGCGAGCGCGGCGAGAATGGCGATGATTCCCACGACAGTCGCCATCTCGATGAGGGAGAAACCGGTATTGCGGCGGGTTCGCTTCATAGGGAGTCCATCATCCGGCGCCCCCGAGCAGAGCCCCACACCATCCAGACACCGGGCGCACAAAGAAAAGCTGAGCTGCGAGAGCTACTACATGGTCCTTGGTGGAGCAGCTTACCGCAAATTCCGACGAGGGATCATCGCATCCTCGGCTCCCCCGCGGGACGAGCAGCGGAGCAGACGTGCTGCCTCGGAAATTTCTTTCCCCGCTGCAGGCATCCCGGCATCTTCGGGAAAGCAACGCCAGACGCGAGAAGGGCCACATGACGGGGACGTATCAGACACTCACGGTGGATCTGCCGGAAGCGGAGTTGGAAGCCGCCCAGGACCTGCTGCACGAAGAGGGCGCCATGGGACTGGAGGTACGGGACCGGGAGGGTCCCACCATGCCGGGAGTGCGGGCGCCCGCGCCAGGCGAGGCCATCGTCGTGGCCTACTTCGAGGACGCGGAGACAGCCGAGCAGGCCCGCGCGGCCCTCGCGGAGGCCCACCCCTCGGCGCGCCTTCAGCTGGCCGAGGAGCAGCAGCAGGACTGGAGCAATGCCTGGAAGGCCCACATCAAGTCCGTGCAGGTGGGCCGGCTGTGGGTAGGGCCCCCCTGGGAAGCGCAGAACGCTCCGGCCGACAAGGTGCGCCTCGTCATCGAGCCGAAGATGGCCTTCGGCACCGGCGACCATCCCACCACCTCGCTGTGTCTGGGTGCGGTGGATGACTACATGAGCACCCATCCGGGCGCGAGCGTGCTGGATGTGGGGACAGGTACGGGCGTGTTGGCCATCGCCGCGAAGAAGCTCGGCGCCGGACGGGTGGTGGGCACGGACAACGATCCGGTGTCGGTGGAGCTGTCGCGGGAGAACGCCGTGGACAACGGCACGCCGGACGTGGAGCTGTCGGGCAAGGAGCTGACGGAGGTGGAGGGCACCTTCGACCTGGTGGTGGCCAACATCCTCGCCAACACGCTCATCGAGCTGGCGCCCCTCATCGTCGCCAAGGTGAAGGACAGGCTGCTGATGGCCGGCGTGCTCGCGCACCAGAAGGCGGAGGTGGAGGCCGCGTACGTGAACCTCGGCCTGGTGCCGGAGCCGGGCGCCCAACAGGGCGAGTGGGTACGGCTGGATTTCCACCGCGCCCAGTAGTGTTCCCCCAGGGTTGCCTACCATTCGGTCCGAGGAGGGTTAGAGTTTCCCCATGCTGAAGCCACAGACCCAGGCCCTGTTCGACGAGTACACCTCCGCCCACCAGCACCCCACCAACCGCCTCACCCACAAGCTCGCCATCCCCCTCATCGTCCTGCACATCGTCGCCATGCTGGACTGGGTGCGGCTGGCCTCCGTGCCCGCCCTCCCCGGTGGCTCGCTCACCCTCGCCTTCGTCGCCTGGGCCCTGGCCTCCATCTGGTTCCTGCGCGCCGACGCCAAGCTGGGACTCATCGTCTCCGCCGCCACCGCCCTCTGCATCCCGCTGGGCCGGCTGCTGCCTGTCTGGACCGTCGTCGGCATCGCGGTCGTCGGCTGGCTCGTCCAGCTCGCCGGCCACGCCGTCTGGGAGAAGAAGTCTCCTTCCTTCTTCACCAACCTCGTGCACGCCCTCGTCGGGCCCCTGTTCTTCGTCGCCCTGCTGACCGGGGACTACAAGCTCGCTCCCCAGGCCCAGACGGCTCCGCAGACGGCTCGGTAGTTCTCGGGGGTACTCGGGTGGGCCCTCGCGGCTCGACCCGGGGTCCTGGCACCCTCACCCCGACCCTCTCCCGAGGGGAGAGGGAGTGGGGGCGGAGTGGGCTTGGGCTGTGGGGGTCGCTCAGTGGGACTCGGCGGTTCTCGGCATCCTGGGGACGGGCTCCGTCTTGTCCGGCGGCGCCCGGCCCTTCAGGGAGTAGACCACCACCGCTTCCTTCCTCCCCTTCACCCGCTCCTCGGACATCCGCTCCCCCTGGAAACGGCCCTCCCCCGCCCTCCAGGTGCTCTCGCTCACCAGGATGTCCACCCCCAACGCCTTCGTCAGGCCTTCCACCCGCGAGGCCAGGTTCACCGCGTCCCCGATCACCGTGTACTCGTGCTGCTCCGCGCCGCCCAGCATCCCCGCCGCCACCACCCCCGTGTGCAGCCCGATGCCAATGCGCAGCGCCGGCTCCCCCCGCTGCGCCCTCCACGCGTTGAGCTCCTCCAGCTTCTTCCTCATGTCCAGCGCCGCCTGCATCGCGTGCGCCGCGTGATTCGCGTCCCCGTCCGGCACTCCCCAGCACGCCAGCATCCCGTCCCCCAGGAACTTGTTCACGATGCCCCCGTGCCCCATCACAATCTGCCCCATGTGCCCGAAGTAGTCGTCCAGCAGCCCCAGCACCGCCCGCGGTGGCAATGACTCGCTCAGCGCCGTGAAGTCCCGGATGTCGCTGAAGAGGATCGTCACCTCCCGCTGCACCGGCTCCAACGTCCCATCCCCCGTCTGCAGCACCCGCTCCACCACCTGACGCGGCAGGAAGCGCGAGAGGTTGTCGCGCCTCCTCAGCCCCAGGAACATGCTGCTCACCGCCGTGTTCGCCCACCCGATGAGCAGCCCCAGCGCGATGTAGCAGCCCAGCACGTAGCTCACCTTCGAGACCGAGAACTCCCCCATCACCCAGCACACCAGCGCGTACGTCACCGAGGACGTCACCGTGGACAGCACCACGTGCAGCCAGCTGTAGCGCGCCACCGAGAAGGCAATCACCACCGCGCAGCTCGCCGCCAGCATCTGCGGGTTGAAGTGCCCCGAGCTGGAGGCCCCCCGCCAGGCCACGAAGCCGAAGAAGCCCCCGTCCAACAGCGTGGTGAACACCGGCATCCACCTCGCCTTGCCCCGGTTCGGCTTCTGGCGATGGAGGATCAGCGTGATGGAGATCGCGAACACCAGATAGGACAGCACCGCCACCAGCCTCGGCGTGTCCTTCGGGCCCAGCTCGCCCGACATCCGCGCGATGACGGCCTGACTGAACGTCACCAGCACGAACAGCGCCAGGCGCACCCGCGACACCACGCGCTCGCCCCGCAGCGCGCTCTCGGCCAACACCCGCTCCTGGTTGGCCCGGGCGACCTCGAACCGGGCCACCGTACTGTCGTCACTCGCACGGCGCGCCATGGCGGCCTCCTGAACCCTCATGAGAACCGCAGCCGCCCCACCGCACGCAAGCTGCCCGTCACCGCTCCCCGCGTGTTGCGCTGCAACGGCTCCACGTGGTGCCCCAACCCCTCCATCGGCACCGCCACGCGCCCCTCGTACCGCTCGAACACCTGCCGCAGCACCTCCAGCAGCGCCGGCGGCGAGCACCTCATGTCCCCGTCCTCCACCTTCAGCGCGACCCCCAGCCCCAGCGCCGGCACCGCCGCGCTGTAGATGCCCTCGGCCCCCACCTTCGCCAGCACCAGCCCGCGCCCCGCCGCCATCAGCTCCGTGCACAGCCGGCCCGTGCCCGCCACCAGCTCCGGGTGCGCCCACATCGCCTCGCGCAGCCGCATCGCCGCCTCCAGCTCCGACACCCCGAAACGCGCGTACGCCATCGCCATCGCCCGCAGCGGCAGCCCGAAGCACACCGCCGTGCACCCATCCACCGCCTGCAACAACTCCCCCGCCGGCAGCCCCGTCCAGTGCGCCACCTCCTCCAGGATGCGCGCCTGCACCGGATGCCCCGCGCGCTCGTACCCCTCCGTGGCCCAGCCGTGGTGCTTCGCCAACGCCAACATCCCCGCGTGCTTGCCCGAGCAGTTGCTCCACTTCTCGGTGATGACCGTCCCCTGGCGCACCGCCTCGTCCGCCACCGCCTGCGACAACGGCGGGTGCGGCCCGCACGCCAGCTGCGACTCCTCGCACCCCGTGGCCTTCAGCATCCCCGCGCACACCTCGCGGTGCACCGGCTCGCTCGAGTGCGAGGCACACGCGAGCGCCAGCTCCCGCGGGCCGAAGCCGAAGTGGTCCGCCGCCCCGTCCCGCACCAGCGGCAACGCCTGGAACGCCTTCGCCGCCGAGCGCCACATGGACACCCGCTCGGGGTTGCCCGCCGAGGCCACCAGCACGCCCCGCGCGTCCACCACCGCCACCGATACCTGGTGCACGGACTCGACGTGGCCGGAGCGCGTCGATTCGATCAGAAGAGAGGACATGTCGCGCTGCGCATAGCAGGTGTGCCGCCGCTTTGCCTCGCTCCCGATGGCTCGCCCCCTCGCCTCCCCTCCCCCATGAACCGGTGGATGGGTTGGCGGGTGCCACCGGCCGCCCGAGATTGAGCGAAGGAACACCCCCTCAGGAGCCCACCATGGCAGGCAAGTTCAGCAAGACCACGACACCCGGCAGGGGCTACACGGACGCCGTTACCCAATCCAGCGCCTCCACCGACTCCTCCAGACGCGGCGTCCCCGACGAGCGGCGCGGCTTCGCGGAGCAGCGCGAGGGCCACTTCGCGGGCAGCGCGGATGACGACACCGTGACGGGCCGCAAGGCCGGCTACGGCGCCGACCCCACCAACACGCCTCCCGGTCTGTCGGCCGAGGGAGCAGGCGGCCCCGAGGACGCCGGCACGGAGAGCGACGAAGCACCCAGCGGCCGCGTGCAGGGTGGGTAGAGCACCAACAAATAGATGACTCATGCCAGGACAGGCCCTCTCGCGATTACTGGACCGCCTCCCCTTCGGGAGGAGTGTCATCGACGGAGTCCCCGCCGCACCGCCCCAGCACCTGCCGCACCAGGAGCCCACCCAGGTCTTCCAGGGCTTCGAGTCGCTGCCCCCCGCTGAGGGCCCGCGCCGGCTCGGGACGGGAACCACGCTGCTGGTGCACCACCCCCAGCCGCGCCCGCCCCGCGACCACGTGCTCCGCGTGATGACGTACAACATCCTCCTGGGCGGCGAGCGCCGGGCCCTGCTGGAGAGCTACTTCGCCTCGATGGAGGAGCTCGGCCGGATGCCGGACGTCATCGCGCTCCAGGAGGCCAGCCAGCCCACCGCCGTGGAGCTCGCGCGCGACTACGGCTTCCACCTCGTCTACCAAGGCCGCGACGTGGCCGGGCCCGTCATCAACGGCAAGGCCCTCCTCAGCCGCCACCCCCTCCTCGAGGGCGCGCACTACACCTATGCCTTCCCCGAGGACACCCGCGCCGCCGCCATCGCCCGCCAGGGCTTCGTCGGCGAGCTGGACGAGGACCGGGGCGCGCTCTTCGCCCTCATCGACGTGCTCGGCATGCCCGTGGCCCTCTACAACGTGCACCACACGCTGGGCGACAGCGGCATCAACGCCGGCCAGCTCTGGCAGCTCCAGGCCACCCTGCACGCGCGCGACGGCGTGCCCTCCATCGCCCTGGGCGACTTCAACGCCAACATCAACGTCAAGCACCACTACTCGCTGCTGCCCAGCCCCATCCGCAAGCACGAGCCCACCGGGACGGTGAAGGACTACGAGTCGCGCTACGGCGACGTGCACCCCAGCGTGGGCGACTGGGGCGTGGGCAACATCGGCGACGTGCGCGTGCGCCGCGCCCTCCACGCCCTCGAGCACGAGCTGCCGGATCCCCTGCGCCGCGCCCGCGAGCTGCGCGTGCGCATGCCGGATGGCACCCTCATTCACCCGGACAAGGCCCGCGAGATGCTCGTCGCCGGCGCCTTCCCGAAGAACTCGGAGCAGTGGCTGCGCCTCCAGGACGTGGCCGACATGTCCACCCTCAACTCGCTGCCCGACGGGCAGGGCGTGGTGCCCGCCACCGGCAAGCGCTTCGACACCTTCTTCGCCTCGCGCCAGCTCGAGCCCCTGCTGCTCGAGGTAGACCACTCCACCGACGCGTCCGACCACCTGCCCTCCGTCGCCGACTTCCAGCTGCGCGGCCTCCGCCACTGAGCCGGCCCTGGTAGAAAGGGGGCCCCCACCCCCGGAGGACAGCCCACCCGTGGTCCGACTCTTCGTCCCGCTCCCCGAGCCCGCTCCCCCCGAGGTGACGCTCTCGGGCGAGCGGCGCCATTACCTCGTCCACGTCCTGCGGCTCGCCGAGGGCTCCCCGCTCGAGGTCTTCGACGGCGCGGGCCGCGCTTTCGAGGCCCGCGTGGCCTCCCTGGACGCGGAGCAGGTGCGCCTGGTGCTCGGCGAGGCCCGGCATACGCCTCCCTCCCGGCCGCTGCACATCCTGCAGGGGCTCCCCAAGGGCGACAAGCTGGAGTGGGTGCTGCAGAAGGGCACCGAGCTGGGCGCCACCGCCTTCCACCCCGTGGCCACCGCCCGCAGCGTGGTGAAGCTCGAGCCCAAGCGCGCCGAGGAGCGCACCGCCCGCTGGACGAAGATCGTCGAGGAGGCCGCCCGCCAGTGCCGGCGCAATGACGTGCCGCTCGTCCACACGCCCTGCCCCCTCGTGGACGCGGCGCGCGCGCTCGCTCCTGGTACCACCCTGCTCGTGCTCGACGAGGAGGAGTCCGCCGTGCCGCTGAGCGAGGCCTTCCGCTCCTGCGCGCCCGGCTCGCCCGTGGCCCTGGTGGTGGGCCCCGAGGGCGGCCTCGCCCGCGAGGAGGTGTCCGCGCTCCGGGCCCTCGGAGCCCGCCCCGTCACGCTCGGCCGCCGCATCCTGCGCACCGAGACGGCCGCCCTCGCCGCGCTCGCCGTCATGGGCTTCCTGGACGGAGAGCTGGGTTAGCGCCTGGCCAGGTGCCGGGTGGACGGGCCCCCGCTGCCTCGCGGATGCCCACCCCGTGCCGCCGTTCCTATGTTTGCTCCGCAACGGCGACCTCATCCCGAGGCGCCAGACAGGGAGCGGCACTCATGGCCATCTACGCCTATGCGCTCATCGGGCTCATCGTGGGCATCCTCTCGCGGATCGCCTTGCCGGCCTCGCGCTCGGTGGGGCTCGTGGGCAGCGCACTCCTCGGCGCGTTGGGAGGCGTCATCGGCGCCCTCATCAGTTCCATCTTCGCCCCGGCGAGCGTCACCACCCGCCTGGATACCATGGCCATCGTGCTGGCCATCATCGTCTCGGCCCTGGTGTCCATCGGGGTGATCATCGGCACCCGGAACAGACGCTTCGCCTGAGCCCGGGGGCCCCTGGACTCCCACCGGCCTCCAGGCGGGGAACCCCGGCTTCCGGCGGTTTTCTTGCTCCCGGCACGAGGAAGGCGTTTCATGCTGCTACAGCCTTCTTCATCTGGGAGGAACCGTTGTCCAAGTGCCTGAAGTGCGGAGCTTCGCTGCCGCCTGTAGGGGACTGCCCCACCTGCGCCGCCGCGTCTCAGCCCGCGGCCCGGGCCGTCCCAAATTTTCTGGACAAGGAGATCCAGATCGATCGCCGCCGCCCGGATCGTGACGCGCCGGCGATGATCCCCGGCCCCGCCGCCGCACCGCCCGGCATGACCGCCCGCGGCGCCTCGACGCCCCCCGGCATGACTCCGGCGGCCTCGCGCCAGCAGGCTCCGGCTTCGGCGCCAGTTCCGGCCGCGCCTCGCGCTCCGGGCCTGCCCGTCATGCCCCCGCGCGCCCAGGCCCCCGCCGCCCAGATGGCCCCGGCTCCCGCGCCCCGGCCCCAGGCCGCTGCCGCGCCGATGGCTCCGGCCCCTCAGGCCGCCGCGCCCCGTCCTCCGGCTCCCTCGCAGCCCGCCATGGCCCGTCCTCCGGCGCCTCCGGCTCCCGCCCAGGCCGCCGCGCCGCGTCCTCCTCCGGCGGCGCCCCCGGCGGCTCCCGCATTCAACCTGCCCGGTGTCGCGGCCCCGGCTCCGCGCGCGAGCACTCCGGCCTTCGGTATCCCGAACGCCGCCGCGCCCCAGCAGGCGTCCGCGCCGGGGCTGCCCGTGGTGCCTCCGCGCCCGCAGGCCACCGCCAGCCTCCCGAATGTCCCGGCCGCGAAGGCCGCCGCCGCCCCGCTGGACATCTCCCTCGAGGACGAGTCCTTCCCCGTCGATGTCGAGGAGTCCGAGCCCGCCGCTCCCGCTCCCGTGCTCGCCCGGACCCCGGCGCCCGCCGCTCCGGCTCCCGTCGCCATGGCGGCCCCCAAGGTCACGGGCACGGCGTCCAAGGAGACGGAGATCCATGCGCGCCCGGCCTCGCTCTGGCGCCGCTTGCTGGCCCTCGGCATCGACACCGGCGCCATCGCCGGAGTGGCCGCGCTCTACCTCATGCTCGCATCCTCCGTGGCCGGCGTGCAGGCGCCCCAGACGAGCCTCTCGGGGCTCGACGCCATCGTCGTCCAGATCCGCTCCCTCCAGTCCGTGCTGCTTCCCGGCGCCGCGCTCCTCCTGGTGCTCTCGCTCGTCTACTGCGCTGTGTCCGCCTTCCTCTGGAATGGCCGCACCCTCGGCCGGCGGCTGCTCGGGTTGAGGCTCGTGGACACGCACGGCCTGGCTCCGGCGCCCGGCCGCGCCATCGTCCGCGCCATGCTGGCCACCTTGTCCTTCGGCCTCTTCCTGGCGGGCTTCTGGATGGCCCTCTTCGATCGCCGCGGCCAGACGCTCCACGACAAGCTCACCTCCACGTACGTCGTGCAGCCGAGCTAGCTCATCGGCGCCCACCACGCTTCAGGTGTAGACGTCTACACCTGAATATGTAGTCAAGACACCCACAACAAGTGTAGACGTCTACACCTGGGCGCGGGGGCCTCCCGTTATTGAGCCGGAGCGCGCCACGCGTTCCGGGCACCGTGCTGGCCGCCAACGTGCCGCAGGTGGCTTCCGAGGAGCACACGGAGCGCCACGCGCGCTACCGGCCGGGGGTGCCTGCACATGCTGGAGAAGCAGCCCGGGGAGAGGCTCGCCGACATGAAGGCGGTGGCCGCGGCGCTGCAGGCGGTGCTGGCCGGGGCGAGGGAGGACTGGGACGTGCCGCGGATGGACCCCTACGCCCCGCAGGTGCGCACCACCGAGGAGATCCCCGGCCAGCTGGTGGACCGCGACTCGCACGAGCGCCTCGTTCCCGGAGGTGGTTCGCGGTCACGAGCCGCCGTGGAGGTCCTGTCCGAGCACCGGCGCGTGTCACTCGCTGGCGGGCGCGGGTTCCGGACTTTCGATGAAGCCGGCCCGATCGAGCAGCTCGCGCACGCGGGCGGTGAGGGCCACGTGCTCGGGGTTGGCCGCCGTCATGGGCTCGGGGGAGAGCACGAGGAGCCAGCCCAGCGCCCCCACCGGCTCGATGCGCACGGGCGCGGGCAGCGGCGGCAGCCGGCCCAGACGGCGCGACAGGTACGTCAGCCACCCCACCCGTCGCTCCCACTTCCGTTTCTTGATGAGGTCCACCATTTCAGTCGAGTTGACGATGGCGTAGTCGGGGTCCCACGCCGTGGCCATGCACGTGAGCACCTCGGTCAGCACGGGCAAGCGCAGCAGCCGCTCCCGCACCGCGCCCTGCCTGGGGGGGTAGAGCAGGCACGAATTGGGCCCTCCCCACGGCGAGTATTTGCCACAGGAGAGGTGGAGTTTCGTGGCCTCCTTCTTGGCGTTCCACACCATCAGGCGGAAGCCCAGATCCTCGATGACTTCCCTGCCGACGTCTGTGCGGTTCCTGCCCTTGAGGAAGAGGGACTCCAACTCCTTCAGCTCCGGGCGGAGGGGCCAGCCCGGCAGGTCGCGGGGTGCTCCACGGCCCGCCCGGTACCACTGGGTGAATGTCGGGTCGCACCGCGCCAGCATGTGGAAGAAGAGCTCCGCGCGCCGTGCACACTCCAACGCCGTCTCATTGCGTGGGCCCCAGTACGCCCCCAGGTAGTAGTCCTCTTCCATGCGTGCTCCTTTCTACTGCGCGGGCGGCGTGTAGTGGACCGTGATGTTGTCCCAGCCTTCAGTCTCGAAGATTTTACGAAGGAACTTCGCCACGTTGGCATCGGCGACATGCCAGCTCACCGGCAGTCCCAACCGTTGGGCTGCCTTCGACTGTCGCTCGGCCTGCTCCATCAGTTGCTTGAACCCGCCAGATACCTCGAACCAGTACTTGGGCGAGCCATCCGCCTCGAAGAACGAGCAGTAGCCGGGGCCCTTGGCCTCCAGCAGTTCCCCCAGCTTGATGCCGTCGAACTCCAGCTTCCCAATCATGTACACCCACCAGGCGGGCCGACCCGTCACCTGCTCCTGGTAGTCCAGGGAGCGCTTGGACCCGGTGGTGGGCTTCTTGTACGTCCACCTTCCGGGATTCTTCGCCGGAGCCGTCTGGGCGGCCTTCCCTGCCTTGCCGCTCGCGCCGCCGCTTCTTCCCCCGCCCTTGCCCGCCATGTGGAGGATGGCGAGAGCGCCCAGGTCCATCGTCGTGCCCACCGCCACCACGGCTCCGCCAAGCACCAGCTCGCCCTCGGCCGTGACGGACAGCACCGGCAGCTCCGCCCCCAGTCCACCCAGGCGCCCCACCGTGGCTTTCGCTCCTCCGAGCAGCAGGAGGAGGTGCGTGGACAGGCGCGCCGCCTCGCGCATCTGATCCTCGCGCGACATGGCGCCGTAGCGCGCGAAGTACTCGGGCGAGGAGGCGATGAGGAGCGCCAGCGTGGTGGGCAGCTGCCCCAGGTCCTCCAGCGTGCGGATGGGGTGGAGCACGGTGTGCGCCAGCGCCAGCGCCATCTCCGCCAGGGCCTGCTGGCCTCCGTCGAGCGCGGCGTTGAGCGCGTCCCGCCCCAGGCCTAGCTCCGCCAGGGGCGGGCCGTCCGCGCGCCGCAGGGCCTCGGTGGCCGGGTAGAAGACGCCCCCGTGTGAGACGTAGATGCCGCCCACCACGAGGCGCCCCACGCGCCACTCGCCCTCCACCAGCTCCAGGGAGCCCAGGCGCTGAAGGGGCGTCCCGTCGAGCGCCGTCACCAGGTAGCCATCCGGGCGCACCAGCACCACGGACCCGAAGCGCTCGGCGCGCCACTGCAAGTCGTCGTAGTCCACGCGCTCGCCGCCCTCGAGCACCTCGCGCAGCAGCCAGCACAGCGCCTGGCGCGGGGCGAAGCTGCGCTGTGTCACGCGCGTCTTCGCCAGCTGTCTCAGAAGCTCACGCGCCTGCTCCAGGTAGAGCGCCGCGCCCGCCGGGTGCCGGGCCTCCTCCCCGAGGCCGCTGGCCTCCTGCACCCCCTGGAAGAAGTCCCGCGCCTGCTCGGGAAAGCCCCCTGCGGCGCCCTCCGTCTCCCCCAGAGGTGCAGTGGCCTCGCGCGGCCCAGTGGAAGCGTCACGGCGCGAAGTAGACCGTGAATGCAACCCGAAGCCGCTCGTCAGGCTCGCGCGCGGAGGGCCCGTGGCGCACCCGCCGAGGAGCACCGCCAGGGCCAGCACCCGAAGCCACCGCGCACCCGAAGCCACCGCCCCCACACAACGCGAGAACATGCCCCACTCCCCCAGCCGCATGAGCTGACATGTGACAGCCTGGAGTCCAGGGCGGCAGAGCTTCGGCGGTCAAGCCATCAGGTAGGAAAAGAACTTCCCGCCTCATCAGGTATGGCGATGTAAAGGAGAGGGGCACGGAACATGGGTGTGCAACGAACGGCTGTGGCGTGCACCGTACGGAGCATTGAGCTGTCGCTGAGGCCACGGGCTCCCCGCTCCTCGGGGTGGCGAGGCTGTCACGAGAAGGCCGTTGGCCCGCCCACCAGGCGTGCGAGACCCCTCCCGCGGGAGTCAAAGCTCCCAGCAGGAGGGCAGGCAGGTTTTTGAAGGATTCGTTGTGCCTGCCCGCCGTGGCTTTAAGATGCCCGCGTCTCCATGCCTTCCCATCTTGCCCACACCCTGATCGCGCAAGGCCTCCTTCCCCAGGACAAGGCCGAGGAAGCCTTGCGTCATCAGACGGCGCAGGGTGGCTCCATCGATACCGCCCTGATGGAGCGCCGGCTCCTCCCCGAGCCCCAGGTGCTGCACGCGCTCGGCGAGGCCTCCGGGCTGCGTCCCGTCAACCTCGCCGACTTCGAGCCCAACGCGGACGTCGCCTCCTTCATCCCTCCGAAGATCGCCGACCGCCTGTGCGTGGTGCCGCTGTCGCTCGATGGCAGCACCCTGCACGTGGCCTGCGGCTACCCGGTGCCCAAGAAGGAACTGGAAGAGGTGGGCTTCCTCCTCGGCAAGCCGCTCGAGCTGTGGGTGGCCACCGAGGTCCGCGTCCGCGAGTGGATCTCCGTCATCTACCGGCAGCCCCTCCCGCAGCGCTACGGCGCCCTGCTCGCCGCGCTCGACCCCGAGCGCATGGGCGCGGCGGCTCCCGCGGCGCCCCAGCCCGTTCAGCCCGCGCCGACTCCGGCTGTGGCTCCCATGCAGGCCGCACCGGCTCCGGTTGCGAAGCCCGCGCCCGCTCCCGCTCCGCCTCCGAAGCCCCCGGACGATGCGGCCCTCACGCTGGAGATGGTGGAGCGTCTGGCGCGCTCCGTGGCCGCCGAGCCCTTCCCGGTCGCCCAGCCCGAGCCGCAACCGCAGCCCGCGCCGAAGCCCGCGGCGCCGCCTCCGCCGCAACAGCCCCCACGTGCCACCGGCGCGCCTCCGGCTCCGGCCGCGGGCCCTGCCCCCACCCAGCCTCCGCGCCCGGCGGCCCCCGCCGCACCTCCGGCCGCCGCCGCTCCCACCGCGCCCCCGGCCGCCATCCGTGAGCCGCTGCGGCTGAACATGCCCGAGCCCGGGCGTCCCGCGGCGCCGCCTCCACAGGCCCAGCCCGCGCCCGCCGCGCGTCCCGCCGCCGCGCCTCCGCAGGCCCAGGCCCAGCCCGCGCCCGCCGCGCGTCCCGTGGCGCCGCCTCCGCAGGCCCAGCCCGCCGCTCCGGCCGCCGCGCGTCCTCCGGTGCAGCCTCCGCCCCAGGCGCAGCCCGCCGCTCCGGCTCCCGCGCCGCGCCCGCAGCTCGAGCCCCGCGCTCCCGCGCCCGCCGCGCCGCAGTCCGCCCGCGACGACGTGCCCGAGTGGACGCTCGCCCAGGCCCGCGCCGCCCTCAAGGAGTCCACGCGCGATCGCGACCGCCTCATCGACACCGCCCTGCGCTTCGGCCGCCGCACCTTCGACTACGTGGCCGCCTTCGCCGTGCTGCGCGGTGCGGCCGCCGGCTGGGACGCGCGCGGTGACGGTCTGGCCAGCGAGCAGCTCTCCCTGGTGTCCATCCCGCTCGACGCCTCCAGCGTCTTCCGCACCGTGGCCATCACCCGCGGCAGCTACGCGGGCCCCATGCCGCCGGACAGCCTGACGAAGCACTACCTGGAGCTGTTCGGCCGTCAGCCGCCCCGCACCCTCTTCCTCTACCCGGTGGAAGTGCGCGGCCGGCTCGTGGCCGTCCTCTACGGGGACTGCGGCCAGAAGCCCATCAGCCAGCGCCGCCTGTCCGACTTCATCCTCTTCTGCCAGGACCTGCCCGCCGCCTTCCAGGAGCTCATCCTCTTCCGCAAGCAGCGCCTGGGCGAGCTGCGCGCCTTGGAATTCGACGTGGACGTGGACGAGCAGGCCTCCACCCACACCAGCACTCCCACGGCCCCGAGCGCTCCGGCGCCCGCCATGGCCGCGGGCCTGGGGTGGAGCCCCTTCGTCAACCGCACCGCCAACGCGCTGGGCCGCGCCGCCTCCATGGCCCCGCTCGTCATGTCCCAGGAGGAGCGCCCGCCTCCGGACTTCGGCCCGCTGCTCAAGCGCCTCACCGGCCCGGACGCCAACCAGCGCGCGAGCGCCATGGCCGAGCTGGCGCGCTCGCCCGAGGCCAGCGCCAAGGTGCTCGCCACGCACTTCCCCGGCCCCACCGCGTGGAGCCGCCTGCCGGTGGTGGAGCTGCCCGAGGCCGACGAGCTGGGCCCCATCCCCGGCGCGCTCTCGCGGCTCGGCCGGCCCGCGGCCCAGGCCCTGGCGCCGCTGCTGGACTCGAGCGACGCGGACACGCGCTACTTCGCCCTGCTCACTGCGGGCAGCCTCCCGTACGTGGAGCTGGTGGACGGCGTGCTGCGCGGCCTCTTCGACTACGAGCCGGACATCTCCAGCGCCGCGCGCGTGGCCGCCGCCGCCCTCAAGCACCTGCCGCGCCTGGACGCCGCCCGCAAGGAGCTGCGCCAGGAGCTCACCAGCCGGGACGCGCTGCGGCGCTCGCTGGCGGCGCGCGCCCTGGGCACGCTGCACGACCGCGAGTCGATTGAAGGCCTCATCAACCTCACCGGCAGCGACGACGAGATGTGCGCCCAGGCCGCCGCCGAGGCGCTGCGCGAGGTGACGCGCGCCACGCTCGGCCTGGACAAGCGCGCGTGGACGGCGTGGTGGGCGGAGAACCGGGGCCGCCGCCGTGCCGACTGGCTCGTGTCCTCGCTGCGCCACCCGGAGCTGGACGTGCGCCTGGCCGCCATCGAGGAGCTCAGCCGCGGCCTCAACGACACGCTGGGCTACTACGCCGATGCGCCCGAGGCGGAGCGCGAAGCGGCCGTGCGCCGGTGGGAGGCCGCGATGGCGGACCCCTCCCGGGCGCGCCGGCTGGCCCTGCTGTAACGCGTGACGGGGAGGAGCTGAGATGACCCAGGCGTGGATCAGCCTCGGGGCCTGCG
This sequence comes from Archangium gephyra, assembly GCF_042230915.1. Lineage (GTDB taxonomy): Bacteria > Myxococcota > Myxococcia > Myxococcales > Myxococcaceae > Archangium > Archangium gephyra_B. Next base: position 2,091,570 of record NZ_CP102578.1, on the reverse strand, counting down.
CGGGGCTGCTGGCCGTGGCGGGACTCGCCCTGGTGCGCGTGGGGCGCAGCGTGCTGGCGCTGCCGCTCTCCGTGCTGTGCATCGCGCTGTCCACGTGGAACTTCGCCGACTTCGCCCTGGCGCACTCGGGCGGGCCGGGCTGGCGCCTCATCGCCACGACGGCGGCGCTGATGAGCGCTCCGTCCGCGCTGCACTTCATCCTCTCGTTCGTGGGCGAGCGGCGCCGGCTGGCGGCGGTGATGTTCTCCGCGTACGGCGTCTTCGGCGTGCTGGCTGTCACATCGGTGGCGGGCCTGGGCTCGGCGCGCGTGGCCGGGGTGGTGGGCTCGCGGGGCTTCGTGCTGATGGTGCTGGCCTTCACCGCGCCGCTGCTGCTCGGGGGCTTCGGCCTGCTCACCCAGCACCTGCGCCGCGAGGTGCGCACCACCGAGCGCACGCGGGCGAGCCTGATGCTCACGGGGCTGGCGCTGCTGGTGACGATGCTGGCCACGGACCTGGTGGCGGTGCTGGGCCAGGAGGTGCCGCGCCTGGGCAACCTGGGCACGCTGCTGGGCCTGCCGGCCATCGCGGTGGTGGCGCTGCGCCTGCGCCTCTTCGGGCAGGAGCTGTCCAACGTCCACGCGGTGTACGCGCTGCTGCTGGCGCTGATGGGCGTGCTCGCCTACCTCACCGTCTTCCAGATCTTCGCCGCGCAGTACGGCGCGCTGGTGGTGGGCACGGTGGCCATCACCCTGGCCTTGCTGGCCATCATGCGCCGGGGCGTCATCGCCTTCGTGGCGCAGCGCGAGCGGCTGGAGCAGATGGCGACCCTGGGCCGCTTCTCCGCGCAGATGGCGCATGACCTGAAGAACCCCATCGCCGCGCTCAAGGGGGCCGCGCAGTACCTCAAGGAGGAGCACTCGCGGGGCCAGGCCTGGGACGACAAGGGCGACTTCCTGGACCTGCTGCTGGAGCAGGTGGAGCGGCTGGACCGGGTGGTGAGCACCTACCAGCGCCTGGGCCGGGTGGAGCCGCTGCGGCAGCCGTTGGACCTGAACCAGCTGGCGGCGAGCGTGCTGTCGCTGCAGGCCTTCACCGGGCGCCCCGAGGTGGAGATCAAGCGCGAGCTGGCGTCGGACCTGCCGCGCTGCACGGGGGACTGGGACCTGCTGGCCAACGCGGTGGAGAACCTGGTGCGCAACGCCTTCGAGGCGATGCAGCGCGGGGGCACGCTGACGCTGCGGACGAGGCTGGACGGAACGGGCGTGGCGCTCAGCGTGGAGGACACCGGCGAGGGCATGAACGCACGCACGCGCGAGCGGGCCTTCGACGACTTCTACACCACCAAGGCGACGGGGAGCGGGCTGGGGCTGGCCTTCGTGCGGCGGGTGGTGGAGGCCCACGGCGGGGAGGTGGTGTTGGCGAGCCACGAGGGCCGAGGCACCACCGTGACGCTGCGCCTGCCCATCTCCGATGAACCCGCTGGGACGCCCGTGCCGGGAGAAGCGGAACCCTGGCCGGGCTGAGGGGTACTTGAGACACGGGAGGGGCACGTGCCACTGTGCCGGGAGAGGTTCCCGCCCCGTACCTACCCATGTCGACCCCCGGTAAGGAAGAGCGGACGCTCGACCCGACGCTCCCGCCAGAGCCCGCCTCCACGCCTCCCCTGGAGCCCACGTACCCGGGGGAGGGAGCCGCACGGGCCGAGGGCCTCCCGGAGCCCCTCGCCGCCACGCGGCCCGGTGACGAGTTCCCGGTCCCCCACTGGGACCGCTACGAGTTCCTCGCGCCGCTGGGCAGCGGAGGCATGGGCGAGGTCTTCAAGGCCCGGGACCGGCGTCTGGGCCGGGTCGTCGCGCTCAAGTTCATCCGTGGGGCGGATCCCGACAAGGTGATGCGCTTCCTCCAGGAAGCCCGCGCGCAGGCGCGCATCGACCATCCCCACGTGTGCAAGGTGTACGAGGTCGGCGACGTGGCCGGGAAGGCCTATATCGCCATGCAGCTCATCGGCGGGGAGCGGCTCGACAAGGCGGCCCAGGGCATGTCCCTGCCCGAGAAGGTGCAGGTGCTCAAGGAGGTCGCCGAGGCCATCCACGAGGCGCACCGGCTCGGCGTCATCCACCGGGACCTCAAGCCCTCCAACATCATGGTCGAGCGCGGCGAGGACGGGCGCTGCTTCCCGGTCGTGATGGACTTCGGCCTCGCGTACGACATCGGCCAGGGGCACGGCCTCACCCAGACGGGCGCGCTGATGGGCACGCCCTCGTACATGGCGCCCGAGCAGGCCCGCGGGGAGGTGCGCAGCATCGACCGCCGCTCGGATGTCTACAGCCTGGGCGCGACGCTCTACGAGCTGCTCGCCGGCGTGGTGCCGTTCACCGGCGACTCCCTCATGGGCACGCTGCAGAAGGTGCTCCACGAAGAGCCACCCTCCCCTCGCAAGCACGTGCCCCACCTGCCGGGGGACCTGGAGGTCATCGCCCTCAAGTGTCTGAGCAAGGAGCCGGAGCAGCGCTACCCGTCCGCCCGGGCGCTGGCCGAGGACCTCGGGCGCTACATCGATGGCGAGCCCATCCTCGCGCAGCCTCCGAGCCTGCTCTACCGGCTGCGGCGGCGTGCGCGGAAGCACCGGACCCTTGTGGCCGTGTCGGCGGTGTCCCTGGCGAGCATCCTCGTGCTCGCCGCCTTCGGGACGGCTTCGTGGCTGGAGGCGCGCAGCACCCGGCAACGCTCCGAGGAGCGCGCGCGGCTGGCCGGGCAGCTCGGGCAGCAGGTGAAGGAGATCGAATGGTTCCTGCGCGCGGCCCACACGCTGCCCCTGCACGACACCAGCCTCGAGCAGCAGCTCGTCCGCGAGCGCATGGCGCGGATCGCCACGCAGCCGCATGAGCTGGGCGGCCCTGGCGAGGGGCTCGTGCACTACGCGCTGGGGCGCGGCTACCTGGCGATGCACGAGCTGGAGCGGGCCCACGAGGAGCTGACGCGCGCCCAGGAGAAGGGCGTCGACACGCCCGAGCTGCACTACGCACGCGGCCGCGTGCTCGGCGAGCTGTACCACCAGGCACTGGAGGACGCGCGGCGCAGCGGCGGCAAGGAGTGGGTGGCCCGGCGCCAGCGAGTCCTGGAGAAGCAGTACCTGGAGCCGGCGCTCCAGTCGCTCGAGCGCAGCAGGGGCCTGGACCTGGAGTCACCCCGCTACCTCGAGGGGCTCATCGCCTTCTACCGGCGGGACTACGACGCGGCGGCGCGGCTCGCGGCCCAGGCGGCGGCGGAGACGCCCTGGGTGTACGAGGCCCAGACGCTCGCCGGACACGTGGCCTACAGCCGCGCCATGGAGCACCTGGAGCGGGGTGACTACGGCCCGGCACGCGCGGGGCTGGAGGAGGCGGATCGGCAGTACGCCCAGGCCATCGAGTCCGGGCGCAGCGATGCGCGCAACTACGAGGCGCTCGCGGAGACGTGGTTGCAGCAGTCGGAGATCGACTCGCGGCAGGGGAGATCCCCCAAGGCCTCGCTGGAGCGGGCGCTGGCGGCGGGAGACAAGGGCCTCCTCGCGGCCCCACAGCGTGCCTCGGGGTACACCAAGAAGGCCCAGATCCTCATGCCGTGGTACCGGCTGATGAACTTCGGCAACGGCGGCCTGGACCCGAAGCCGATCCTCGAGGAGTGGACCGCCACCGCCGCGCGCGCCGTGAAGTTGGATCCCCGTGACGTGTTCGCCTACGACACGCTGGGCTACAGCCACTTCATGCGCGCGCTCCGGCATGAGCGGGAAGGCACGTCCGCCGGCATCTCCTGGGACGAGGCCATCTCCTGGTTGACGCGGGCGCTGGAGCTCCAGCCCGAATACCCGTGGGGACACAACGACCTCGGCCAGGTCTTCCTCTGGAGGGGCAACCATCAGCAGGAGCACGCGGAGGATCCACGCGAGGCGTATGCGCGCGCCGAGCACCACCTCCTCCAGGCGGCGCGCAGCGACCCGGACTACCTCTTCCCGCACACGAACCTGGTGGACCTGTACAGCACGCGGGCCGCGTACGAGCTGTCGCGCGGGCGCAATCCCCAGGAGGACGTGGACAAGGCGCTCCAGGCCGGCGAGCGGGCCCTCGCCATCGATGGCAACCACTACCTGACGCTCAACAACGTGGCCGTCGCGGAGCTGAAGCTCGCGCGCTACCTCGTCAACAGTGGGGGGGACCCGCGCCCGCGGTTGGAGCGGGCTCTCCAGTATCTCCAGCGCTCCGCGGCCATCAACGCCACCTTCGGCCGGACGTTGCTCCACCAAGTCCTGGCACACCTGCTGGAGGTGGACCACGCGATGCGCGAGGGACTGGATCCCACGGCCGCGCTCGAGGCGGGGCGGCGGGCCCTGGCGGAGGCGAAGCGCCTCGACCCCGGCTGGGTCGGGTGCCCGCTCCTGAGCGCGCGGCTGGCGCTGGCGGAGGCGGCGTGGGCGAAGCGGCGGGGACGCCCGGAGCTGCCGTTCCTCCAGCAGGCGCTCGCGGAGGCCCGGCGCGCCCTGGCGATGCATGCCTATAGCGATACCCACCAGCAACTGGCGTGGGCCCTCTGGCGGATGGCGGAGGCGCAGCCTCCGGACAAGGCGCTCCCCTCCATCACCGAGGGCCTGACGCAGGTGGACCTGGCCCTCCAGCGCGAACCGGACTCGGCGAATGCGCATGCCCTGCGCGGGGCCCTGCTGCTAAGCCGGGCGCGGACGGTGCGCGAAGCGGCGGAGCGCCTCGACACCGTCCGCCAGGCCCGGACCTCGCTCGCGCGGGCCCTGGAACTCAACCCGCTGCTGCGGCACGAGTACGAGGCGCCGCTGCGCGAGGCCGAGTCACAGCTTCGATGACGGCACGGTGAAGATCTTCCCCTCCGGGGTGAAATCCGCGGAGGTGCACGGACCCACGCCGTAGGTGTCCAGCTTCTTCGGGTCCTGCCCCGGCCAGAGGTCCGGATCCTCGCGGCGCCGGTTCTGCGGGTTGAAGCACACCGCGCCGTGCGGGCCCCAGAGGGCCTCGATGTGCGGGGCCAGCTTCGCCTGCTCTTCCTTCGTCAGCTTGTCTCCGCCGGAAGCGTACTGGTCCCACTTGATGATCTTCGTGCCCGGCTTCGTGTAGCTCTGGTAGTTCCCCTTGCCGACGAAATAGGCGGCGCGCTTGGCCTGCAGGCAGGAGCGGAAGACGAACTCGCGCTGGTCGTCCCACCCGCCCGAGTCATTCCAGGGCGTATAGCCCCAGTCCAGACACGTGACGATGGAGCCCTTCTCGCAGCCCATGGAGGTCGCGTTGTCGTCCCGCTTGACGCTGGCGGTCAAGCCATTGACCCGCCGCCCCTGGAGGAAGGAGATGGTGTTGGCCCCATCCTCCTTGCAGTGCGGGATCCACACCAGGGAATCCCCCGCGATGTTGCTGTGCTCCTGGTAGGTGAGCTTGTAGCGGTGCACGCCATTCTTCACCCCCTCCTCCTTCACGAACTTCAGATCGTAGCCAACGAGCGGGCTCGCATCTCCACTCCCCTTCGCCATGGTCCCCAGATGGAGGATCAGCTTCGTCAGGTCCTCGCCCTTCGCGACCTGCTCCGCCGGCAGCGGCTTTCCCAGCACTGGCTTGAGCCGGTACCTGATGGACAGCTCGGTCCGGTCACTGGTGATGGCCAGCACATCCACGAGCTGGTTGGGGTTGGCCTCGAGCTTGCCGGTGACCGCCGTCTGGAGGACGGTGAGGGGCGAGTCCAGATGCCGCATGGCGAGCACGACACCCGTGGGCGTGTTGGTGAAGGTCTCCGGGCAGAAGAACTTGTCCCCCACGGCGATGAAGCAGTAGTTGCCGCCCTCGGCGGTGTAGATGCCCTTGGCGTTGCCCGATCCCCCTGGATCACAGCCGCCCGGGGGGCACTTGGGATCGTCGATCTCCTCCTCCAGCAGGGACTGGACGATGCCGCAGTTGGGACCGCCGGGGCAGCCCGAGCCCAGGTCGGGGCCCGGGTCCGGAAGGTCCGGAACCTGCTTCAGGCACCCGCCGCAACCGCTGGCCACCGTCACCAGGGCCAGGCAGATGAACCATGCGGCCCCGCGCCCGCGAGCCTCGCCCGTCTCCACTCGATGTGTCTTCGTCGTCTCCATGCCCGTCGGCTTAGCCAAAGCCATGCCAGCACGTCAAAGCACGGAGGACACGGGGAGCACGCCCCAGGAGTCGTGGGAGCACCGAGGAATCACGGGCACATACCGCGCGGCCCCGGGCGAGTGGCACACGTGATGGCACAGCGCGAGCCGTGCCAGACACACCCGCCTATAATGCCCGCGCATGGAACAGAACGGGTCGACCCTCAAGCCGAGCGGAATCCTGGGTGACAAGAGCGCCTCCGTGGAGCGCGTCCCCGGGCTGATGCGGCTGTTCGCCGCGGGAACGGCGATGGCGGTGGCCCTCCCGCTGAAGGGTGGGGAGCTGGAGCTGGGGCGGGGCTCGCCCGCGTTGGGCGAGGCGCAGGACCCACGGATGTCCCGCCGCCATGCGCGCATCCAATTCGATGGGAGGCGATTCCTCGTCACAGACCTGGGCAGCCAGAACGGCACCTTCGTGGATGGGGAGCCCGTGCCCGCCAACACGCCTCGCGAGGTCCAGCGGGTCATCCGCATGGGGGACTCGCTCTTCGTGCCCAGCGCGGATGTGCATCCCCTGGAGCACCGCGGCGTCGTGACGCGGGGGAACTTCGTGCGAGGCCCGGCCCTCCAGGCGCTGCTGGACGAGGTCGCACGCGCGGCCCGGCTCGGCTTCCCGCTGCACATCCACGGGGAGAGCGGCACGGGCAAGGAGGGCGTGGCGCGCGCCTTCCACGAGAACGGGCCGCGCGGCACGGGGCCCTTCGTGGCGGTCAACTGCGCCGCCATTCCCCAGAGCATCGCCGAGCGGCTGCTCTTCGGCGCCAAGCGCGGTGCCTACTCGGGGGCCGACGCGGATGCCCCGGGCTACCTCCAGACGGCGGATGGCGGAACGCTCTTCCTCGACGAGGTGGTGGAGCTGGACCTGGGAGTGCAGGCCAAGCTGCTGCGCGCGCTGGAGACCAAGGAGGTGCTCTCCCTGGGCGCGGCGAAGCCGAAGACGGTGGACATCCACATCTGCTCCGCGAGCAACCGGGACCTGCGCGCGCTGGTGGCGGCGGGGAAGCTGCGGGAGGACCTGTATTTCCGCATCGGCCGGCCCGAGGTGACGCTGCCGCCCCTGCGCCAGCGCCCCGAGGAGATCGCCCTGCTGCTCCACCGCGAGGTGCAACAGGTGGCTCCCCAGCTGGCGCTGCACCTCTCCTTCGTGGAGGCGTGTCTGCTGCGGCCCTGGCCGGGCAACGTCCGCGAGCTGCTCGTCGAGGCCCGCAGCGCCATCCAGGCAGCGCTCCTCCAGGAGGCCCCGCGTGTGGAGGCCCGCCACCTGAGCCCGAGTGCCGGCACCGCGTTCGGCGCCGCGGCGTCTGCGCCTCCGCCTACTCCTCTTTCTCCTCCGCCGGAGCACCGGGAGCCTCCACGCGAGGCGCCGTCGCGGGCCAAGCCCCTCGAGAGCGACGAGCGGACACGCATCGAGGAGGCGCTGCGGCAGAACGGAGGCAACGTGGCCGCCACGGCCCGGGCGCTCGGCATGCACCGCACGCAGCTGCGGCGGTTGCTCGAGCGCCACGCCCTCTCCGCTCCCGCCGACAGCGAGCAGGAGTAGGACGAACCCAAGGAGGAGTCCCGTGCTCAAGCTGCACCACCTCGTGAGCTCCCGTTCGCAGCGCATCCTCTGGCTCCTGGAGGAGTTGGGGCTCGACTACGAGCTCGTCATCTACCCGCGCGACCCGAAAACGGGGTTCGCGCCTCCCGAGCTCAAGGCCATCCATCCGCTCGGCAAGTCCCCGCTGCTCGAGGACGACGGACGGGTGCTCGCCGAGTCCGGTGCCATCATCGACTCCGTGGTGCGCCGCCATGGCAAGGGCCGGCTCGCGCCCGCGCCGGACTCGGCCGAGTACGACACCTACGTGCATTGGCTGCACTACGCCGAGGGCTCGGCCATGCTGCCCCTGGTGCTCAGCGTGTACATGAGACGTCTGGGCGAGGCCGCCGCGCCGCTCGAGCCGCGCATCTCCGGCGAGGTGAAGAACCACCTCGGCTACATCTCGGGAGCGCTCGGGGAGCGGGACTACCTGGTGGGCAACAGCTTCAGCGCCGCCGACATCCAGATGAGCTTCGTGCTGGAAGCGGCGCGGCCCTCGGGCGCCCTGGAGGCCTTTCCCAATCTCGGCGCCTATCTCGAGCGGTTGCACGCCCGCCCCGCCTATCAACGCGCCATCCAGTGTGGCGGTCCCCTCAACCTGGGCGGCCAGGCCAAGCGCTGACGACGCACGCGCCCCCGCCGAGGGGCTCGAGACGCCAACCCATCGGCAACAGCCGCTACTTCCCCGCCGCCTCGCCCCAGACCTCGCGCAGGCGCGCATCCCGGCCGCAGGAGGAGCGGTAGAAGCGGTACTTGAGCGGGTGCTCGCGGTAGTAGTCCTGGTGGTACGCCTCGGCCGGGTAGAACGCCTGGGCGGGGAGGATCTCCGTGACGAGCGGTTGGGTGAAGCGCCCCGAGGCCTCCAGCGCCCGCTTGGACGCCTCGGCGAGCCGCCGCTGCGCCTCGTCGTGCACGAAGATGGCCGAGCGGTACTGGCTGCCCTTGTCGCAGAACTGGCCGTCCGCGGTGAGCGGGTCCACGTTGTGCCAGAAGACGTCCAGCAACCGCTCGTAGCTGACCTTCGCCGGGTCGTACACCACCTCGACGGCCTCGACGTGGCCCGTGCCGCCGGAGGAGACCTCCGCGTAGGTGGGGTTCTCCTTCTGGCCGCCCGTGTAGCCCGACGTGGTGGACACCACGCCCTCCACCTTGTCGAAGGCAGGCTCCATGCACCAGAAGCAGCCGCCCGCGAACGTCGCCCGAGCGAGCGGATGCCCCTCCTCTCCGAGCACCCCGCCCGCCACCAGCACCACGAGCACCGCGAGAATCCGGTAGAGCCTTGTCATGGGGAATGCGCCTCCTGGGAGAATCCATAAGGGACAATCCACGGGCCCGCCCCTCTCCCGCTCGCGCTCCCCCACCGGCCCGCCGTCCGAGCAGGACTCCGGAGGCCGGGAAGAAGCGGACCCTCACGCGCGGTGTGTCCCGGCTCAGCGGCGCTGACGCGCCAGGAAGGGCGCGGTAGCATCGGCCCGGTACGCTCCCCCCCGTACCAGGAGACGAAGCACCGTGGCCGAGCCGCTGAAGGGAAACGTGTTGCTGGTGGATGACGACCCCGCCGTGGCCAAGGTGCTCGGTGCGCTGCTGGGCCAGGCGGGGCTGACCGTGCACACGGCGTCCAATGGCCAGGAGGCGCTCGTCCAGCTGGGCCGCAAGCCCATCGACGTGGTGGTGAGCGACGTGCGCATGCCCGGCATGGGAGGCATGGAACTGCTGGCCGAGGTGGGCCGCTCCTGGCCGGACGTCCCCGTCATCCTCCTCACCGCGCACGGCACCGTGCCGCTGGCGGTGGAGGCCATGAAGGCCGGCGCGGCGGACTTCGCCCTCAAGCCCTTCGACCGGGAGGAGATCCTCTTCAGCATCCGCAAGGCGCTCCTGCGCGCGCAGCAGCAGGAGGGCGCGCGCCCGCTGGTGAAGGAGGCCAGTTCCTTCGTGGGCGGCAGCACCGCCATGGCCGAGGTGCAGGCGATGCTGACGCGGGCCGCCTCGGGCACGGCCACGGTGCTGCTGCGCGGCGAGTCCGGCACGGGCAAGGAGCTGGCGGCCAAGGCGGTGCACGACGCCAGCCCCCGGCGCGGCGGGCCCTTCGTGAAGCTGCACTGCGCGGCCCTGCCGGACACGCTGCTGGAGAGCGAGCTGTTCGGCTACGAGAAGGGCGCCTTCACCGGCGCGGCCACCCGCAAGCCCGGCCGCGTGGAGCTGGCCAGCGGCGGTACCCTCTTCCTCGACGAGATTGGCGACATCACCCCGCAGGTGCAGGTGAAGCTGCTGCGGCTGCTGCAGGAGCGCGAGTTCGAGCGGCTCGGCGGCACGCAGACGCTGAAGGTGGACGTGCGCTTCGTGGCGGCCACGCACCGCAACCTCGAGGAGATGGTGCGCAAGGGCGAGTTCCGCGAGGACCTCTTCTACCGGCTCAACGTGGTGCCGGTGTGGCTGCCCCCGCTGCGCGCCCGGCCCGAGGACATCGAGCCGCTCGTGCGCCACTTCCTCGACGTGCACGCGAAGGCCAACGGCCGGCCGCCCTTCACCCTGACGCCGGACGGGCTCGAGGCCCTGCGGACCCAGCCGTGGCCCGGCAACGTGCGCCAGCTGCAGAACTTCATCGAGCGTCTGGTGGTGCTCTCCGACGGCCCCATCCTCACCGGGGACGAGGTGCGGCGCGAGGTGACGCGGCAGCCCGGCATCGTCCCCGCGGCTCCGGCGCCCGCGCCCGTGAGCCCCTTCCCGAACGCCCCGGCGATGACGCCCGCGCCCGGCGGCGGCAACGGCAACGAGGGACGCACCCTGGAGTCGCAGCGCAAGGAGATGGAGCGGCAGGCGCTGGTGGACGCCCTCAAGCGCGCCGGGGACAACCGCACGCTCGCCGCGCGCCTGCTCGGCATCAGCCGGCGCACCCTCTACAACAAGCTCGAGGAGCACGGGCTGCTGTAGGAAGCTACCGCCGCGCGGCCAGCCGGCGCATGAACATGGGGGCGACGAGGAAGACGAGCAGGAGCCGCCCCACCTGTACGGCGAGCACCAGGGAGAGGCTGGCGCGGGTCTCCAGGGCGATGGCGAGCACCGAGTCGGCCCCACCGGGCGAGGTGGCGAAGTAGGTGGTGAGCAGATCCACCCCGGCCACGGTGGACCAGAGCCAGGCGAGCAGCAGGCACCCGCCCACCATGGCCAGCGCGGCCCCGAGGGCCCCAAGCGCCACGCGCTTGAGCTCGTGCACGGCCGCCTCGTCGAAGTGGCTGCCCACGCGCGCCCCGAGCGCCCAGAGCGCGACGGGCAGCACACCCGGAGGCCACGCGCCCACCGGAAGCCCCAGGGCCGTGAGGGGAATGCCCAGCAGCAGCGGCCCGAGGAAGCCCCCCGCGGGCAGCTTCAGCCACGTCCCCGCCGCGCCACCGATGACGGCGACGAGGGCCGTCGTGCCCCAGGCCACCAGGGGAGACGGAGTGCCGGGCAGCGCCGCGACGGTGGCCACCTGCGTGTCCGGCACACTGCCCGACCACCGGCCCACCACCGCCGCCACGAGGATGACCACGCCCAGGCGCAGATACTGGAAGAGCGTCACCAGCCGCGCGTCGGCGCCGAGCTCCTCGCTCAGGGCCACCATGGCCGAGGCGCCTCCTGGCATCAGCCCGAGGGTGGCGGTGCGGACATCCACGCCGCCCAGCCGGGCGAAGCCGAGCGCCACACCCTGGCCGATGGCCACCACGCCCACCACGTTGACGAGCGCGACGGGCCAGTTCTCCGCGAGCGCGCTCCACGCGGAGGGCTTGAAGGAGGAGCAGAGGGCGGCGCCCAGCACGGCCTGCGCGGCCAGCAGCAGCAGACGGGGCACGGGGACGTGGACCGACAGCGAGAGGGCAGCCACCAGTGACACCAGCATGCCGCCGAGGAGCGCTCCAGCGGGCACATGGATCCACTCGCCCAGCGCGGCGCCCAGCAGCGTCGCCACCGTCACCGCCCACTCGCGGGAGCGCCGCCGTCCCTCGGGCCTGGAGTCCGTCGCCATCAGGCGCCGCACGGTAGCGCGCAATCGGCGCCCCCGGAGCGCGGAGGAGGCGCTGCCCATTCCCCGCCCTTCCACCCCCGATGAGGTGGAAGGGCCTGTCGCTCTCGCTCTCCCATCCCCACCCTGATGGGCATAGTGTGAGCGCCGCATGAGCATGGATGAGCACGTCTTGGAGAAGCTCGGTTGGGGGCCCCCCTTCCAGGAGGCCTGGCGCTCCCGCGCGAGCGAGGGTGAGGAGCCGGCGCGCATCGCCGCCGACTATGGCGTGGAGTACATGCTCTATTCGGCGCGGGGCGACCTGAGGGCCACCATCCCGGGACGGCTGCGCATGGAAATCCGCAAGGGAAAGTCCCTGCGCCCGGTCGTTGGCGACTGGGTCTCCTTCGAGCCTCGCAGCCAGGAGGGCACCACCGTCATCCAGGCGGTGCTGCCCCGGCGAACCCAGCTCGCTCGCAAGGCCGCCGGCCGGGCCGACGAGGAGCAGGTGGTGGCCGCCAACCTGGACGTGGTCTTCCTCGTCTCCGCGCTGACGAGGGACCTCAATCCGCGGCGGCTCGAGCGCTACCTGACGGTCGCCTGGGACAGCGGGGCCCAGCCCGTGGTGGTGCTCACCAAGGCGGACCTCTGCGAGGACGTGGGGGCGGCCCGCGAGCGCATCGCCACCCTGGCCCCGGACGTCCCCCTGCACACCGTCAGCAGCTACACCGGTGAGGGGCTCGACGTGCTCTGGCAGTACATCGGCGGCAACCGGACGGTGGCGCTCATCGGCTCGTCCGGCGTGGGCAAGTCCACCCTCATCAACCGCCTGGTGGGCGCCGCGCGCATGGAGGTGGGCACCACGCGCGAGGACGACAAGGGCCGGCACACCACCACCCACCGCGAGCTGTTCGTGCTGCCGCAGGGGGGCCTCGTCATCGACACGCCGGGCATGCGCGAGCTCGGGTTGATGGAGAACGAGGAGGGCCTGCGCACCGCCTTCACGGACATCGAGGAGCTGGCGGCCGGGTGCCGCTTCAACGACTGCCGCCACGAGAAGGAGCCGGGCTGCGCCGTCCAGGAGGCGCTCCGCAGCGGGCAGCTCGCCCCGGAGCGCCTGGAGAACTTCCGCAAGCTCGTCCAGGAAGTGGCCACGAAGAAGACATCGCGCGCCTTCAGTGACTCCCCGAAGAAGCGCGGCCGGTGAGCGCCTCGTCTCAGGGCCGTGCGTCCGCGACGCTCATGCGCAGGTAGTAACCCTGTCCGGGCTCCATGAGCCTGCACGCATGGCCCAGCCGCTGGCAGCTCTCGTACAGGCGGGTGAGGACGGAGACATCGCGGGCGTAGAGCTCGATGTAGGGCCCCGGCAGCGTCCGGAAGTCCAGGTCCGGCAGCGCCGGTGAATAGACGGAGTGGTTGGCGAAAGGCACCTCGTCCTTGGGCCGGTCATACGGAGAGAGGCTGAGGGCGTAGTAGCCGCTCAGCGCGTTCATGTTGGCGGCGTAGGGCTGGCGCCGCTCGGGCCGGAAGGTATCGAAGACGTAGCGATCGACGCTGAAGCTGTCGAGCACCACCAGGTCGGCCGCGGCCAGCGCCTCCCGGGCCGCGAAGCCCTGGAGGTTGCCGGTGGGAAACCGCAGGGGCTCGAGCCACTGCAGCAGGTAGTCGGAGCCCAGGAGCTGGCGGACCGGGGGGTCCTCGGAGGACAGGAGGCTGAGCAGCAGTTGCCGGGTGTCGGGGCGGGTCAGCAACCAGTCGTGGCGCACGAAGCGGTAGCCGTTCGGCACGAAAGCGGCGGCCACCAGCACGGCGAGCCCGAAGCCTCGGACGGCGGGCGCGCGGGCCACCCGCTCCCCGAGGCCCACCATGCCGATGGCGGCCAGCACGCCTACCAGGGGAAGCAAGGGCATCACGTACCGGTCGAAGGCCAGGATCGAGCGGAAGACGACGAGCGTGAAGGCGAGCCCGAAGGCCAGCGGCGCCAGCTTCTTCGCGAGGGCCACGGACGGCTCGCGCAGGAGGAAGAGCAACCCCACGAGCGCGAGCGCGACAGGCACGGGCCCGGCGCCGTTGAGCAGCGCGCTGGAGTGCTCGAGCCAGGGGGTGCGGGTGTCGTAGCCGAAGTGCCCCAGCTCGAACGCATGGCGGGACTCGTAGAGGAAGGCGCCGATGAACGTGCCCCGCTCCACGAAGATGTAGGGATTGCAGGCGAGGAACGCCGCCGCCGCGCCCAGGCCCACGAAGAGCAGGTGCGGAACGAGGCGCCGCGGTTGGAGGCGATACTCCGCCAGGGCGGCCACCAGGATGGCGATTCCCACCACCGCGCCGTTGTACTTGGCGCTGGCGGCCAGCCCCACCGCGGCGCCCAGGGCCAGGGACAGCGGACGCGAGCGGTGCTCCCTGTCGCTCCACACCAGGACGAGCCAGAGGGTGAGCATGCACAGGGCGGCCAGGGGCAGGTCGACCGTGTCCATGTGCGACTGCTGGACCCAGAGGAGCGAGGTGCCCGTCACGAGCACCGCCAGGGCCGAGGTCAACCTGTTGCGGGTGAGCCGGTACGCCACGAACCAGGTGGCCGTGAGGCCGATGGCCGAGAACACGAGCGCCACGGCATGCCCGGGAAGGGTGAACGGAATCCCGGCGGCCGGCGGAGGCAGGAAGCCGCTCCGGGAGTGCTCGGCGAAGGCCTGGAAGGTGGCCGGGCCCCCGAACATCCGCAGCAGGAGGAAGACGAGGCCGTAGGCGGCCGCGTTCACATAGATGACGAGGCCCGGGTAGTTGAAGAACCGGGGGTTGCCCTGGTTCAGCACCGTCGCCAGCGCCTGCGTCGAAATGGAGTCCGGGTGGTGGAAGGGCGGCCCACCGGCCAGCCCGAGCACCAGGCAGATCCCCACCGGGACCAGCAGGGACAGCGCATGGGAGGATCGGCCCCAGCGCAGGAAACGGTTGCTGTCGTCGGACACGGGTAACGCCCCCCTGGAGAGGGAACGCTACCCGAGTGGGGTGGGGTCAGTGCAACGGCCGGGAGTGGCCGGAGTCCCGCACCGCCGCGGCCAGGGACTCGAGCTCCGCCTCGAAGTCCGCGATGAGCTCGCGCGGCTCCGGCACCAGGCCCTCATCCGCTGCGACGCCCAGCGTCACGTGGCCCGCGTAGCTGAAGATGCTCAGGCCCACGCCCAGCCGCGCCGCCATCGGCACCCAGAACATCACTCCGGCCAGCCTCGCCCCCGCCAGGAACACCGGCCGCTTCGGCCCCGGCACGTTCGTCAGCACCACCGAGGCCTTCTTCCGCATCACATCCACCGCCATCCGCTCCACCGGGGCCGGCGCCAGCCCCGCCGCGGACAGCATGCCGAACACCACCGTCGCCTCCGGCGAGCGCTTCAGCTTGTCCATCCGCCGCTTCAGCTCCCACAGCCGGTCCACCGGGTCCTCCAGCCCCAGCGGCAGCGGGAGGAACACCACCCCGAAGCGGTTGCCCAGCTCTCTCGGAATGGGCTCCCTCGGCGAACGCAGGTTCACCGGCACCACCGCGCGCACGTCCTCGGGCGGCTGTCCCCGAGCCGCCATGTAGCGGCGCAGCATCCCCGCCACCACCGCCATCACCACGTCGTTCACCGTGCTGCCCGTGCCGTGGCCGATCTCCCTCACCTTCCCCACCGGCACCGGCCGCGACCAGGCCACCTGCTTCACCCGTCCCAGCTCGCCCGTGAAGGGGGACGGCGGGTCATGCATCAACGTCAGCAGCCGGCTCAGCGCCGAGGCCCCGCGCGCGCCCTCCACCGCCAGGTCCATGAGCTGGATGGGCTCGGCCAGCAGCTCCGCGCCCCGCTTCCACGCCGCCCGCGTCGAGCCCACCACCGTCTGAGCGCCCCGCAGCAGCCGCGTCAACGTCCCCGGAGTCTCCTCCGCTTCCTCGAAGTAGTCGGCCCTCCCGCCGCCGTCCGCGCGCTCGTCCGTCAGCGACAGCAGCACCCGCGCCAGCGAGATGCCATCCGCGATGCAGTGGTGCACCCGCATCAGCAGCGCGCACCCCTCCTCGTACCCCTGGATGACGTGCATCTCCCAGAGCGGGCGGGAGAAGTCCAGGGGCGTGCTCATGGACTCGCCCACCATCCGCTCCAGCTCGGCCCGGTCTCCGGGGGGCCGCAGCCGCGTGCGCCGCAGGTGCTTCTCCAAGTGGAAGCCCGGGTCGTCCTCCCAGCGCGCCGTCCCCAGCAGCCCTCCCGTCACCACCCGCTGCCGGAAGCGCGGGTAGCGCTCCACCAACCGCTCGCGCACCACGTCCTTCAGCCGCTCCCAGTCCAGGGGCTCGTCGAACCAGAGCACCGCCGTGATGACCATGAGGCTGGTGGGCTCCTCCATCTGGAGCCACGACGCGTCGGAAGGGTGCATCCGCTCGGACATAGACGCCTACTCTGCCTGCTCCGCCGTCTGACGGCGGAACTGAAACGTCTGCAGCGAGGGCGTCTTCGCGGTGAGGGTGAGCGTGTCCCCCTCCACGTCGTACGTGAAGGTGGTCGGCTGGAACTTCCCCTTGGACAGGCCGATGACGCGCGGCTTGCCGCACACCGGCCCCACCGCCTGTCCGGACTTCGTCCGCAGCTCCACCGAGTCGTCCTTCTCGTTCACCTGGAAGGCGCCCCAGGAGCGGACCTCCAGCGCGTTGCCCCGGCCCAGCGTGGCGTCCTCCAGCTTCGTGCGCAGCAGGAAGCACCCGCCAGGCGTCACCACCAGCGAGCGCGCGTAGTCCGGGCGCGGCTTGGCGTCCGTGTTCTCCTGTCCGACGATCTTCGCCTTCTCCTCCGGGCGGATGCTCGCCGCCTCCAGCGACCAGCGGCCCACCACCTCCTTGGGCACCGCCCCCGAGCCCAGTGAGGCGTCCGCGCACGGGTCCGGGCTCTCCTTCTCGGGGCTGGGCGGCGCGGGCTCGAAGGTGCGTCCGCACTGCTTGCCACACACGCGCGCCACGCAGTCCGAGTCATCCGGGCCACAGCCGGACCTGGCGGCGCACTGCGCGAGCGCGCCCAGGGCCTTCTCGCAGCCCTCGGCCAGGCACCGGTCCACACACGACACATCGATGCACTGGGCCACGCACACCCAGTTGGCCGAGCCGCACCGGCCGGCCAGGGTGCGCGCCTTGCCCCCGGCCCGCGGGCCCCCGGAGCTCTGTGCTCCAGCGGACGTGGTCAACAGCAGGACGAGCAGGACGGGACTGAAGACACGCAGGTGGGTACCCTCACAGGAAGCTCCACCGCCATGTGGTGATGTCCGACAGCTCCGGCAACGACAGCTCGAGGCAGATCGTCTCGTAACGGGCAAAGTCCCGCGGGTCCATCCGCAGCAGGAGTACCGGGGTACAGGCCCGCGGACGCTCGGGGAAGGTGTCGAAGGAGAGCTCCGGATCGAAGCGGGCCCGGTAGAAGAGGCACAGGCCGTCCATGCGCCCCTCGTGCACCACCGGCCTGGCCAGGTGCAGGCGCTGGGGCAGCGAGCCCGCCCGCAGCGTCTCCAGGTCCAGCGCGAAGGCCGGCTCCGGGTGGCACAGCAGCCGCTCCACGTCCTGCGGCCGGACGAAGCGGGTGAAGTACGCGGGGTTGAGCGTGTCGCGCAGCACCTGCAGGCAGCTGAAGTCCACGTCCGGCACGCGCTGGTTCCAGATGAAGGGCAGGCGCGCCTCCTCGCGCAGCTGCACCGGCTCGAAGAAGACCTCGAAGCGGTTGGGGAGGATGCGGCCGCCGTTCACCAGCAGCCTGTCGCGCAGGCCCAGCAGCCGCGGAATCAGCCCCGTGTCGAAGAGCGCGTCCCCCAGCTGCTCGTGCAGCAGGACGTCCACCTTCTCCGGAGGGCGGAAGCGCGCGCTGTCCGTGCGCACGAACTCGATGTCCGAGAGCCCGTTGCGCCGGGCCACCCAGCGCGCCGTGTCCAGGTTGCGCGAGGCATCCACCGCGTACAGCTTGCGCGGGCCGCGCTTCGAGGCGAGCACGGCCCGCAGTCCGGTGCCCGTGCCCACGTCCACCACCACCTGGCCCGGCCGCACGTAGCGCTCGATGGCGCGCTGGTAGGCCTCCACGCGCCCGGCGTCCACCAGCCCCGAGTCCCGGGGTGCCGGGCTGGACAACTCCGGCGCGTCCACGAGCATGTTGCGCAGCGTCCCCACCAGCGGCAGGTGGCGCAACTTCGACTGCAAGTCACCCCAAGCCTGACGCGGCAGGTCTCTCAGGTTCGCCATACGTCCCCCCACGGCGCGCGGCGCCGGTTTCCGGCCCTACGACGGAAACCCCTGAATACCGGCAAGGTAGGGACTGGGGAAGGGCCGTCGCTCCCGGCGTGTACTTGAGGACAAGGCGACTTTTCGCGGATGAACACTCGCGCGCCGTGACGGAATTGTTCCTGGCCATTCCGGAGCCGGCGTCCGGGCCAGGGCTGGCTGAACTCGCGCCTGCGCCGCCCGTGAGTCAGGAGCGGCCCAGCACCTTCAGCTTCAGCGTGCCCTCGAAGGGCTGGGTGTAGTCGGCGGCGTCATAGCCCCGCATCCGCATGTGCAGCTCGGCCTCGGGGCGGGTGCGGAAGATGGTCCACGGCCGCTCGGCGATCGTCGCGACCGTGTAGAGCATCATCCTCGGGATGGGGCCGGGGATGGCGCACACCACTTCCGTCGTCCGCTCCTCCAGCTCGCGGTCGAGCTCCTTGAACGCGTTCGCGTAACCGATGCGCGCGTTCACCATGCCGGTGCCCTCGTGGAAGAAGCAGAAGGTGCCCGGCTGGTTCTTGAGCAGCTGGCGGATCTGATCGCACAGCGCCTTGCCGTTATGCTCATCGCCCTGCTCGGGATGCCGGATGAGCACCAGGCCCGTCGCCAACGGAGGAGCCCTGAGACTTTCCAGGGCCGCTCGCGTCAGGGACGCGCGGTTGGTGGCATGAAGTCCTGGCTTGGGTGGAACGGGCATGACGGCTCGATTCTATCCACAGGAACGACATTCCTCGGAGCGCCTCCCGTGGAGCGATCGTTCACCTTGATTCATGGCGCGATTCAGACAGAAAGATGCGTCCGCACCACTCTCTGAATTCCAGTGTGCGCGGGGAGAGCGGGAAGACGGTGGCGGCGATGTGACGGGCAGCGAAGGCGCCGCGTGCGCGGAGTTCACAAGCTGTGCACCATGAGCACCACGCGGCTCTTGCCGTGGAGGGTGCCCCATGCGCTTCGTTCCCCACTTCCTCGTTCGTTCCACCCTCGCGGCCGTGCTGCTGTGCTCGGCCGCATGCCAGCCCCCCACCGACACCGATGAGCAGCCGGGCTCCGACGCGGGCACCGGCTCCGGTACTGACGCGGGCACCGGCGCGGGTCCTGACGCGGGCCCTGGCTCCAGCCCCGACGCGGGCACCGGCGCCAACCCCGACGCGGGCACGGGCTCCAACCCCGACGCGGGCACCAGTGGCGACACGATGACCGCGCGCCCGATCAGCGCGTACAGGGACGGAGTCATCACCTACTACATGGAAGCGGATGGCACCGGGAACTGCGGCTTCGCGCCCAGCCCGGAGGACCTGGACGTCGCCGCCATCATCAAGACCGAGTACCAGGGCAGCGCGGTGTGCGGTGCCTGCGCCGAGATTCAAGGCCCCAAGGGAACCCTGCGCGTGCGCATCGTGGACAGCTGCCCCGACTGCACCACGCCGGGCCATCTGGACCTCAGCCCCTCGGCCTTCGACAAGCTGGCGGACCGGGCCGCGGGCCGCGTGCAGGTGAAGTGGCGCTTCGTCACCTGCCCCGTGACGGGCCCCCTGCGCTACCGCTTCAAGGAGGGCAGCAGCCAGTGGTGGACCGGCATCCAGGTGCGCAACCACCACAAGCCCATCCGCAAGCTGGAGTGGTGGAACCTCGTCACCTGGGTGGAGGTGCCGCGCGAGGACTACAACTACTTCGTCCAGCCCACGGGCCTGGGCCTGGGCGTCCTCCCGCTGCGCGTGACGGCGTGGGACGGCGAGGTGGTGCAGGACACCTTGCCCGGAATCCTGGACTCGCAGGTCGTCAGCGGTGTCCGCCAATTCTCCCCGCTTCCGTGAGACCTCCCACGTCCGCTGCACACTGCACTACTCAGCGCGAGGATCTCCCTCCCCAAGCCCCCGGGGATGTGCTGCGCTGCGCGCGTTTCGTCCGGCTCGCGGCGCGGTAGCGCGAGCCGGGTCTCCGGTGGGGAGGCACCATGAGAAGGAAGCATCACGGGGACGAGGACACCTGGGCTCTCATCCGGGAGAGCCTCGACGACTTCAGGCCCGCGTACCTCGCGGCCCGCCTCCGGCAGTACCTGGCGCCCCACCTTCCCACCGGCACCCGGCACCTCGACGAGACGACGCGCCGCTCGCTCCACGAGGGAGTGGACGCGCTGCTCTCCGAGCACGCCGGAGCCTGGTACACCCACGGCTACCACGGCTTCTTCCCCAGCCAGGGCGGGCCGTCCGGCCTGGGCGTGGAGGGCAACATCGAGCGCATCCTCTCCACGCTCGGCGCGGCCCACGAGTGGCTGTGCACGCTCGACACGTACTTCCGCTCCGTGGCGCTCCCGCCGGACGAGGAGGATCGCGCGGCGGTGCTGTCGGACGCGGTGCGGCGGGTGCTCGAGCTCACCGCCGAGGCGACGGGCGGTGGCGAGGCCTGGCACCCCTACGCGCACCGGGCCCTGGGCTGGTTGTTGGAGTCACAAGGGTTGCGCCGCACCGAGCGCGTGGAGCGGGCGCTGCACGAGTCCCTGGCCGGCTTTACCCGCGCGGCGCCCTCCCCCGAGGAGGCCCGGCGGGCCGCGGACACCATCGCGCTGGCGGCGGTGAAGGAGGGCCGCTCGCGCCGCGAAGGCGTCTCCTGAGCGGAGGGTGGAGGGCTCAGGCCGGCTGGATGCCGAGCCGCTCGTCCCGGCGCCGGAGCCAGGCGATCAGCGGCAGGGACACCAGCACCATCCACGTCTTCCCCACCACCTGCCCGGCGAGGAAGTCGAGGCTGCCGAAGGCGAGCTGGAGGAAGAGGATGCTGTCGACGACGAGGCCCACGAGGCTGCTGGCGAGCACGGCCAGCACGAGGCCGCGCCGCTGCAGGGGCGTGTAGACGGCGAAGTCGGCCAGCTCCGAGATGGCGAAGGCGCTGCTCGAGGCGAGGACGAGGGGCGGAGGGGCGAGCACCGCCGAGAGCACCGCGCCCAGGGCGATGGCCAGCAGCGTCCAGCCCTTGCCCAGCCGGCGCTGCACCAGGTCGCGCAGCACGAAGGCGATGCCGACGACGAGGACGCCACTGGGGGCGAGCAGGCCCGGCCCCACGGGCAGCAGGCACGGCCCGTTGTCCGGGCACACCACGCCCACATGGCCGATCATCCAATTGGACAGCGGAATCGAGGCTCCGAAGCCCGCCAGATAGATGAACCCCTCGGTGCGACGCTGCTCCATGGCGCGCGCGCCATAGCACGTTTCCCGGAGGCTGTCAGAATGGGGCCTGACATGCCGCCCCTGGCGGCCGCGGAGGCCTGGGCGGCCGAGCGCCTCCAGGAGGCGGGGCTCACCCAGGCCAGGGGGGGCTGAGGCGGGCTACATCATCGGCGCCGTGGACTCGAGCTCCTGCGTCTCCAGCAGGCCCGTCTGCTTGAGCAGGGGCTGGGTGCTGGGAGCGCGGCCGCGGAACTGCTGGAAGACCTCCAGCGGGTGGCGGCTGCCGCCGAGCGCGAGCACCGTGTCGCGGAAGCGCCGGCCGGTGCGCGACAGTGCCTGCGCGTCGGACAGCCCGGCCTCCTCGAAGGCGGAGAAGGCATCCGCGGAGAGGACCTCGGCCCACTTGTAGCTGTAGTAGCCCGCCGCGTAACCGCCCGCGAAGATGTGCGTGAAGGAGCAGAGGAAGCGATCCTCCGGGAGCGGCGAGAGGACGGTGTTCTCTTTGGCCACGCGCTTCTGCACCTCGAGGAAGCCGGCCCCCCCGTCAGCACCAGGCTGGTAGCGGTGGTGCAGCTCCAGGTCCAGCGTGGCGAAGTACACCTGGCGCAGCGACATGGAGGCGGCGCGGTAGATGCGGCCGGCGCGGATCTTGTCCTGCAAGGGCTTGGGCAGGGACTCGCCGGTGTCCACGTGGCGGGCGAGCCGGGAGAGCGTCTCCTCGTGGAAGCACCAGTTCTCCATGAACTGGCTGGGCAGCTCCACGGCGTCCCACTCGACGTTGTTGATGCCGGCGGCCTCGGGGTAGTCCACGCGGGTGAGCATGTGCTGCAGGCCGTGGCCGAACTCGTGGAAGAGCGTCTCCACCTCGCGGAAGGTGAGGAGCGCGGGCTTGGAGCCCACCGGCGGCGTGGCGTTGCAGACGAGGTAGGCCACGGGCAGCCGCAGGCTCCCATCCGGCTGGCGCTTGCGGTCGAGCGCGCCATTCATCCACGCGCCGCCGCGCTTGGTGGCCGGGCGGCTGTAGGGGTCCAGGTAGAAGGCGGCGATGTCCTTGCCGGACTCATCCGCCATGCGGAAGAACTGGACGCTCGGGTCCCACACGGGGACCTCGCCGTTGGCGGCGCGCACGGTGACGCCGAAGAGGCGCTTGGCGGTGTCGAACAGGCCCTCCAGCACGCGGGGCAGCGCGAAGTACGGCCGGAGCTCCTCGTCGGTGTAGGCGTAGCGCTCCTCGCGCAGCCGCTCGGCCCAGAAGGGCACGTCCCACAGCTTCAGCTCGAGCGAGGCATTGCCCGTCTTGCGGCGGGCGTACTCGGTGAGATCGGTGTGCTCGGCGCGGGCGCGGGAGCGGGCGGCGTCGCGCAGCTCACCGAGCAGCTTCTCGACGGCCGGCACGCCGGGCGCCATCTTCGCGGCGAGGCTCACCTCGGCGAAGGACGGGTAGCCGAGCAGGCGCGACTTCTCCCGGCGCAGGGTGAGGATGCGCTCGATGAGGGGGGCGTTGTCCGAGTCCCCGGAGGAGGCGCGGGTGACGAAGGCGCGGTAGAGCTTCTCGCGCAGCTCCGGGCGGCGCGAGTGCTCGAGGAAAGGCACGTAGCTGGGGGCATCGAGGGTGATGCGCCAGGGCCCCTTTTCGGGGGTGGGCTCGGGGGCGCCCTCGGCCAGTCCCTGCTTCGCCATCTGGGCGGCCATGGCGAGCGCGCTGGGCGGCAGGCCCTCCACCTCCTCGGGCTTGGTGAGCGTCATGGACCAGGCCTTGTTGGCGTCGATGACGTTGTTGGTGAAGCGGGTGGAGATCTCGGCCAGCTCGCGCTCGATGTCCTGGAAGCGCTCGCGGGCCTCGCCCTCGAGGCCCACGCCGGACAGCTCGGCGTCACGGATGGAGGCGTCGACGACGCGGTGCTGGGCCGGGTCGAGCTTCTTCCACTCCGGCCCCTCGCGCAGGGCCTTGAGCGCCCGGTAGAGGGGCACGCTCTGGCCGATGCGCATGAGGGTCTCGACGACATCGCCCTCGACGGCGGAGTGGGCCTGACGCAGCTCGGGGCTGTTCTGCACGCCCATGAGGTGGTTCACCGCGCCCCAGGCGAGGCCGATCGGCTCGGTGATGGCGGACAGGCGCGCCACCGTTCCCTCCCAGGTGGGCTGGACATCGCGCTCGAGCGCATCGAGGTCGGCGTTCAGGCGCGCCAGCAGCTCGCGGATGGCCGGCTCGACATGCTCCGGGCGGATGCGGTCGAACTTCGGAAGTCCTTCGTTCTGAAGCAGCGGATTGTCGGCAGTGGTCGCAGTCATCACCCGCTGACGTTAGGGCAGCCGCTGGCGGTTGGCAGCAATGGCGAGAGGGATGCCAGGCGGGCAGTCAGGGAGTGCACGTCCCCTGCCTCCTGGAGGGCACCCCGGAACGTTGGAAGGGAACAGACACGGCCCGGGACTTCACCTTGACAGGGCACCGGGCCCGCTGGTCTCACCCGGGGCCATGCTCTCCCTCGTCCTCGCGGCCTCGCTCGCCGCCGCTCCCGCGCCCCGTGCCGCCACCGCCTCGGGGACTGTCGTCCACATCCCCCGGCTGGACGCGCTCCAGGGCGTCACCGCCTTCCTGAACCGGGCGGGACAGCACGCCGCCTTGCTGCGGCCCATCGTCTGGCACGCCGAGCTCCACCCCTTCCTCTCGCTCGACCCCAGCCAGCCGGACAACCTCGCCGGCCTGGGCATCGACCCCTCCGGCCCGCTGACGGTGTCCCTGCGCTCCAATGGCCGCATCTCCTGCACGCGGCTGAAGGACCCGAAGCTCTTCCAGGAGAAGGCGGCCGGGATGCTGGTGTCCGGCAGTGGCAAGACGGAGGTGAAGCCCACCACCGCCGGCGGAGTCACCACGGTGAGCATCCCGCGCGAGTCCGGGGGCCATGCCGGCTATGCCCTCAAGGGCCAGGAGGCGTGTGCCTTCGCGACCACCGGCGGGGGCTTCGTCGACGATGGGCAGGGGGCGGTGATGTTGAAGGAGGCCTCGAGGCTGGTGGGCAAGGCGCCCAAGCCGGACGCGCGGCTGGGACAGCTGCCCGGCTCCGTCTACGTGCTCATGCCCGAGCGGGGCATGGTGGTGGGCATGGAGGGCAGCGCCACCGAGTTGCGGCTGGAGGGGACGGCCACGCAGCTTCCGCTGCCGCCCTTCCAGACGACGGGGACGAGCCCCTACGGGACGATGAAGCCCGAGGGGATGCTCTTCTCGCGGGCGCGGGTGGCACCGGCTGGGGTGAGCCAGGCGGTGGGCAGCGTGCGCGCACTCATCCAGCAGGCGTGTCCCGCGTGTCCTCCGGCGGAGGTGTCCTCGGTGTCTCGCGCGGTGTCCGAGCGCCTCACCGGCAACGTGCTGGTGGTGGTGGACGGCGTGAAGCCGCGCCCCAACCTGCGCACGCCCGAGGGCCGCTTCTTCGCCTCGCGCCAGGCGGTCGCCGCCGAGGTGACGGACGCCGCGGCGATGAAGGCCGCGCTCGCCCCGGTGGCGAAGTTCCCCGGCGCGAGGGCGCTGGCGGACGGGTACGCGCTGGACGTGAAGGGAGGCACCCTCTTCGTCCGGCTGAAGGGCAAGCAGCTCGTGGTGGGCAATGACGAGGCGGTGGTCCAGTCGCTCCAGACGGCACTGCCGCAGGAGGGCGCGAAGCTGCCGCACGCGGTGGACTTCACCGTGGACCCGAAGCGGCTGGCGAGCGGGTTGAATCAGGTGTCGCTGATGGACGTCGTCTCCAGCCAGGAGCTCGCGGGCCTCTTCACCGTGGGGCTGGAGCTGGGGCCACTGCTGGCCAACAGCACGAGCATCTCGGGCTGGCTCGACAGCACCGGCGGGGCGCACCGCTTCTCCACCCTCTGGACGCTGCCCGCAGTGCCTTGAGAAGGCCCTGGTAAAGGCAGGCACTTTCAGGAGTCTACTCAGGGTCGAGTGCCCAGGTTCCTTCCTCCCACCGCTTCAACGCTTCTTCAGACTCAAACGCGACCAACCCCTCTCCCTTGGCGGCCTCCTCCAAAATCGCTTTGGCTTCGGCTGTCCGGTAGCGCAGGAGGAATGCCGCCGCTGTGGTCCTCACGTCCATATTGGGATGCGAGAACAGCGTGGCGAGCGCATTTCGCCCGGCATCACCGTGAGCACGTAGTTTCTTGAACGCGGCAATGTACCGGTCCGCGTGCTTGTTGCCGGTCCTGGCGTCTCCCCGGAAGATGGCATCGGTCTGCGCAGTCACGTTCCGCGCGAACTCCTCAACAAGTTCTTCGAACTCGTTCACCCAATCCCCTCCTTACGTCATCAATAGCTCGACAGCACCGGCGGGGCGCACCGCTTCTCCACCCTTTGGATGCTGCCCGCTGCGTCTTGAGTCAGGCAGGCTTGAAAGTCCCCGCCTTCCATTGTTCGAGCGCCAATCCGGCGGTGAAAGCCACAAAGCTGTTGGGGATCTTCGCAAGTTCGGCAAGCACTCGTTCACCTTCGCCCGGTGCAAAAGCCAGCGCGAAAGAAGCAACCCAGTACCGGGTTCCCGGCTCAGGAGCGTCAATCAGCTTCAGCAATTTGCGCTGGGCTTCGGCACCTCGCTCCCGAAACTCCTGACGCATTGCAACCAGGACATCGTACTTGCGATTGGCAGCCTTGGGCCTGCCAGCTTCGATGTCACGCCCATGATCAGCGGAGATGACTCCATACTCTTCAACCAAACGTTCTGTCGGAAGCTCCTTCCATTGTGTCTTTTTCATGGGATGCCTCCAAACTGCCTCAAGACCATCAACCCGAACGCCCGCTGCTTTTCATAAGATTGAGTACGGAGCCATTCACGCACCACCATGTCGCCTGAGACCTCTTGCCTGGATGAATAGAAGGCACTGATTCTCTCGTGCAATTTCGCATCCAGGGCAATCACGTTCTCGGTGTTGTGAAGGGCTTCGTGACCAAATCGCTCTACATTGCCTTGATGCTGCTCGACGATGTGGTGCCATTGCTTCCCCTCGCCCGCCTTCCCCATGTAGTCCTTGAAGTCCTTATAGGATTTGAAGGCCCGATGCCCATTGGGAAGTAGCTTGCCCTCCTTGCTGGTCCTATCCGTCTCGCTCGGAGAACGATTCCGGCTCGGCTCGCCGCCGGACATGGCCAGGGCGTTGGCCGGCAGCACGATGCGAATGGAGCCCTCGGCCACCGAGACGATGACCCTGTCCGTCTCAGCCGCCGCTGCGAGCACGCGTACGCCGCCCTGCTGCGCCCCTTGGAGTGAGGCGTTCGCGAACCCCGGCAGATTCGGTGCCCTGGACAGCAACGCGGCGGTTTCCCCGATCGCCGCCGTGCCCACCATGACCAGGATGCGCACGCTGTTGGGCCCGATGCGCTGACCGAACCGCTCGCCCGCCTCGCGCAGCTCGGCGAAGGTGGTGGCCCGCGCGGACTCCTCCGAGAGCACCAACCATCCCTCAATAAGCCCCCACATCTCCGTCCCCAGGTAGCTCCACAAGAGCACCGTGAAGGCAGTGGCGACCCCTTTAGACAACGGCTCGGGTGCCACCAGCAGCGCCATGTAGGCTGAGATGGTGAGGCTCGCCATCGCCGCCACACGCGTGGGGTCGAGCATGGCCCTCACCTCGGCGCTCACTCCCTCCAGAGCCGGCTCAACGGCCAGCGCCAGCGCGATGCGGCGCCTGTCATCGTCCTGCAGGCACGAACCATCCTCGAAGAGGGAGAGGCAATCGCCCGGAGTGCCGCGCCGTTCGCAAAAGCGTCCGTAGGACCTGGCCAGCTCCGGCTGACACGCCTGTCTTCCCAGGGCTCCGGAAGCCAGTGCATACCTGCGACCCGGCCGCATGGGCACAGGCGCGGGCGCCACCCGCAGCGGCATCTCCAGCACCAGACCCGCCATGGCGGCCGAGAACTCGGCATCCCCCACCTGCACCGGCGCGAAGTCCGTGGGCAGGGTAGCGAAGACCCGCTCCTCTCCACCCACCGCCGCCTGGCTCACGGGCGGTGCCGCCGTGGCGCACCCGACCAGCAGCACACTCGCCGCCAGGGCCAGCACGCCCAGACGAGGGCACCACCAGATATCTCGAACGACTCGATCGATGACGCGAAGGGTCATGCCGCTGCGAATGCTGCTGTGCACAAGGACCAACGGGAAGAATCGAGGAGTACAGGCACACGTCACTTCCAGGCTCCCCGAGGCGGCACACACCTCCCCACACCCCCTCGAGGCGTCCAGAAGCGAGGCTCATCCATCACCGTGCAGGGCCTCCCCGCGCCTACGCGGTGGGTCCCCCTCCCGGCCCCAATCGTGCTAGATGCGCGCCCCATGGACGGAACCACGGAAAAGGATCCCCTTCGCGCCCGGCTGCAGCAGATGGAGAAGCAGGCCGAGCTGGGCGGTGGCGCTGACCGCATCGCCAAGCAGCACGAGGCCGGCAAGCTCACCGCTCGCGAGCGCATCGAGCTGCTGCTCGACCCCGGCTCCTTCACGGAGATGGACAAGTTCGTCACCCACCGCAGCAACGACTTCGGCATGGGGGACAAGAAGATCCTCGGCGACGGCGTCGTCACCGGCTACGGCACCGTCGAGGGCCGGCAGATCTTCGTCTTCGCCCAGGACTTCACCGTCTTCGGCGGCTCGCTCTCCGGCGCCTATGCCCAGAAGATCTGCAAGATCATGGACATGGCCATGCGCGTGGGCGCTCCCGTCATCGGCCTGAACGACTCGGGCGGCGCGCGCATCCAGGAGGGCGTCGAGAGCCTCGCCGGCTACGCCGACATCTTCCTGCGCAACACCCTCGCCTCGGGCGTGGTGCCGCAAATCTCCCTCATCCTGGGCCCGTGCGCGGGCGGCGCGGTGTACTCGCCGGCCATCACGGACTTCATCATGATGGTGAAGGACACCTCCTACATGTTCATCACCGGCCCGGACGTCATCAAGACGGTGACGCACCAGGAGGTGACCAAGGAGGACCTGGGCGGCGCGCTGGCGCACAACCAGAAGTCGGGCGTGGCGCACTTCGCCGCGGAGAACGAGCAGGCCGCCATCATGATGACGCGCGAGCTGCTCTCCTTCCTCCCCTCCAACAACCAGGAGGACCCGCCCGCCCAGCCGTGCGATGACGATCCGTTCCGCGCCGACGAGGGCCTCAAGACGGTCGTCCCCAGCAACCCCAACAAGCCCTACGACATCAAGGAGATCATCCGCGCTGTCGTCGACAACAAGCACTTCTTCGAGGTGCAGGAGCACTTCGCCAAGAACATGGTCATCGGCTTCGCCCGCATGAACGGCAAGTCGGTGGGCATCGTGGCCAACCAGCCGGCGGTGCTGGCGGGCGTGCTGGACATCGACGCGAGCGTGAAGGCGGCGCGCTTCGTGCGCTTCTGCGACTGCTTCAACATCCCCCTGCTCACCCTGGTGGACGTGCCCGGCTTCCTGCCCGGCACCGACCAGGAGTGGGGCGGCATCATCACCCACGGCGCCAAGCTGCTCTATGCCTTCGCCGAGGCCACCGTCCCGAAAATCACCCTCATCACCCGCAAGGCCTACGGCGGGGCGTACGACGTGATGGCCTCCAAGCACATCCGCGCGGACATCAACTACGCCTACCCCACGGCGGAGATCGCCGTCATGGGCCCCGAGGGCGCGGTCAACATCATCTTCCGCAACGAGCTGCTCAAGGCCTCGGACCCCAACGCCGAGCGCACCCGGCTGGTGAACGAGTACCGCGAGAAGTTCGCCAACCCCTTCAAGGCGGCCGAGCTGGGCTACATCGACGAGGTCATCCGCCCCGAGGAGACGCGCGCCAAGGTCATCCGCGCCCTGGAGATGCTCAAGAACAAGCGCCAGGAGAACCCCCCGCGGAAGCACGGCAACATCCCGCTGTAAGCAGGCAGACAGGCGGGCGATTCGGCCCGAGAAACAGTGGAACGCCTCCCCAGGAAATTTTAGGGGGGGCGTTCACGCTTTGAAGGGACGCACCACTCAAGGAGCCCCTTTTTGTCTCAACCCCGCCTCGTCCTCTTCCTCGCCGACATCGAAGGCAACCTCGCCGCCCTGCGCCAGACGCTGTCCCGGGCCTGTGAGTCCGCCAACGTCCCCCTCCCGGAGGTCCGCTGGGTCGAGTCCGCGACCGCCCTGGCCGATGCCGGCTGGCGCGTGGCCGAGCTGAAGCTCACCCCTTCCGGTGGCAAGGCCGTCCCCGAGGACCACCTCGACTCCCTCGTCCGCTCCGTGGCGCGTGACTTCCGTGACCAGGCGGTGGGCCTCTACACCGACAAGGCCGGCAGCTATGGCCGCGCCTCCTTGAGCGAGCCCGGCCGTCCCTCCCGCTCCCTGGAGGGCGAGTACATCGACGTGGTGCGTCAGACCGCCCGCTGGCTGGGCGTCGAGGCCCCCCTGCTCGGCCGCCTGCTCGACGGCGGGGCGACCGCCCGCAACCTGCTCGCCGCGGCGGTGGACTTCGGCAACGAGGACCCCCACGCCCCGGCCCCCGCCGGCAAGGGCCGCCGCCAGGAGCAGCCGCCTCCTCCGCCCGAGCCGGACGAGGATGACCGCTTCGTGGACGCCAAGCTGAGCGAGGCCCGCCGGCTGATGGAGCAGTACCTCAGCCACCGCAAGTAGCCTCTACAGGCTCCGAGTAGCAGCGCGTATTGGCGGACGGGGGCCAACCCTGGCCGCCAACGCACTCGCCGAGGGCACGCTCCCCTGTGCTAAAGGGAGCGTCCATGCCCAAGATCCGCAAAATCCTCATCGCCAACCGCGGCGAAATCGCCGTCCGGGTGATGCGCACCTGCAAGGAGCTCGGCATCGCCACGGTGGCGGTCTACTCCGAGGCGGACCGCTCCGCCCTGCATGTCCGCACCGCCGACCAGGCCTTCCTGGTGGGCCCCCCGCCCTCGCGTGAGAGCTATCTCGTGCAGGAGCGGATTCTGGAGGCCGCCAAGAAGGCCGGCGCGGATGCCATCCACCCCGGCTACGGCTTCCTCTCGGAGAACGCGTCCTTCGTGCGCGCGTGCGAGAAGGCCGGCATCACCTTCATCGGCCCGCCCGCCAGCGCCATGGACGCCATGGGCGAGAAGACGCGCGCCCGCCAGAACATGATCAAGGCCGGCGTGCCCGTGGTCCCCGGCACCGCCGAGCCCATCCCCACCGTCGAGGAGGCCCGCGCCTACGCCGAGAAGATTGGCGTGCCGGTGATGCTCAAGGCGGCCGGTGGTGGCGGCGGCAAGGGCATGCGCAAGGTGGAGCGGATGGAGGAGTTCGAGTCCTCCTGGCGCGCGGCCAAGAGCGAGGCGATGAACGCCTTCGGCAACGACGCCGTCTACATCGAGAAGTACCTCGAGAAGCCGCACCACGTGGAGATCCAGGTGTTCGCCGACCAGCACGGCAACACCATCCACCTCAACGAGCGCGAGTGCTCGGCGCAGCGCCGCCACCAGAAGGTGGTGGAGGAGACGCCCAGCCCCATCCTCACCCCGGAGATGCGCGCGAAGATGGGCGAGGTGGCGGTGAAGGCCGCCAAGGCCGTGGGCTACGTGGGCGCGGGCACGGTGGAGTTCCTCGTCGACGTGCACCGCAACTTCTACTTCCTGGAGATGAACACCCGCCTCCAGGTGGAGCACCCGGTGACGGAGTGGGTGACGGGGTTGGACCTGGTGGCCTGGCAGATCAAGGTCGCCGAGGGCGAGAAGCTCCCGTACACCCAGGCCCCCACGCCCAACGGGCACTCCATCGAGGTGCGCATCTACGCCGAGGACCCGGCGCGCAACTTCATGCCGAGCCCCGGCCGCATCAACTACCTGCGCGTGCCCGGTGGCCCGTACCTGCGCGACGACTCGGGCGTGTTCCCCGGGTACACGGTGCCCAACACGTATGACCCCATGATCTCCAAGCTGTCCGTGTGGGCCCCCACGCGGCGCGAGGCCATCGAGCGGGCCAAGCGGGCGCTGACGGAGTACGTGGTGAAGGGCATCACCACCAACACGCGCTACCTCAAGGGGATCCTCTCGCACCCGGAGTTCGCCGGGGGCGACTACGACACGAGCTTCCTCACGCGCGAGCACGAGACGCTGCTGGGCAAGGGCGAGGATCCGCAGCTGACGGAGGCCGCGGTGCTGGCGAGCGTGGTGTACGCGTACCAGCGGGATCAGAAGAAGGCGAAGACGCTCACCCAGGCGCCGTCCGAGGGTGGCAAGGGCGGCATCTCGGCGTGGCGGCAGGCGAGCCGCCGCGGGCGCTAACTCCACGGGGAATCGATTCCAATGCGTTACTTCGCGAAGCTGCAGGGACAGAAGGAAGCGGTGCCGGTGGACATCGAGTCGGCCGGAGAGAACCGCTTCAAGCTCACGCACAACGGCAAGACGTTCCTGGTGGACGCACTGACGCTGGACCACGGCGCGGTGTCCATGCTGGTGGATGGAACGTCCTACGGCGTCGAGTTCGACGAGCAGGGCGACGAGGTGCTGGTGATGGTGCGGGGGCAGGTGAACCGCATCGACGTGGCGGACGAGCGGCGGCTGCGGCTGCGCGCGGCCACGGCGGGCTTCTCGGTGGAGGGCAAGCAGGTCATCTCCGCGCCCATGCCCGGCAAGGTGGTGAAGGTACTGGTGAAGGTGGGCGACGAGGTGAAGGAGGGCCAGGGCCTGGTCGTCGTCGAGGCGATGAAGATGGAGAACGAGCTGAAGAGCCCCAAGGCCGGCAAGGTGGTGGAGCTGCCGGCCAAGGAAGGCACCGCGGTGGAGATCAACGCGAAGCTCGTGGTGGTCGAGTAGGACCCTTCAGCCAGGTCCGCCGAAAGCGTGCCGCTGGGCAGATGTCCTGACACACGGCCATTTCCCCTCGCGGCCATTTCCCCTCTCCCTTCGGGAGAGGGACGGGGTGAGGGTATCGGGTGTACCCGGGTTGAACCCACTGTCCCCACTGCGGGGCACGGGTTCGAGAACGGATCCGGGCACCCTCACCCTGACCCTCTCCCGAGGGGAGAGGGGACAGTCATCAGGTTCACGGCCTCGAGAGGAACGTTCCCAGGACACGCCGCGCCGCGAGCGTAGGGGTCGCACGGCCCTCTCGCACGTCGCGCTCCAGGGCGGGCCCCAGCTCGGCCACGCCGGGATGCGCATGCAGGGCGGCGCGCAGTCCGTCCTCGATCATCGACCACATCCACTGGACCTGCTGGACCCTGCGGCGCTGCTCCAGCGCTCCCGACGCCCGCTGGGCCTCCAGGCGTTTCTCGATGGAAGACCACACGCGCTCGATGCCCGTGTTCTCCAGCGCGCTGCAGGTCGTGATCTCGGGCTCCGCGCCCGGACGCATCAGGTGCAGCGCCGCACGATACTCGGACCGCGCCCGCTCCGCGCGGATCGCGTTGTCTCCGTCCGCCTTGTTGATCGCGAGCATGTCCGCGATCTCGAGGATGCCGCGCTTGATGCCCTGCAGCTCGTCCCCGGCGCCCGCCAGCATGAGCACCAGGTAGAAGTCCACCATGTCGGCCACGACCGTCTCCGACTGGCCGACACCCACCGTCTCCACCAGCACCACGTCGAAGCCGGCGGCCTCGCACAGCAGGAGGGTCTCGCGCGTCTTGCGGGCGACGCCGCCCAGGGTTCCGCTGGAGGGGCTGGGACGGATGTACGCAAGGCTCTCGCGCGACAGCCGCGCCATCCGCGTCTTGTCACCCAGGATGCTCCCGCCCGAGACCGTGCTCGAAGGGTCGATCGCCAGCACCGCCACGCGCTTGCCGAGCCCCACCAGGTGCATGCCGAGCGCGTCGATGAACGTGCTCTTCCCCACGCCCGGCACGCCGCTGATGCCCACCCGCAGCGCCGCCCCCGTGTAGGGCAGCAGCCGGGTGAGCACCTCCTGCGCGAGGGCCTCGTGCCGGGGGTGCTCGCTCTCGATGAGCGTGATGGCACGGGCGAGCATGGCGCGCTCGCTCGCGCGGACGCCCTCCACGTACGCGTCGGCCGGCAGGGGCTTCAAGCATCCCCCAGCGCGGCGTCGAGCTTGTCGAGCAGCTCGGTGGCCGCCTTCGCGATGACCGTGCCCGGGCCGAAGATCGCCGCGGCGCCCGCCTCCCGCAGGGCCTCGTAGTCCTGGGTGGGAATCACGCCGCCGACCACCACCATGATGTCCTCGCGGCCCAGCTCCCGGAGCGCCTTCTTGAGCTGCGGAACGAGCGTCAGGTGGCCCGCGGCGAGCGAGCTCGCGCCGACGATGTGCACGTCGTTCTCGACGGCCTGGCGGGCGGACTCCTCGGGCGTCTGGAAGAGCGGACCGATGTCCACGTCGAAGCCGAGGTCCGCGAACGCCGTCGCGATGACCTTCTGCCCACGGTCGTGTCCGTCCTGGCCCATCTTCGCGATGAGGATGCGCGGACGCCGCCCGTGCTTCGCCAGGAACGCATCGGCCCTCTCGCGCGCCCTGACGATGCCCTGCGCGTCCTTGCCCGCCTCGCTGGAGTACACACCCGAGATGCTTCGCACAGTCGCCTCGTAGCGCCCGAAGACCTTCTCCAGCGCCTCGCTGATCTCTCCCACCGTCGCCTTGGCGCGCGCCGCGTCGATCGCCAGCGCGAGCAGGTTGCCCTCGTTGCGCTGCGCGGCCTGGGTGAGCGCCTCGAGCTTCTGCTTCACGTCGGCCGGGTTGCGCTCGGCACGCAGCTCGCGCAGCCGGGCGATCTGCGCCTCGCGCACCGCGGTGTTGTCCACCTTGAGGATCTCCAGCGACTCCTCGCGCTCGAGCGGGTACTTGTTCACCCCGATGATGGCCTGACGGCCCGAGTCGATGCGCGCCTGCGTCCGCGCCGCGGCCTCCTCGATGCGCAGCTTGGGCAGGCCCTTCTCGATGGCCTTGGTCATGCCTCCGAGCGCCTCGACCTCCTGGATGTGCGCCCACGCCTTCTGGGCCAGCTCATGGGTGAGCCGCTCGACGTAGTAGCTGCCGCCCCACGGGTCGATCACCCGCGTGGTGCCGCTCTCGAGCTGGAGGTAGAGCTGGGTGTTGCGGGCGATGCGCGCGCTGAAGTCGGTGGGCAGCGCGATGGCCTCGTCGAGCGAGTTGGTATGCAGGCTCTGGGTGTGGCCCTGGGTGGCCGCCATCGCCTCGATGCACGTGCGGACCACGTTGTTGAACACGTCCTGCGCAGTGAGGCTCCAGCCGGAGGTCTGGCTGTGGGTGCGCAGCGCCATGCTCTTGGTGCTCTTCGGGTTGAAGCCCTTGATGAGCCTGGCCCAGATCATCCGGGCCGCGCGCATCTTCGCCACCTCCATGAAGAAGTTCATGCCGATGGCCCAGAAGAACGACAGGCGCGGCGCGAAGGCATCCACGTCCAGCCCGGCCGCGAGCCCCGTGCGCACGTACTCGACGCCGTCCGCGAGGGTGTAGGCGAGCTCCAGGTCCTGCGTCGCCCCGGCTTCCTGCATGTGGTAGCCGCTGATGCTGATGCTGTTGAAGCGCGGCATCTTCTCGGCCGTGAAGCGGAAGATGTCCCCGATGATGCGCATCGAGGGCCCGGGCGGGTAGATGTACGTGTTGCGGACCATGAACTCCTTGAGGATGTCGTTCTGGATGGTTCCGCTGAGCTGCTCGGGACGGACGCCCTGCTCCTCGGCCGCGACCACGTAGAGCGCGAGGATGGGGAGCACCGCGCCGTTCATCGTCATCGACACGCTCATCTGATCGAGCGGGATGCGATCGAACAGGATGCGCATGTCCTTGATGGAGTCGATGGCCACGCCCGCCATGCCCACGTCGCCGGTGACGCGCGGGTGATCGCTGTCGTAACCGCGGTGCGTGGCGAGATCGAAGGCGATGGAGAGACCCTTCTGACCGGCCGCGAGGTTGCGGCGGTAGAAGGCGTTGGAGGCCTCGGCCGTGGAGAAGCCGGCGTACTGCCGGACGGTCCAGGGCTGCTGCACGTACATGGTCGGGTACGGGCCGCGGACGAAGGGCGGCAGGCCCGGCATCGTCCCGAGGTGCTCGACGCCCTGGAGATCCTCGGCGGAGAACACGGGCTTGACGGGAATGCCCTCGGGGGTGAGCCAGGGCTCGGCGCGCTGCGTGCTCTCCTGGGCGCGCTGCCGCAGGGAGTCACGCGCGGACGCCGGCGAGAGCGTCTCGGGGGCGTCGAAGTCGATCTCCGCGAAGTTCGGCACGTTGGGGCGCATCAGGACACTCCGAGCTGCTTGTGCAGCGAAGACAAGGTCTCGAACAGGTCGGCCCCCGCGTAGACGAACAGGTCGACCCCCGCCGCGCGGAACGCGGCCTCGTGCTCACCCGGGCGGCCCGCGACGGCCACGATTCGTCCGCTCTGCTGCTTGAGGGCAGCGGTCAGGGCCGGAACCCACTCGGGGTACATCGCATCCGGACCGGAGATCACCACGAGCGGGGCTCCGGAGGCGGCGATGAGCGAAGCGGCCTGGGCCACATCGGCGAAGCCATGGTGCTGCACCGGGTCGATGCCTCCCGCGGCCAGCGCATTGGCGATCCACATCGCACGGGCCGTGTGCTCCGCCACCGTGCCGAGGTTGGCCATGAACGCCCGGGGACGATGCCCGTGCGCGGCGAGGTAGCGGTCACTGGCGTCCCGCAGCGACTCGAAGGGCTCGGCCACACGCACCGGGCGCAGCGGCGTCATCCGCAGCTCGGCGAGCCCGGCTGGCGCGGGGCTTGAGGCCTCGGACGCGCGGGGGGTTCTGCTCACGGACTGCTCGTCGAGGTTCGGGAACTCGCTCACGCCCACGATGGGCAGGCGGCGCGTGCGGATGGCCTTGCTGCGGGCCGCCACCGTCTCCGCGAGCACCCGGGCGATGTCACCCTGCACGAGCGCGGCCGCCATGCCACCGAGCGCCTCGATGCGCCGCAGCTCGGTCCAGGCGGCGCGGGCGATGTCGTGGGTGAGCTGCTCGATGTAGTAGCTGCCGCCCGCGGGGTCCGCGACGCGGTTCAGGCTCGATTCATCGCGCAGGATGAGCTGCGTGTTGCGGGCGATGCGGCGCGAGGACTCGTCGGGCAGCCCGATCGCCTCGTCGAAGGGGGACGTGGTGATGCTGTCGGCCCCGCCGATGACGGCCGCGAAGGACTCGGAGGTCGAGCGCAGGATGTTCACCCAGGGATCCCGCCGCGACTTGGTGGCGGCCGCGGTGCGGGCGTGCAGCGCCATGGCCTGCGCCTCGGGAGAGCCACCCGAGGCCGCGACGGCCTTGGACCACAGGAGCCGCGCCGCACGGAGCTTGGCGATCTCGGGGAAGAACTGGCTGCCCACCGAGAACGAGAACTGGAGGGAGCGGGCCGCGTCCTCGGGCGAGACCCCGGCACGCTCGAGCCCGCGCAGGTACTCCACGCCGGTGGCGATCGCCCAGGCCAGCTCGTGCACGGACGTGGCGCCCGCATCGGCGTAGGCCCGCGTCGAGACGAGCAGCGCGCGCAGCCCCGGAGAGCCCTTGCGCGTGGACGTGACGAGCGGGGCCGCTTCGGCGAGAGCCGCCTGGAGCCCGCTGCGCAGCGCGCCCGTGCGAGCCAGGACGCCGAGCGGATCCACCCCGAGGCAACCCCGCAGCGACTCGCGCGGAGTCTGGGTGCGCTCGGCGGCGTGGAGCAGGAGGGCCGCCGCGGACGGCGCGTTGTCCTCGGGCTCGAGGTAGACGGGCGTCTTGGAGAGCGGGACCTGGGCGAGCAGGCGCTCCATGCCGGAGGCGTCACGCACCTGGATGCCCTGGGTCTCGCCGAGGCGGAGCCAGAGGCCCGAGACGCCCCGCTCGAGATCGACCCGGATGGCCTCGGCGGCGGTGGCCACGTCGGGCTCGCTGTACTCCTGGCAGACGAGCCAGCCGCCTTCCGTCAGGCCCAGGGGGTGCGTCCCACGCAGGAAGGGGGCGACGCCCGGCGGCTCGGGAGGTGCGGCCGGGCCCGCGTCCTGCGGTGAGTACAGCGGCTGAAGCGTGAGGCCCCCCTCGAGTGCGGACTGGAGCGACGTGAAGGGTTTTCCCTTCAGGTCCTTGTCCACGAGGCGACGCCACTCCTCGACCGAGGTGGGTGGAAAGTCCTGGGCGATGTGAAGAGGGGTTTGCGACATGCTGCGTCCTCGAATCGGTGGCGGGGGGGCCTGGCTCACGAGTGGGGCCGGTTGCCTCTTAGGTCCAATCAGCCCATGGGGCAACGGTGCCCCGTCGGCCGCCCTATCCTTCTTATACGCACCATTTTTCTACGTTCTTGGACGGCCTTTGGGCCTCGAACGCGCCGACCGCTGGCACACCCGGCTGCCCTTCCCGCTTCTTGCCTCCACCCAGGCCGTGGCTTAATAGTGAATGGCTCATTCACGAATGTGGGAGGTGCGGGATGGCGCAGTACCTCAAGGACGAGGTCCAGGAGGCCATCCTGGCGGCCGCGCTCGAGGTGTTCGCCCGCAAGGGCTTCCGGAGCGCCAGCATGGCGGAGATCGCCTCGGCCGCCCGGGTGTCCACCGGCAACATCTACCGCTACTTCGAGAACAAGAGCGCCCTCTACGAAGCCGCCGTCCCCGGCACGTTCGTCACCACCTTCCGGCGCCTCCTGCGGCAGCGCGTGGAGGCGGCCCGGGGCGTGAAGGACCTCCGGAAGCTGGAGCCCGGCGCGCCCTATCGCCTGCTCTCCGAGGAGGTGCTGGCCTTCAGTCTGGGCAACCGCCTGCGCGTCGTCGTGCTGCTCTCGAGCCCCGAGGGCACCCCGCATGAGCACTTCGCGGAGGAGCTGGTCCAGTTCCTGCTCGAGTCCGCCACCACCCACTTCCACGCCCGGCCGGCCCCCCCCACGCGCTTCGCGCTCGAGGAGCTGTACCGCAACTACGTCACAACGTTGGGGCGCCTCCTCCGTCACTTCGAGCAGGAGCGGGACATCCGCGAAGCAGTGGAGGCGCTCTCCCGCTACCACCTGACCGGCCTCACGGCTCTCTTCGAGCCCTGAGCAGGCAAGGGGCCAGGCCCGCTCGGGAACCGTCGCACTCCAAAAAATGAATTGGCTGTTCACTTATCAAGGAAGGCACTGATGACGAGCCAGCTGAGCAGAGGCGTGGACACCCGGTCGCTGCTGTACCGCATCCTCGAGAGCCCGGAGCAGGTCTCGGCCCTCCAGCAGCTGCCGCCGCCCACCCTGGCGCGCCTCATCCACCACGTCGGGCTGGAGGATGCGGGGGAGCTGGTGGCACTCGCCACGACGCAGCAGTTGGCGCGCATCTTCGACGAGGACCTGTGGCACAGCACGCGTCCGGGCCGGCAGGAGCGCTTCGACGCGGAGCGCTTCGGCCTCTGGCTGGAGGTGATGCTCGAGATGGGGGCGGACCGAGCGGCGGCCAGGCTCGCGGAGATGGACGAGGACTTCGTCACGTTCGCGCTGTCCGGCCAGCTGCTCGTGCTGGACATGGACGCGCTGACGATGAACCGCCTGCGCCAGGGCGAGGCGCGGGAGGACGAGTCCCTCGTGGACAAGGCGCTGGAGAGCAGTCTCAGCCAGGAGCTGGACCGGTTCCTGCTCATCTCCCGCCGGCCGGAGTCGTGGGACGCGGTGCTCACGGTGCTCGTCGCCCTCGACGAGGCGCACCATGAGCTGCTCACGCGCCTGCTCGAGCGCTGCTGTCACCTCGCCTCGGAGCTCATCGAGGACAACGGCGGGCTGTACGCGGTGCTCACCACCGCCGAGCAGCTCGAAACGGACGTGTCCCAGGCGCGCGAGGAGCGGCGGGAGCGCGAGGGCTTCGTCTCCCCCACGGACGCGGCGGCCTTCCTGGGCCTCGCGAGGTCCGGGCGCGTGGGAGACGATCCCATCACCCGCGGCTACACCCAGGGGAAGCGGGAGGCCGCACCGTCCGGGAAAGCCGCCCCCACCCTGCCCCTGCTCCACCTCCTCCAGGCGGCGGAGGTGCTCACGGCGCAGCCCCCCGTGGCCCTGCTCGGCCCGGGCAGCGGCACCGGGACGCCCACCTCGGCCACGGCCATCCGGGACGCGCTGGCCTGGCTCCAGGACGAGGCTCCCGAGGCCTTCTCGCGGTGCATGGGTGAGCTGGGCTACCTGGCCAACGTCCTCGTCTCCGGTTGTAGCCACTCGGGCCGGCCCTTGCGCGCACTCGAGGCGGCGCAGGTGGCCATCGCCACGTGCAACCTCGGGTTGGAGGCGCACCCAGAGGCCCGCGCGGACCGCTCGTGGGCGGGGGGCATCCTCGCGCGGGAGGGGCTCATCCCCGCCTTCGGCCAGGGGTGGCGGGTGCTCCACGAGGAGGTGGTGCTGCGGAGCGCCTGCGCTTTCAACGCGGCCCTCGACCGCCGCGTCCCCGCGGAACGGGGAGAGGCCACGCGGGCACGCGCCCAGCTCGCGCGGGACATCGCCGCCGGCAAGCCCTGGGCCTCCCGCAAGCGCTGGGTGCACTTCGCGCCCTTCCTCTCGAAGGCCGCGTTCGCCGCGATGCGGGAGCTGGTGGACGAGTGCCCGGCGTTCAACGGGGCCTTCCTCGCCACGAGGAAGCAGGTGGAGGCGGCCCGGCGTCGGGTGGGGGAACTGCTCGCGCCCTGAGCACCGGGCCTGGACGCCCGCTCCTCTCTGGAGCGGGCCCTCCCGGTGAAGCGGTGACTACGGCATGGGCCGCGACGTGGCGGACGGCGCCTCGGGCATCTCGGGCCAGCCGTTGCGCCAGAGGATGGGGTCCACCAGCAGGTAGCGCCCGGTGTGGCCGCTGTCCCACGCGTGATAGACCATGGTCGTGGTGCCCGCGGGCGAATGGACGACCGAGCCATGCCCCGGGCCGACCCACGTGCCATTGGTCTTGAGGATCGGCGCGCCGAGCTTCGTGTACGTCCCCAACGGGCTGGTCGCACGGGCGACGCCAATGGCATAGCGGCCGTCGTAATAGGCGTTGCCGCTGTAGAAGAGGTAGTAGTAGCCGTCCTTCGCGACGACCCACGGGCCCTCGACGACGCCGCCCTCCCAGGCGAGGTTGTTGGAGATCAGCGTCCTGCGCGTGCCGACCAGCGACTTGCCATCCGCCGAGAGCTGCTGACCGTAGATGGGCGTCGGCTGACCCACCGCGTTGCCGTCCGCCTTCCACACGAGGTACCGCACCCCGGCGGTATCCACGAACGTGGTGGCGTCGATCATCCCCATGGCCGAGTCGTGCACGAGGGGAGCGCCGATGTCGGTGTACGGTCCGAGCGCGCTCGTGGCGGTGGCGGCACCGATGGACAGCTTTCCGTCCACATGACGCGCGGTGTAGTACGCGATGTAGCCCGTACCGACGCGGTGGATCTCCGGCGCCCAGTAGTCGCTCTTGGCCCACGTGGGCTTCCGGGCCGACGGGAAGATGACGCCCGCGGCCGACCAGTTCACCAGATCCTTCGAGGTGCGGAGCGGAAACGCGTCGGTGGCATTACCCGACGTGCAGGTGGCGATGTACTGGGTCCCATCATGCACGACGCCCGGATCGGCGCAGCCGGTGGGGTACACCGGGTTCTTGTAGAGCCCGCCACACTCCGTGTACCGGAACGACATGGCGCACGCGTTCGAGCCGGTGAAGTACGGCGTCCAGGTGTTCGAGAGCGTGGCGTAGGAGTTGGTGCCCTCGTTGACGCACGCGCCATCCCAGAACACGCGCCCACCCGCGTCGTCGTACATCGCCGGGTGCGACGGGTGGATCCACGAAGCGCCATACGTGATGCGCGTCGAGCACGAGGACGTGGTGGCGCACGTCGAGTCGAACGCCAGCACGCACGAGTCGAGGCCGCGGAAGTACGGCTTCCACCCGTTCGAGAGCACCACATAGGAGTTGATGCCGTCGTTGTAGCAGGTGCCGTCCCAGGTCACCGGACCGGCCGCGATATCGAACTGGGCCGTGTGCCCCGACGGACGCATCCACGCGTCGCCGTAGGTGATCTTCGTGTCACATGCGAGACCTGCCTCGGTGCTCGCCATGGCCGCGGCCTCGGCCTCCGCCTCGATGGGCGTGACCTCTCCGCCGCATCCGAACAGCAACGCCGGGACGGCGCTCGCGATGGCGAGGGCCGGAACGAACGGGTGTTTCCTCATGAAGACAATCTCCGGGAGGGCGGCGTCTCCGCGCCGCCAGGTGGGAATGGAGTGGAGCTCTCCCTGTAGAGACCCTGAAAACGGGCTCATCCCATGAAATTGGGAAAACATTCAAATCCGGAGGGATTGCCCGGTCCCTCCGGAGGACACACCCTCATGGGCTCAATCCTTTCGAGGGGTTGTGATCCGCTGGTAAGGTCGGCGCCCCCGTGACCCGGGCAGGAGAATCGGATGGAGATGCTCTGCACCCTGCGCAGCCTGACGGACACCCAGCGCCAGAAGCTGCTCGAGCACCCCGGCAAGCTCGAGGAGTTCATCGACGACGAGGAGGACTTCGGAGACGCGGAGGGCGCGCGCTTCCTGGACCTCGACATCGGTGAGACCTGGCACGGCCTGCAGTACCTGATGACGGGCACGGCCTGGGAGGGCAAGGCCCCGCTGGACTTCCTGGTGCGCGGAGGCCAGGACGTGGGCGACATCCCCTCGGACGAGGGCACCGCGCGCGTCTTCACGCCGGACCAGGTGAAGGCCCTCTCCAAGGCGCTCGGCGAACTCTCCGAGAGCACACTGCGCAAGCGCTACGACCCCGCGCGCCTGCAGGAAGAGGACATCTACCCGGGCTTCTGGGAGGAGCCGCCGCCGGACCTCGACCCCGAAGAGGAGCTGTTCTCCTACTTCGAGGAGCTGAAGAAGTTCGCGGCCACCGTGGCGAAGCGCGGCCACGGCCTGCTCGTGTTCATCGGCTGAGCGGGCTCACCCGGCGAACACGTCGCGGCCCAGCTTGAGCACCAGCGCCGTCACCACCAGCAGCACCACCTTGCGCACCAGCTTGTCCCCGCCCCGGACAGCCAGGTGCGCGCCAATCCACCCGCCAGTGAACTGGGCCGCCGCCATGGGCAGGGCCACGTACCAGAGCACCAGGCCCCGGTAGGCGAAGAGGCTCACCGCCGCGAGGTTGGAGGCGAAGTTCACCACCTTCGCGTCCGCCGAGGCCTTCGTCAGCCCGTGCCCCAGCAGCCCCGAGAAGGCGATGATGAGGAACGTCCCCGTCCCCGGCCCGAAGAAGCCGTCATAGGTGCCGATGAGCAGCGCGATGACCGAGCCCAGCGCCAGCAGGCGCTTGCGGGGAGGCTCCGGCCGCTCGCCCGGCGGCGGCCCCCGGCGGAAGGCCAGGAAGGCCGCGACGATCACCAGCAGGGTGAGCACCAGGGGCTTGAGGACCTCGGGG
Organism: Archangium gephyra; assembly: GCF_042230915.1. Classification (GTDB taxonomy): domain Bacteria; phylum Myxococcota; class Myxococcia; order Myxococcales; family Myxococcaceae; genus Archangium; species Archangium gephyra_B. Next base: position 2,049,195 of record NZ_CP102578.1, on the reverse strand, counting down.
CGCATCAGCAGCACCAGCCCCGCGCCCAGGAACGAGCCCACCAGCCCCAACGGAAAGGTGACGGCCGCCAGCTGCTTGTTCAGTAGCCCCGCCCGGTAGAAGCGCACCAGCGCCGCGAACGAGCCGAACACCGACTGTCCCTTGTTGGTCCCCAGCGCCACGTGCGGCGGCAGGCCGGTCGCCAGCACAGCGGGCAGCGTCACGAGCCCTCCTCCACCGGCGATGGCATCCACCACACCCGCCGTGAGGGCCGCGACACACAACAGGACGATTTCGAGCACCGAGACTTCCACGAGCGGCCACCTACCATGTCCAAAGCTTGCGTGCGCGCCGACTCTGGGCGTCAATTCGGGCAACGCCCCCCGCCGAGGTCCCCGCCCTGCTCACGTCTCTCGTCTCCGTGATGACCCTCGTGCTGCTGTCCGCCGCGCCCGCGGACCCGAAAGGGCCCACCTGCCGCGCCATCGACGGACACGTGGCCTGCGGCTACCAGTGCAAGTCCGACGGGCGCCGCGTGCAGTGCGCGCAGACGCCCCAGGGCACCTGCCAGATTCTCGACGGCCAAGCCGTCTGCTTCGACCCGCCCCCCCACATCGTCCGCATCTACGGCAGCGCCCTGCCCGAGCCCGAGTGCAAGGTCATCGACGGCCAGGTGGCCTGCGGCTACCAGTGCGCCACGCAGCCCGGAAAGGTGAAGTGCGCGCGCACTCCCGCGGGTGCGTGCGCCGGGCGCAACGACGACATCGTCTGTTTCGATCCGCCCCCCGAGGTGTACGCCGTCCACGGCAAGGACACGCCTCGCGCCGAGTGCCGCAGCAACGGCGTGGAGAGCGTGTGCGGCTACAAGTGCACCTTGGGCGCCGGGAAGGTGGCCTGCAACAAGACGCCCATGGGCGCCTGCAAGAGCGATGGCATGCAGCTCACCTGCTTCGACCCGCCCGCCGAGGTGCTCTGCGCCTATGGCAAGAACCTGCCTGCCCTGCAGTGCCAGCTCAGCGACGGCCAGCCGGTGTGCGGCTACGGCTGCACCAAGGCCTATTCCAAGGTGTCCTGCGCGGCCACCCCCAAGGGAATGTGCAAGGTGTTCGATACCGAGGTCTACTGCTTCGACCCGCCGAGCGCCCAGGACGCCGACCCGGCCTGCCTGAGCCTCATTGGACTGGCCTCGCTGGAGGCTCCGTAGCAACCACGTTAGCAACCACGGTGGGACCGGGTTAGGGTGCCTCAGGCACACAAGGAGCGACATCCGAGATGGCGGAGGGAGAAGTCCGGCAATACTTCGTGCGGAACGAACAGGGGACCATCTGGGGTCCGCTCGCCCTGCCGACCATCGAGTTGCTGATCGATAACGGCATCATCCAGGGTCGGCTCCAGGTGTCCGAGGACGGCATCAACTTCGCCTTCCCCGGGCGCTTCCCGCACCTCCGCGATTCCTTCCCTCGCGAGACGTGGGGCGACGTCGTTCCCCCGGGTCCGACCATCCCCGCGGCCCCGCCCGCTCCCGCCGCGGCTGCTCGTGCCGTGACCCGGCCTCCCGTCGCCGGGGCGGGTGTGCCCGTCGCTGGCCCCGGTGTCACCCGGCCTCCCGTCGCCGGAGCAGGTGTGCCCGTCGCGGGCCCTGGTGCCGTTGCCCGGCCTCCCCCTCCCGGAGCCGGTGTCCCTGTCGCGGGCCCGGGTGCCATGACCCGCCCCCCCGTACCGGGCGCGGGTGTGCCCGTCGCGGGCCCCGCCGTCACCCGTCCTCCCATGGCCGGTGCGGGTGTGCCCGTCGCGGGCCCCGCCGTCACCCGTCCTCCCATGGCCGGTGCGGGTGTGCCCGTCGCCAACCCCGGGGCCGTGCCTCCGGGTGCTCCCGCCGCCCGTCCGCCTCCCGCCGCGCCCGCGCCCGGTGGAACGCCCGCCTCGGCCGCCCCACGCCCCGCCGCGCCCGGTGCACCCGCGCAGCCCGCTCCGGCGGCGCCTCCCCCGGCCGCCGCTCCGGCCCCGGCCGTCGCGCGCCCCTCGGCCACCTTCGCCTCGGTCGCCCCCGCCGCCCCCGAGGAGCCGCCTCCCCCCAGCGGAAAGCTCGAGACGCACTCGCCCGTGCGCCTCTACAGCCTCATCGCCGCCGGCAACCACACGGGGCTGCTCACGCTCACCCTCGCCGACTGCGCCGTCAGCATCCACTTCCGCAAGGGCAACCCCGAGTTCATCGACTCCACCCACCCCGACGACGCGCTGGGCACCTGGCTCCTCCAGGCGAAGCTCGCCACCGCCGAGCAACTCCAGCAGGCCGAGTCCGCCCGCGGCCGCTTCGGCGGCGAGCTGCTCGCGGCCCTCTTCGGCCTGGGGCTCCTCCAGCCCGCCTCCGCCTTCACCCAGCTCGCCCACCGCGCCCAGGCCATCCTCCTCAAGGGCCTGCGCGCCGAGTCCGGCTCCTTCACCTTCGAGCCCAAGGAGCTGCCTCCCGCCAAGGCCATGCCCCTGGGCAACAAGTGGGCCGTGCTGAGCGACCTCGTGCGCCGCATCCCCAGCACGGACCTCCGCCGCCGCCTGCAGCCCGTGCTCAACCTGCCGGTGATGAAGGCCAACGGGCGCGTGGCCACCGGTGACCTGCGGCTCACCCCTCACGAGGTGCGCGTGCTCGCCCTCATCGACGGGGTGCGCTCGGCGGGCCAGCTCCTCAACGACCTGCCCCAGGACGCCGACCACCTGCTGCGCATCGTGTTCCTCCTCAAGGAGCTCGATGGGGTGTCCTTCGCCGCCGTGGCCCCGCGCGTGGCGGCTCCGCCTCCCACGCAGCCCAACGCCCCGGCCGCACAGCCCGCCGCCAAGACGGCCCCCCCGGTGGCCCCCGCCGCCAAGACGGTGCCCCCGCTGGCCCCCGCAGCGAAGCCGGCCACGCCTCCCGCCGCCGCGCCCCAGGCCGCCGCCCGTGCGGTCACGGCTCCCGGTGTCGCCCAGGCTGGCGCCGCTCCCCAGGCCGCCGCGCCCCGTCCCGCGGTACCGCCCTCCGCCGCCGCTCCGCAGGCCGCGGCGAAGCCCGCCTCGCCTCCTCCCGCCGCTCCGCCCGCGGCGAAACCGGCCGCTCCCGCCGCCGCCGCTGCGCCCGTGGCGAAACCGGCCGCTCCCGCCCCCACCGCCCCGGCCCCAGCCGCCGCTGGTTCCGCACAGGCCGCCAACGAGATTCCCGCCCTCCGGGAGCTCGCCGCGAAGATGAAGGAGCAGAACCACTTCGAGCGGCTGAACCTCGGCGCGGACACCAACGGCCCGGCGGTGAAGATCGCCTACTTCAAGCTGGCCAAGCAGTACCACCCGGACACGCTGCCTCCCGGCGCGCCTCCGGAGCTGGAGAAGCTCAAGGCCGACATCTTCGGCTACATCGGGGATGCCTACCGCGCGCTCTCGGACGACAAGAGCCGCGCCGCGTACATCGAGGAGCTCAAGACCGGCGGCAGCAAGCCCTCCCAGGTCGACGTGGAGGCCATCCTCAAGAGCGAGGAGCTCTTCCGCAAGGCCGGCCTCTACATCAAGGCCCGCAAGTTCGCCGACGCCGCCAAGCTGCTCGACGAGGCCATCCAGCTCAACCCCGAGGAGCCCGAGTTCTACGCCTGGCGCGGCTACGCCCGCTTCTTCACCTTCGAGGACAAGAAGGTGGGCTACAACGAGGCCTACAAAGACATCCAGCTGTGTCTGAAGCAGAACGACAAGGTGGCCTCGGGGCACTATTTCCTGGGGGTCATCGCCAAGCTATGCGGTGACAACCACGGCGCGCTGAAGCACTTCCAGAAGACGGTGGAGGTGCAGCCCAATCACATCGACGCGCAGCGGGAGATCCGCATGGCGGCGCAAGCGGCGCAAAAGAAGTAGGGTGCGCCACCCCGGGAGCGCCTCCGAGCGCTCCCCTACACGAGGAGAAGCATCTTGCCGTTGACCGGAAAACAGCGCCGCCACCTGCGCGGGCTGGGACACCACCTGGAGCCGGTGGTCATCGTGGGCTCGTCAGGCGTCACCGAGGGCGTCATCGCCGCCGTCGAGCAGGCGCTGCACGACCACGAACTCATCAAGGTGAAGATCAACGAGGGCCCGGAGGACCGCCACGAGGCCGCCAAGAAGCTCGCCGAGGGCACGGGCGCCGAGCTGGCCCAGCTCCTCGGCCGCACCGCCCTGCTCTTCAAGAAGCGGGACGAGGATTCGAAGTTCGAGAAGCTCGAGAAGATCTGAGCCCGCTGTTCAGCGCGTGAAGCCCGCGGCCCGGGCGGCCTCATCCGCCCCCGTGGCCAGCCGCTCCAGCAGCGCGGGGCCGAAGTACTGGCGGCGCGACTCACCCTCGCCCGCCTCCACCCGCTCCGGCGTCTCCACGTAGCCCACGTACCCGTCCGCCAGCCCCAGCACGCCCGTGGCCCCCGTGCGCCGCACCAGCAACGCTCCCGCGCCCACCGTGGGCTCGCCCGGCACCATCACCAGCTCCAGCGGCCCCAGCGTCAGCGCCCCCACCTCCGCCGTCCGCGAGGACGAGGCGCACAGGAAGTTGTCCCCGGCCGCCCGCGAGTAGGACGGCACCAGCCGCGAGGCGTCCGGCCTCGGCAGCGCCACCTCCACCCGCGCGAAGGCCAGCCTCGTGCTCCCGGCCTCCACCGGCGCCGTGCGCTCGGCCAGCCCCGCCACTGCCCGCGCGTACCCCAGCACCTTCTCCACGCCCTCGCCCTCGTCGAAGGCCACCGACACGTCGCCCCCCGCGCCCTGCAGCACCAGCGCCACCCCACCCCGCTCCTCGCGCAGCAGGCTCAGCCGCCCCGGCCAGTCCGGGTCCACGAACTCCCGCTTCCTCGGCACCATCGCGGGGTGCGCGGCGAACACCAGCAACTCCGCCACCGGTCCCTCCGCGCCCCTCAGCACCGCGCGCGTGAGGGCCCCAGCCGGAGCCTCTCCCCCCGAGCGCGAGCGCACCAGGCCCGGCTCCTTCGCTTCCCCCACCTCCAGGGTGACATCGGCGAGCCGCGCCACCGACTGACGCAGCGCCTCGCTGGCCCCGGCCACCGCCGCCTCCAGCGCCGCCTTGCGGAAACGCCCGGTGCCCGCCAGTTGCGACACCAGCCGCGGGTCGTATCCCCCGAAGGACGAGTGCGCGTGCGTGGCCACCACCACCACCTGCTGCAGTCCCAGGCCCGCGGCCCGCTCGCGCACCGCGGCCACCAGTTCGTCGGGTACCAGCAGCAGCTCCAGCGACACCAGCCCCACCTTCACGTTCCCCGCGGCGAGCACCACGGCCCGGGCCTGGGGCGCGGGGTCCGCCTGGCTGGCCTCGGGGCGAGGGGGCCCATAGCCGGCCACCACCACCGGGTAGGGCGGAGCCAGGGGCACCTTCGCCGCCCCGGCCTTCAGGGGACCCTCGGCCCTCGCCTGCTCGAGCACCACGGGAGCGCGCTCGCCCCACCGCCCGCACCAGTTCCAGGACGCGAGCGCGTACGCCGAGCCCACCGTCAGGAGCATCAGGGGAAACAGGGTGCGCAGCCAGCGCCGCGAGAGGAGAGTCATGAAGAGGGGAAGCCTACCTCCAGACAGGGAATTCCAGGGGCCTGTCCGTCCGCCCGCTCCTTTCCCACATCCCCTCCCGGAATCCCGTGGAGGAGGCGGCCGTTCTCCAGTTCCGTTCGGCACCCGAAGGGGGTAAGGCTCGCGCCATGTGTGGGATCTTCGGAATCGTAGGTAACCCAGAGGCGTCCAACCTCACGTACCTCGGCCTGCATGCCCTGCAGCACCGCGGGCAGGAGTCGGCCGGCATCGTCGCCTCGGACGGCCAGAATCTGCTGGCCCACCGGGAGATGGGGCTCGTGGCGGACATCTTCAACGCGCCGGTGCTCGAGAAGCTGCCGGGCAACGCGGCCATCGGCCATGTGCGCTACTCCACCGCGGGCGTCAGCCAGCTCAAGAACGCCCAGCCCCTCACGGTGGAGTACGTGGGCGGCCAGCTGGCCGTGGCCCACAACGGCAACCTGGTGAACGCGCAAGAGCTGCGCACCCAGCTCGAGGCCGACGGCGCTATCTTCCAGTCGGACTCGGACACCGAGGTGGTCATCCACCTCATCGCCCGCTCCAAGCAGCCCACCTTCGAGAAGAAGGTCATCGAGGCCCTCTCCAAGGTGAAGGGCGCCTACAGCATCCTCTTCCTCACCGACAAGAAGCTGGTGGCGGTGAGGGATCCCAACGGCTTCCGCCCGCTGGTGCTCGGCATGCTGAAGAACAGCTGGGTGCTGGCCAGCGAGACGACGGCGTTGGATCTCATCGAGGCGGAGTTCCTGCGCGAGCTCGAGGCCGGTGAGATGGTGGTCATCGACGAGACGGGCCTGCACGCCAGCCAGCCCTTTCCGCCCACGCGGCTGGGCCGGTGCATCTTCGAGCACGTGTACTTCGCCAAGCCGGACTCGGTGCTGTTCGGCACGAGCGTGTACGAGACGCGCAAGGAGATGGGCCGGCAGCTGGCCAAGGAGCAGCCGACGCCCGGAGCGGACCTGGTCATCGCGGTGCCGGACTCGGGCGTGCCCGCGGCCATCGGCTACGCGCAGGCGAGCGGCATTCCGTACGACGTGGGCCTCATCCGCAGCCACTACGTGGGCCGCACCTTCATCGAGCCCCAGCAGTCCATCCGCCACTTCGGCGTGAAGCTGAAGCTGTCGGCGGTGCGCCAGGTGCTCAAGGGCAAGCGCGTGGTGGTGGTGGATGACTCCATCGTGCGCGGCACCACGAGCCGCAAAATCGTGAAGATGCTCAAGGCGGCCGGCGCGCTGGAGGTGCACCTGCGCATCTCCTCGCCGCCCACGCAGTGGCCCTGCTACTACGGCATCGACACGCCGAGCCGGCAGGAGCTCATTGCCTCCAGCCACAGCGTGGAGGAGATCGCCCGCTACGTGACGGCGGACACGCTGGGCTACATCTCCATGGAAGGCCTGGGCAGCGCGGTGGGAGACAAGGAGCGCACCACCTTCTGCACCGCGTGCTTCTCCGGCAACTACCTGACGGGCGACCTCAACCCGGGCGCCACGACGTCCGAGTCCGCTCCGAAGCTCGCCAGCGCCTGAGGCGCGCCCGCGTCCCTTCCACTCCTCCTGGGCAGGCGGCCTGACGAGCGCACGCCCTCCCGGGAGGTTGGCGTGGAGGATGATGCATAGGTTGCAGCGCATGGGGCGTGCGCTGGTGGCGGGACTCGCGGTGGGCGCCGGTCTGGGGGTGCTCGCGCGACGCGGGCTGGACCGGCGGATGGCCTTCGGCCCGTGGGGCTCGCTGGGCAGGGGCCTCCCCGGAGGGGTGGACTGCGTTGGCCTCGCGCTGATGCAGACGACGGCGACCTCGATGGTGGGCGGAAACCGCCTCGCGTGGCGGGACAACGGCGAGGTGTTCACCGCGATCGAGGAAGCGTTCCGCGCCGCGCGCCACAGCATCCACGTCGACGTTTACATCTGGAGGCCGGGGCAGCCCGGCGAACGCCTGGCCGAGCTCGCCTGCCGCCGGGCGCGGGAGGGGGTGGCGGTGCGCATCCTCGTCGACCCGATGGGGAGCCCCGGCTTCGCCCAGCAGCTCTACCCCCGGCTGGTGGAGGCGGGCTGCGAGGTGCACTACTTCCGGCCGCCCATGCAGCACCCCTTCGCCTTCACCGGGCGCAACCACCGCAAGCTCGTCGTGGTGGATGGGCGGGTGGGCATCACGGGTGGCTTCGGCATCGCGCCCGAGTGGAACGGCAACGGGCTCTCTCCGGACGGCTGGCGGGACTCGAGCGTGGAAGTGGAAGGGCCCGTCGTGCGGCAGATGCAGGTGGCGTTCGCCAACCACTGGCTGGAGACGGGCGGCCCGATACTGCCCGCCGCGGAGTTCGAGCGAACCCGGCCCGCCGGAGACGCACGCGCCGCGTACGTGACGAGCACCGACGTGAAGGGGCTCTCGCATGCCCGGTGGGTGACGCACATCGCGCTGGCCGCCGCACGGCAGCGTGTGTGGATCGCGAATGCGTACTTCGTCCCGCCCCCGCAGGTGCTCGGCGCGCTGTGCGCACGCCCGGCCCTGGGAGTGGACCTGCGGCTGCTGCTGCCGGGGCCCTACCAGGACCACCCGAGCGTGACCTTCATCCAGCGCCGCTTCTACCGCCACCTCGAGCGCAGCGGCGTGCGGGTGTACGAGTACCAGCCCTCCATGATGCACTCGAAGACGATGCTGGTGGACGACCGGATCGTCGTGGTCGGGTCCATCAACCTCGACTTCCTCTCGATGGAGTACCTGGAGGAAGGCACGCTCGTCGTGGACGACCTCGCGTTCGCGGCGGACTTCGAGGAGCGCTGGCGGGTGGACATGTCGCGCTCGCGCCAGGTGACCTCGGGGGGCCGGGTGCGGAATCCACCAGGGCAGGAGCTGGAGCCCCGGCTATTCACCGGCGCCCTCTGACGAGTCCTCTGTCTCCACGTCCGTATCGAGCTCGACGGCCCTCTTGCGCTCCTCCCAGGCTTTCAGGGTCGACGCCACGTGGTGGAGGGAGTGGCGCTTCAGCCTCGGGTGATGCACCGCGAAGTAGTGCTCCCCGACGATTGCCACGAAGGCATAGGGGTTGGCTGGGTGGCTCTTCAACCACGCCTCCGCCTCCTCGCGCGTGGCGAACGAAGGTGTCTCTGGAGGGATTCCCCTCGCTGTCAGCGATTCCAGCGCCGGCTCGATGGGATCATCGCGATACATCCCGCGCGTGTTGTCCTCACGCATATACCAGAATTGGTAATACTCATCGCCGATGAGGATGCGGACCGGGCTCGGTGGCTCCGCGACGCTCTCCATCCAGGCCTGGGCCTCCTCATGGTTGGCGAAGTGCGCGATGGCTATCGGGGCGTAATCCCATCGATTGACGAAGAACTCCTCGGCCTCATCGAGTTGTCCCGTCTCAACGATGAAGTTGATGAGGGCGATGAGAACGCGCACATGCTGCTTCTGTTCGGGCTCGGGTGTTTCGCCCAGCGTCTCGAGCAGCAACTCCATCGCCGGTTCCGCGAGCCCCCCCTCGTGATTGCCCAGACGTGTGCTGACGGAGGGGCGTTCCGCGGAAAGCTCTCCCCTGAGGAAGTCTTCGAACCGGTAGACCTGGCCTGTCACGCGGACGAAGTCGTCGAGCATCCGCACATACCCCCAGAGCTTCACTTCCTCGCGCCGGCCCTTCGCCTCCGCTGCTCGCCTCCGGGCGCCGATGAAAAGCACCACGTCTGTAAGCTGCTCATGGATGGTCACCTGCACGCCCCCTCGAGCTGGATTTCAGGGGACATTTCCGGGGAGATTTCCGCCATGAGCAGGAGTGGCGCCAGAACGAGTGCCGCGCCTCCCGAGCCACCGACCACGACGCCGAAGGCCACACCAGCGATGACCACAACGGAGCCCACGGCAAGCTCTGCGCGATGTGTCTTGAGCCAGTCAATGGCAAGTTCTATCGAGTCGAACTCAGCGGCGTACTCCTCTGCCCACTCACCGCGGCCCCTTATGCATTGAGCAAGAGCATCCATACAATTTTCCCTGCACCACCACCCCCTGGCGATGCGCCAAGGTTGTGCCCGGGTGTCCATGTATTTGCGGCCATCAATCGTGAATGGCCTGCCACTTCTGGGGCAGTCATTCATGCACTGGTCATATCGACCCTGGCAATACGCATCCAAACCCGACGAGGAGACACGCACGATGTCTCGACGGATGTTCCTCGTCCCCATGGCGTGCTGGAGCTTCGTCAGATCGAATTCCTTCAGCGGAACCCAGGCGTGCACCACCTGCCCATCTGCCTGTTCCTCGAGAACGATCACGTACCTGGCCAGGTCTCGGGGGCCCGCCGGTCCGACCGCCGGGGCGTGTGCCGCACTGCAGGAAACGAGCACAAGGGCAAGGCTCACCGCCGTTGCCCTCTGTGTCACCGAAGCCGTTCTCATGGGAACAGCATCTCGCGAATGGCTCCATGGGGAAACCACCTGGAGCAGTCCTCACGCCAGACTGTGTCCGCCCCGAAGCTCGCCAGCGCCTGAGCCGTCCGAGGCCCCTCCCCTCGCGGGAGGGTGAGCCTCAGGGCTCGGCGGCCAGCCAGCGCTGCACCTCGGAGAGGTAGTCGCGCGGTAGCGCGTGGCCGCTGTCGAAGGTGTGGTGCGCCTTGTGCCGGGAGGGGGCCGCGGTGAAGAGGGCCTCGTTCTGCTCGGGTGTGGCGAAGCCATCGCGCCTGGCCGTCAGGAGCAGCCAGCGCTGCTGGATGCGGCCAACGGCGCGCACGGGCGCCACGTCCTCGAGCGTCGGGTCCACGTGCGGCGGCACCATCGTGACCAGGTGCGTGACACGCGGCTCGCGCGCGGCCAGCAGGAGCGCCACCTGGGCTCCCATGCTGTAGCCGCCGAGGAGGACGCGCGGGGGACGGCCCCCCTCGAGCGCGTGGGCGAGCACGGCGTGCGCGTCCTCCGTGGTGCCCGCCACCATCGCGCGGTACGGGCCGCTGTCGCCCTCGTGCGAGCGCTTCACCCGCGCAGAGGGCTTGTCCCCCTCGACCGCACGCGCGCCGTGCAGCCGCGCATCGAACAGGAAGACGCGGTAGCCCGCCTCGCGCAGCGCCTCGGTGAAGGCACCGCCGAAGGTGGGCTTCGCGTCCACGAGCCAGTCCTCCTTGTTGCGCGTCAGGCCGTGCACGAGCACCGCCACCGGCGCCGGGCCCTTGGTCGGCCGGTGCGGCTCGAGGACGAGCAGGGGGATGCGCTCGCCATCGGCGGCGCGCACCTCACGCGCCACGGCGCCGGTGACGGTAGGCGCGGGCGAGGCTTCCGCCGCGGATGCCAGGTGCGGGGTGAGCAGGACGAGCGCGGACAGCAGCAGGTGCTTCATCTCGGGGTACCTCCAGTGAGAGAGGCGCTCACCCTGCACGGGAGCGGGTCGGCCACGGGTCAGTCGCGCGTTGACGCGGGATTGACATGCGTGAGGTAACGTCTTCGCCAGGAGGACCTTCTCGCGATGCGCGTACTGGTGGTGGAGGACAACCGGGACCTTCAGGCGAACATCGCCCGGTTCCTCGAGCCGGACGTTACCCTCGACTTCGCCTCCACGGGCCCCGAGGGACTGGCGCTCGCGCTCGCCCACGCCTACGACGTGATCGTGCTCGACCTCATGCTGCCGGGCATGGACGGCCTGCGGGTGTGCCGGCACTTGCGGCAGGCGGCCCCGCGGCTGGTGCCGGTGCTGATGCTCACCGCGCGCGACACGCTCGAGGACAAGGAGGAGGGCTTCGCCGCCGGCGCCGACGACTACCTCGTCAAGCCCTTCTCCCTGCGCGAGCTGCGCTGGCGCCTGGAGGCCCTGGCTCGCCGGCCCGTGCCGCCCAGCGGCCGCACGGTGTCCCTGGGCTCGCTGCTGCTGGAGCCCGAGAGCGGGTGGGCAAGCCGGGGCGAGCGGCGGGTCCGGCTCAGCCGCACCGAGGCGCGGGTGCTCCAGCTCTTGATAGAGGCGGCCCCGGAGAGCGTGCCGGCGGCGACGCTCGCCGACCGGCTGTGGGGAGAGGAACCTCGGGAGGGCAGCGCGCTGCGCACCCACGTGTACGGCCTGCGCAAGGCCCTCGGCGAGCTGGGCCTCGAGCAGCTCGTGGTCACCCGGCGCCACGAGGGGTACGCGCTGGAGGTCCGTCTTGCGTGAGGGGCTTCGCCCTCTGCGCGTGGTGCTCCGGCGCGCCCTGCTGCTCTCGTCCGCGTTGGCGCTCGCGGTGATGGGCGGCTTCTTCGTGCTCTTCAGCTACGACCTGGAGGACGTCCTCTTCAACCGACTGGTGGCGGCCGAGGCCGACCGGCAGGCGCAGGCGCTCGCGTCCGGCCAGACTCCCGCGCAGCCGGCGGTGGGCATGAGCGTGCATCGGGGGCACACGGCCCTACCGGCCGCGCTCGCACGGGAGCTATCGCCCCTCGTCGAGCACGGGGAGTACGAGGTGGCGGCGGGCGAGGCGGGGCACTTCCACGTAGCGGTACGGCCTCGGGCGGCCTCGGGCGACACGCTGTACGTGGCCTTCCGCGCCAATGCCTTCACCCGCACGACGTCGCGTCTGCTGCGCAGGGGAGACCTGATCGCGTCGAGCGCGGCGCTCGCGCTGCTGGCGGCGGCGGTGATTGCCAGCCGGGCCGCCCGCCGCCTCAGCGGGCCGCTGGAAGGACTCAGGCGCTCGCTGCAGTCCGAGGGCGTGGCGCTCCCCGGAGAGGACGGGTCGGTGGCCGAGGTGCATGCGCTGCTCGAGGCATTGAAAGAGAGAGACGCGCGCATCCAGGCCCTGCTCGAACGCGAGCGGCGGTTCAACCGCGACGCGAGCCACGAATTGCGCACGCCGCTCGCCGTAGCTCAGGGGGCGGTGGAGATTCTCGAGCGTCACCCGCCGCAGGACCGTGAGACCTTCGCACGGCTGCGCGATGCCGTGCACCAGATGGGCCTGCTCACCGAGGGCATTCTGTGGCTGGCACGCGAGCGGCGCATGGGCGAAGCCTGTGACCTCACCTCGGTCTCGCGCGAAGTGGTGGCGCTGTACGACGGGCTGCGCAGCCCGGAGGTGGCGGTGGTGGTGGAGGCGGAAGGCGCGGTGCACGCGCCGGTGCCGGCCTCGGTGGCGCGCGTGCTGCTCGGCAACCTGGTGAAGAACGCCTTCAGCTACACGCGCGCCGGGCAGGTGCGTGTGCGGGTGGAGGCGGGTTGCTGGAGCGTCAGCGACAGCGGCGAGGGCCTTGGCGCGGTCGCGCCCGAGCGCAGCGGCTTCGGCGTCGGGCTGTCGCTGGTGGAGCGGCTGGCACAGCACTTCGGCTGGCGGGTGCTGCTCACGCCCCTCTCTCCACACGGCACCCGGGCGGAGCTGCGCTGGCAGGAAAGGCCCTCGGAGCGCTGAGGGTTCTCCCCCTCGCCAGCGTCTACGGCGAAGCCGTCGTGCCCTCCCCCATGTGCGGCAGGGCATTCAGGGACCGCAGCAACCCACCGAGCACCTCGTCGAGCGTGGTCCACCCGCGCACCACGTGGATGGGATGCTCGAAGGTGAGCCGGCCGTGGTGGAGGGCGTCATCGAGCTCCGCCAGGAGATTCGCCACCTCCGCCGAGAAGCCCATCCCCATGAGCATCGGCACCTCGGCCGCGGGCGTGTGCTCCTCCACGCGGATGGGCCGGCCGAGCAGCCGCGCCAGCGTGTCCGCCACCTCGAGCGGGCTGTATTCCACCGGGCCCGTCAGCTCCACCACACGCCGGCCCAGCGTGGGCTCGCGCAGCAACCGCGCCGCGATCTCCCCCACGTCCCGTGTCGCCACCATGTGCATCCGGCGGTCCGCGGGTCCGATGAAGTCCGGCATCACGCCCGAGTCCACCACCGCGCGCAGCCCACTGCCCCAGTTCTCCATGAAGTACGCCGAGCGGAGGATCGTCATCGGCGTGCCCCGCGAGCCCAGCTCCCGCTCCGCGAGGTTCAGCGTCTTCACGATGCCCGTCCCCCCCGCGTGCTGCGCGCCCACCGAGGAGAGCAGCACGAAGTGCGGCAGCCCGCTCTCCTCCACCGCCCGCCCCATCGCATCCACCACCGCCCAGCACGCCTCCATCACCCCCGTGCTCGAGGGCACGGGAGGCGGCACCATCAGGTAGGCGCCCCGAGCGCCCACCATGGCCACGGCCAGCGCGGAGACGTCCCGCAGGTCCGCCAGCACGACCTCGGCGCCCCACTGCCGCCACGGTCCCGCCTTGGCCTCGTCCCGAAGGATGACTCGGACCCGCTTCCCCTGCTTCAGCAGCGTCCGGGCCACCACGGACCCCGTATGCCCCGATGCTCCCGTCACCACGAACATGACCGCCTCCTCGCGTCTCTCCGGGGCCGGGCTCGGGCCCCTCTCTTCAGCCCTAATGTGCGCCTCCCCTCGCCGTCCGTGCGGAGCGCCACGCCGGGGAGCAGGTGACGGGCCCGCCGCCCCCCGGCTTGACAGGCTCGCGAGGCTTCGCGAGCGTCCCGTCATCGGGCGCCGTGCTGGCGTCCTCCGCTCCGCACCGAGGGGGAATCTCATGAAGGAAGCCGAAGACCAGAGCCAGGGGCGCAAGCTCCTCACCGCCGTCGAGCGCATCCTCTCGGACACGGACAGCCTCATCGCCCTCGCCGAGCAGCAAGTGCTTCGGGCCGGGGGGGACAAGCGCGAAGCCGCCGAGGAGGTGGTGCGCTCCTTCTCCAACCGTGCCGCCGTCGCCGGAGGCCTCGCCGCCGCGCCCGCGCTGATTCCCGGAGCCGGCACCCTGGTGGCCGCGCTGGGCGGGGCCCTCGCCGACATGGGCTTCCTCCTCAAGTACGAGGTGGAGATGGCGCTCGTGCTCAGCTACCTGCATGGCTTCGACATCCGCAAGGATGAGGAGCGGCAGCTCGCGTTCCTGCTCGCCTCGGTGAGCACCTACGACGCCAAGAGCGGCGAGAACGTCCTGGTGGACGTGGCCAAGGCCGAGGGTGTCGCCATCTGGAAGTACGCGCCGCGCGAGGTCTCCAAGCACCTGGTGAGCGTGATGACGAAGATCGCCCTCCTCCAGCTCTCCAAGGGGCTGGTGCGGGCCCTGCCGCTGGTGGGCATCGCGGTGGGCTCGTCGATGAACAAGGTCCTCACCAAGCGCGTCGGCGAGCGGTGCATCCGCGACCTGCAGAAGCGCCGCGAGTTCCTCGGTGCCGAGGCCACCCGCGAGGAGCAGGAGGAGGACGTCGTGGAGGCGCGGGTGCGCCCGCCCGCGAAGAAGAAGAGCGCGGCCAAGAAGAGCACGGCCAGGAAGAGCGCCGCCGGGAGGAAGTCATGAAGTACGAGTCTCACGCCACGCTGGCCCAGGCCCTCTGGCCGGACGCGAAGCAGGCCCCCGTGAAGCTGCTGGAGTGCCGCCACTGCGGCCGGCGCAACCGCGTCCAGGTGTCCCGGGCCATCCTCGACCCCCACCACTGTGAGTGCGGTGCGTGCGGCGAGCCGCTGTTCCTCGCCCCCCACGAGCCCCTCACGGGCATCGCCTCGGCGGCCTACGAGCACGCGTTGGACCGCACGACGCTGGCGGCCCTCAAGGGCATTCCCGGCTTCCCCGCGTTGATGCGCTGGCTGATGACGCAGCTGGGCGAGCGCAGCTTCCGGTTGCTCAACCTGTCCAGCTCCGTGCTCTGCGGCGAGGACCAGTTCCCCGAGCTGGTGGCGCTGCTGGAGCGCTCGCGCGAGAGCCTGGACATCGGCCTGCGGCCCACGCTGTTCCTCTCCGAGTCCCCGCACGCCAACGCGGCCACGTACGGCAGCGAGGAGCCGGCGGTGACCATCTACGCGGGCCTGCTGGATCAGCTCGACGACACCGAGGTGGTCTCCGTGATGGGGCACGAGCTGGGCCACATGCACGCGGAGCATGGTCTCTACCGCACGGTGGCGGTGGTGATGGCGAGCGGCACCCACCTGCTCGGCACGGTGGGACAGGTGCTGAGCTTCCCGCTGCAGAAGGCGCTCTACAAGTGGATGCGTTGCTCCGAGCTGACGGCGGACCGGGCGGGCCTGCTGGCGTGCCGGGACCTGGGCGCCTCGCTCAACGTGCTGATGAAACTGGCGGGTGGAAACCGGCCCGGCGTCACCCGGCGCACGAAGATGCAGCTGGCCCCCTTCATCCGGCAGGCGCGCACGCTGGCGAAGCTGGAGGAGGACAACTGGTTCGACGGACTGCTGGCGACGCTGATGACCATGGACAGCAGCCATCCCTTCGTCGCCTGGCGGGTGATGCACCTGCTGGAATGGGTGGAGCACGGCAACTACCTGGAGATCCTCGCCGGGCACTACGAGCGCGCGAAGCGTCCCGTCGCGGCCTGAGCACCGAGCCCCCCATGCGCCACGCCTCGAACCGTCCGGCCCTGTCCCTCGGCCTGCTGCTGCTGGCCACCCCCGCCTCCGCCGCCGAGCCGAAGGCGGGCGCCTGGGCCGAGCTCCAACCCCTCCCGGCCCGCCTGCCCGCGGTGGAGCGCAAACCGGCCGGGCCCGCTGGGTGCCAGCCGGAGAACTTCATCCCGGGCGAGACGCGCTATGAGCGTGTCGAGCTCGAGGGCTCGCCTCCCGCGCTCTACCGGCTCGCCACTGGCGAGGACATGAACATCAATGGCTGGATGAAGGAGAACGAGCGCGCGGTGAAGCTCCCCAGCCCGTACGCGCTCACCTATTACCAGTTCGGCTGCGCGAGTGAGTTCTCCTACGTGCTCGACGTCTCGCGCAACGGCAAGCGCCATGGGCTCTACCAGCACGTGCTCGGCTTCGACGCCCACCCCTCCAAGCCCGTCCTCTTCTTCCATCAGAACGAGCGCAAGAACGGCCGCTACCAGGCGTTCACCGGACTGGTGGACCTGGACACCAAGCGCAAGACGCCGTTGCCGCCACTCCCGTGCGTCTCGGGCTCCAACGCGCGCTTCTCCGGGGACAGCCTCATCACCTACGGCGAGGCGCGCGCGGGCAAGGACGGAAAGACGGACGTGTGCGTGTGGAGCCTCGACGGCAAGCCGCGGGCCCGGCTGCTCGCGGACCTCGACTGGACGGCTGGCGCCGGGGACATCCTACTCGACCAGCCAGGCGTGCTGCCTCGCGAGCCCGGCACCTTCTACTCGCTCCATTACGACCGCTTCGGGCAGCCCTCCCACTGCGAGGTCCGGCTGCAGAGCCTCACGCGCGCCGGCCAGTCGCGCCGGATCGACCTCGGCGTCTCCGCGTCACCGGAAGCCTGCCTGCGCAACGAGGCGAAGCTCGGCACCCTGAGCCTCACCGGGCGCTGAGGAAGTCCCTCCGGGCTCAGAGCGTCTCGGCCCCGAGGGCACGCACGAGGACGCGCTCCTGCCGGAAACGGCGCTCCAGCTCCGCGCGGTAGCCACTCCACCACTTGCGGTCGAGCGGCTCCACCATCACCTCGAAGAGCAGCATCTCGTCCCGCACCGTCTCGCCCTCTTCCTCCTCCTTCCAGGCCCCCGAGGCCGGGGACTGCAAGAAGGCGGTGACGCCCCCGAACCGCTCGGTGAGCTCGGTGCGGACCTTCTCGAAGTCCGCACGGGGGAACGGGCGCCGCTCGTTGTCTCGCAGCGGCAGCAGGAACTGGACAATGTGCATGTCCTGGAAGTGCATGCCCTGGGAGCGCGGGCCCTAGTAGCGCGAGGGGGTGTTCGGATCGAAGCCGATGGGAGGCGTCACCTCCACGTCCTTCTCGCGCTCGGTGCGCAGGTCGTACTTGTCGTGGTCCTGGAACTTGGCGCTGTCCATGCGGGCCTCGGACAGCGAGTCCGTCCCCATGCCCAACCGGTCGGACGCCTGCAGCACCTCGCCCAGACTGGCCTTCTGGAGCTGCTCCCTGTCCAACGAGAGGTGGATGTCATCGCCCTCGATGGTCTCCACGGACCGGAAGGGGACCCGGTAGTCCCTGGCGTAGAACACGCCCTTCTCCACCACGAAGGCGTCGTCCGCCAGGCCGATCACCTTGCCCAGCCGGTGCCCGTCCTTGCTCTTCACATCCATGCCAACCCGAACATCCATCCGCTGCGCCATCGCTCGCTCCTGCCCGCGGTGAGGAAACGGAGGCGCCCGGACTCCTCCCCGGACGCCCCCCCGCGCGGAAGATGCGAATCGCGGCGGCTTCGAGCAGGGGGGCCTCGCCCCCTCGCCCGGCCGGTTACGAAGCGGAGCGGCGGCGGCGCGCCAGCATCGGAGCGAGCGTGCCCAGCAGCAGCCAGGCGGCATCCGCCGAGAAGCCCGAGGTGCAGCCGCAACCGGAGCTCCCCGCGGCGGCGACCTTCACGGCGAAGGAGCAGCTCGCCCGGTTGCCCGAGGCGTCCGTCGCCGAGACCTCCACGCGGTTGCTGCCCACGGGGAAGGTGGCACCGGACGCCGTGCTGTAGGTGAGGGTGACGTCCGAGATGCTGTCCGTGGCCTGCGCCGGCGCGTAGTTGACCACCGCGCCCGCGTCGCTGGTGGCGGTGGCCTCCACGTCCGCCGGGCACGTGAGGGTGGGGGCGCCGGAGTCCTTCACCGTCACCTTGAAGGTGCAGGCGTTGGTGTTGCCCGCGGCGTCGGTGGCCGTGGCCGTCACCACGTTCTCCTTCACGGCGAAGGCCGTGCCGGACTCCTGGCTATAGCTCACCGTGGCGGCCGAGCCCTCATCCGTCGCGGTCGCGGGGGTGTAGCTCACCGTGGCGCCCGAGCGGCCCGTGGCCTCCACCGTGACGTTCGCCGGGCAGGTGATGGCCGGCGGCGTGCAGTCGCCGTAGAACGCCGGGGACAGCGAGTACAGCTCCCGCCCCACCGTGTCGTCCTCGGCGGAGTAGTAGAGGGTGCCGCCCGTGAACGTCAGCGCCTGCGGAGTGTTGGCCGCCGAGGCGTCCACCGCCCGCGTCCCCGCCTCCGTCCCATCGCTCAGCCACAGCGTGGCGCCGCTACCGGTGTCCGCCACGAAGAAGAGCCGTGAGCCCCCCGCCGTCAGCATCTGCGGAGACGAGCCCGTGCTCCCGGCGTTGAGGTCCTTCACGCGCACCGTGCCCGCCGCCGTCCCGTCGCTCTTCCACAGCTCCATCCCGCTGACGCCATCATCCGCGGTGAAGAAGAGCGTGCCCCCCACGTCGGTGAAGTCGCCCGGGAAGGAGCCCTCCACCCCGCTCCGGATGTCCTTGACCATCACCGTGCCCGCCGCCGTCCCGTCGCTCACCCACAGCTCGGAGCCATTCACCTCGTTGTCCAGGCGGAAGAAGAGCTTGCCGCCCACCGCCGTCAGGCTCTCGGGCGCGGGGTGGAAGAGCTTGCCGAAGATGTCCTTCACGCGCACCGTGCCGGCGTCCGTCCCGTCGCTCTTCCACAGGTCGTTGTCCGTCGTGCCGTCGTTGGCCGTGAAGAAGAGCGTGGTGCCCACCACCGTCAGATCACTGACGCTGGCGTTGGTGACTCCCGGCGCGATGTCCTTGACGAGCACCGTGCCCGCCGCCGTCCCATCGCTCTTCCACAGCTCGACGCCATGGGTGCCGTCATCGGCGGCGAAGTAGAGGGTGCTGCCCGCCACGCGCAGCGTCCGGGCGAAGACGGCACTGGGGAGGCCGGGGTTGATGTCCTTGACGAGCCGAGTGCCAGCGAACGTCCCGTCCGACTCCCACAGCTCACGGCCCTCGATGTGGTTGGAGGCGGTGAGATAGGCCTTCCCCCCCATCAGGACGATGTCCGAGGTGCCGCCGGACTCCATCCCCTCGCCGATCTCCCGCACCATCACCGTGCCGGCCGCCGTGCCGTCGCTCTTCCACAACTCCACGCCGTGCTCGCCGTCATCCGCGGTGAACAGGAGCGTCCCGTTCAGGTCGGTCAGCAGCTCCGGGATGGAGTCGCCCACCGGGTTGATGTTCTTGACGAGCACCGTACCGGCCCCCGTCCCATCGCTCTTCCACAGCTCCACGCCGGCCGTGGCGTCCTTCGCCGAGAAGTAGACCGTCGAGCCAATCCGCCGGAAGGCAGTGGGCGAGGAGCTGGCCGTCCCCGGCGCCACGTCCTTGATGACCGCGGGAGGACGGCACCCGGGCGCCGGAGTGGCCTGCGCATGGGCCAGGGAGCTGCCCCCCGCCAGAGCGAGCGCCAGCAGCCACGAACACTCCATGGAACGATGAGCCATCAGCATTCTTCCTTCCGAAGAGGGGGGAACCCCCCAGGGCACACCCGCAGAAAAAAAAACAGGGGACGCGGGCTCGAGAGCCTCGCGTCCCCTGCATGAAACCCTGTTACGCCTTGGATTGCATCACCGGGAGGGCATCTGCCACCCTCCCGGCCCCTTGGCGGGACGAGCCGTGATTACAGCTCCGACAGGTCGTAGTACTCGGCCGACGCCTGGTCGTGGTTGCTCACACCACCCACCGCGAGCACCGTGCCGTTGTTGAGCAGGGTGGCGGTGTGCTTGTAGCGGTCCACGTTCATGGCGGCCGTCTTGCTCCACGTACCCGTGGCCGGGTCGTAGAGGTCCGAGGCCGTCTGGATACCGGTGTACTGGTGGTAACCACCGGCCACGAGCACCCGGCCATCCGGGAGCAGGTTGGCGGTGTGGAACCGGCGCGGCGAGAGCATGCTGCCCGTGGCCGACCAGGTGTTGGTGGCCGGGTCATACAGCTCGGCCGAGGCGCTCAGCGCGATGTCCAGGCCCGAGCCGCCCGCGACCAGCACCTTGCCGTTGGGCAGCAGGGTGGCGGTGTGGGAAGCGCGGCCCGTGCCCATCGAGGCCGCGGCGGTCCACTTGCCAGTGGCCGGGTCGTAGATCTCCGCGGAGGAGATGAGGCCGTCGGAGGCATCGTTGCCACCCGTCACCAGCACCTTGCCGTTGGGCAGCAGGGTCATGGTGTGGAAGGCGCGCGCCGTGTTCAGGCTGCCGGTGTAGGACCAGGTGTTGGTGGCCGGGTCATACAGCTCGGAGGAGGCCAGGGTGCCGCTGTCGTACTCACCCGTGCGGCCACCGGCCACGAGGACCTTGCCGTTGGGCAGCAGGACCGCGGAGTGGTAGTAGCGCTGGGTGTTGAGGATGCCCGCGGGCTTCCACTTGCCCAGGGCCGGCACGTACAGCTCGGCGGTGGCGTTGGTGATGGGGCACACGCCGCCGCCCGCGATGAGCACCCGGCCATCCGCCAGCTTGGTGGCCGTGTGACCGCGGTGCGAGCCCAGGTTGTTGCCCGTGGCCGACCAGGTCTTGGTCTCCGGGTTGTAGAGCTCCGAGGTGGTGTTGAAGCCACCGGCCACCAGCACCCGGCCGTCGTCCAGCAGGGTGGCGGTGTGGAGCAGCCGCGGCAGGGCCATGGAGCCCGTGAGGATCCAGCCGCCGCAGGTGCCCGTGGCGTCCGGAACCACCGTGACCGTGCGGTACGCGGTGCCGACGTTGCCGGCCGCGTCCTTCACCGAGTAGGTCAGCGTGTAGGTGCCCGGGGCCTTGGTGTTGACGGAGCCCGAGACGGTCACCGCGGAGGACAGGTCACCGAAGCACACGTCGCTGGCGGAGACGCCCGCCTCGACGTACGAGGTGCGGCACTCCAGGGTCACCGAGGCGTAGCCCTTGAGCGCCACCACGGGGGCCTGGGTGTCGGCCACCGTCACCGTGTTGGAGCAGGTGGAGACGTTGCCGAAGTAGTCCGTCGCGCGGTGGGAGACGGTGGTGGTGCCCAGCGGGAAGCTGCCGGCGCCCGGGCTGCTCGTCACGGACGGGATGCCGCAGTTGTCGGAGCTGCTCGCCGTGCCGGGGTCCGCGCTCGCCGCGCCATCGGAGCACTCGGCCGTCACGTTGGCCGGGCACACCAGGGCAGGAGCGGTGTTGTCGGTCACGCTCACCGTGGCCGAGCAGGTGGACTTCAGGCCCGTCTTGTCGGTGCAGGTCAGCGTCACGCCCGTGGTGCCGGGACCGAAGCTGGTCACCGACTGGGTGCAGCCCACCAGGTCACCGTCCGGGTCGTACGAGCCGTTGTTCACGGAGCCGCTGGCGCCGCAGGTGGCGTCGGCCGACAGGGACAGGTCCTTGCAAACCGCCACCGGAGGCCGGTTGATGACGGAGATGGTGCAGGAAGCGCTGCAGGAGCCGGCACCGTTGCCCGCGCCGTTGTCGCACTGCTCGCCGGCGTTCACCACGCCGTCACCGCACCAGTCCAGGCGGCACGTGGAGGAGCAGGGGGTGCCCGGCTTGCCGTTGTTGGCGCCGGTGTCGCACTGCTCGGGGAACTGCTGCACGCCGTCGCCGCAGTTCACCGGCACCGCGCCGCGGGCCAGGATGTAGGGCACGCCGTGCGAGCCGTCCGCGAAGTCCTTGGAGCCCGGGAAGCGCGAGCCGTACGCCGGGTCACGCGCGATGGCGAGCGGGGTGAAGTTGGCCTCGGGGTAGGTGTCGAAGGCCTCGTGAACCGAGCAGCTCCAGTTGGAGAGGATGCTGTCCGTCAGGCCCGAGAGGGCCGCGTGGCTGGCCACGATGTGGGCGTCGTTGTAGCAGCCCACGCCCGTCACGGTGAAGGTACCGAACGGCTGCATGATGGGCAGCGGCGTCTTGGCCGCGGCGCCGTCGTAGTAGCAGCTCAGGTTGATGTACATACCCGTCTTGCCTTCCTGAGCGGCGGCGAACTTGACGGAGTTGGTGGTGAGCACGCCACCGTCCCGGGTCTTGTGGAACACGGGATCGGTTCCGACCAGGATGACGTTACCGTCCACCACCGGGCCCCACACGTTGCGGTTGGCCACGGCGGCGGCGATGAGGCTCACGCCACTGCAGGTGTTGTCGCCCAGAATCAGGGCGCGGTACTGGGCGAAGTCCGCCGAGGTCTTCGCGGCCCAGGCCGCGTCGCTGGCGAGCTCCACCGTGTAGCCCTGGGCCCGGGCGGCGTTGGCCTCGAGGCTGCTGGTGCCACCGGTGACCGTGTTGGCCAGGATGAGCACCTTGTTGGTGCTGCCCACGCCCTGCGCGCGCGTGCTGACCGCGGAAGGCGCCACATCCGACGTCGCGCTGTCCGCATCCGACGGCGTCTCGGCGCCGCAGGCCGCGATCATCAGCGCGCTCATCGCAACCAACAACCGGCTACTACAGTTCCTCAAAAGGGTCTCAGTTTGCATTCGTCCCCCCTCCATTCGTGTTCAGGCTCATCAGGCTCTCCATTGGAGACCGGCCTGCACCAGGAACGGTGAGTTCCCTCTCACCGCTTCGCATTCGGCAGTTGCGCTCCTGGCTCCGTACTACGATGCAGGACCGTCATTGCACTTTTACACTAGATCCATCCAAAAAATGAATCACTCTTTTAAGCGAATCAAACGGGCAGTCCCGCCGAGGCGGGCAGTGCCGGAATGACGACTTTTCACGCCATCACCGCTCGGGGCGCTTCTCCCGGGCGGCGTGTGGCATGAATCCTTTCATGCGCATGTCGCATGAATACTTTCATGTCAGGCTTTGAAGTACGGCCTCGGCGCGCCGGAGGTCGCGCTCCAGCTCTACCAAACGGGCCTGACGCTGGGTGTCGGAGGTGAAGGGCACGCGGCCCAGGTCCTCCTGGGCGGCGCGAGCGACGCGGGCCACTCCGTCCCGGGCGATCACCCCCACCTCGAAGGCCTCCACTGCGGCCCCTACATAGGTGTCGAAGAAGAAGATGCGCTTGCCGCGCCACGTCATGCGGACGGGCTCGGGGGTGTCCACCACGTCGTGGATGAACACGGCCCGCACCGCTTCCGGGTGCTCCGCGAGCATTCTCTCACCAAAGGCGACATCCCCCTGGCCGCTGTCGCCCGTGAAGACGAAGCCATACTCGGGATAGAGCTGGACGTAGCGGCTGAAGTTCTCGAACTTCATGGCGGCGATGCGCGAGTTGCCCAGCAGGTGGGTGAAGGCCCCCGAGAGCATCACCGCCGAACCCACGCCGTGCTCGCGCAGCGTGGCCAGCGTCCGGTCCTCGATGAGGCCGAGCGGATCCTGCGGCCGGGCGCTGATGAAGGTGAGGTCTCCCTCGCGCCCGGGGATGGGGCCCGGCCCCCGGTCCAGCTCGCGGTAGAACTGGAGCACACCGGGGTACACCGTCTTCGACGGGTAGCGCGTGTCCTTCCAGTTGGCCAGGAAGGTGTCGTCGATGTCGCTCAGCACCTTGTTCTCGCCACTCGGGGCGGCCGCGGCCTCCTGGTGGATGTGCCTGAGGATGTCCTGGCGGATGCGCGCGTCGTCCACGTCGTGGAAGAGCAGCTGCTGCAGGTCGTGCGAGTTGCCACGGCCATCGAGCAGGTTCTTGAACCCGGACAGCTCGCGGCCGCGCAGCCCGAGGAACAGGGCGCGCACCATGCGCTCGGCCAGGGCGTGGGTGTCGCCCATCTGGAGCGCGGTGATGAGCGCGGCGCGGACGGGCAGGCCCAGCTCGGGCGCCCGCTTCACGCACAGCAGCTCCAGCAACTCGGTGAGGTGGTCCGGGCCGACCACGCGGTCATCCACGTCACCGAGCAACGCGTCCAGGTCCACGTTGAGCAGCAGGTAGTTGAGCTCGGCGGGGGTGGCGCCGGAGAACAGCTCGAGAATGCGCCGCTCCTCGCTCCGATCTGTATGACCGGTCATCAAGGAGCGGAGCGATTGGAGTTTCCGGGCGGCGGCGGTCAGGTCCACGCGCGCAGCCTACCGCGAGCCCCCCTCGCCACCGCCAGGGGTGCCCCCCGTTCCACCCGGCCCACCCGGGCCCTGGGTGCTCCCCGTCAGACCGCCTGGGGCGCCTGGTGCGCCGGGCCCCTGCGTGGTGGTGGTGGCGGTAGCACCGGGTCCTCCAGGACCCTGGGACTGAACGACGCTCTGGGTTCCCGGCGCGCCAGGGGCTCCGGGACCGGAGAGCGTCGCATACACGCCGGGGCCGCCCGGTGCTCCCGGGCCGGAGAGCGTCGCATACCCTCCGGGAGCTCCGGGCGCGCCAGGGCCGACGAAGCCCAGGCTCGCGCCGCCGGGAGCCACCGGTGGGGCGAAGCCCGCGACCGGCATGGGGGCCGCCAGCGCATACATATAGACGTACACCGGCACGGCGATGGGGAACGCCGCCGCCATCTGCGGAACGGCCAGGGGGCTCATCATCATCATGGGCTGGGGCACGGGCCCGGCCATGGGCACCCCACCCGGCAAGCCCGTGGGCGCCACGGTGAGCGTGCTCAAAGGCACCTCGGTCAGGTCTCCCGCTTCACCCAGGCGCTCCAGCTTCACGGCGGCCCCCGTCGCCGAGTCCACCGTCAGCAGGTACCTCGTCTGCTTCGACATCTCCCCTCCTTTGATTGTCAGTGGGCTCTCGCGAGCCGCTCCGTCCGCAGTTCTTCCGGAAGCATCGCCAGCGTCACCAGGAGCGAGCCCATGCTGGCAATGACACCCCGCTCGAGCAGCCGGGACAGCTCCGCCTCCAGGGCCCCGGCCTCCGAGGTGCCGGTCGCCTCGGCCGCCGTCCGCAGCGCCTGCTCGCGCGAGACGGGCGCATCGCACGCCAGCAGCAGCGACACGGTGGTCTCGGCCAGACGCTCGCTGGCGGGCGCGAGGTTGAAGCGGCTGTCCACGAGCACGAAGCCCCCCTGCCAGTGCGGCCTCACGGCGAGCGCTCCGTTCTCCCGCCGCCGGTGGCGCTCCTGCCACTGGAGGATGAAGGAGTGGAGCTGCGCGCCCCGTGCGAGCACCTCGTGGAAGCGCGGGTGCTCGTAGTCGAAGTAATAGGCCAACTCGTGGAGCGTCTCCTCCGGCAGCGGGAAGACGTGCCGGTAGGCCGGCATGGGCCGGATGGCGGTGAAGCCCTGCTCCCGCCAGCCCGCGTGGTTGGGGCTGAAGCGGTCCATGCGGATGGGCGAGCAGATGTCCGGAGGCCGCAAGTGCGCCATCTTCTGGAGCAGCGCGAGCGTGCGCGCGTAGTCGTCCACGTCCTCGCGGGGGAAGCCGTAGATGACGTTCCAGAGCGAGTCCACGCCCAGCTCCTGGCACCAGCGCAGCAGCGCCACGTTCTGCGCGCCCGACACGCCCTTGCGCATCACCTTGAGCGTCCCGTCCGCCAGCGTCTCCACGCCGGCCTGCACCCGGGTGATGCCCGCCTCGCGCAGCAGCCGCACCTGGCGGCGCTTGAGGTTGGATTTGATCTCGAAGAACTTCTCCGTGCGCACCGGCTGGCCCGCCCAGTGGGGCAGCAGATCCTTGAAGTAGTCCATCGCCAGGATGTTGTCGGCGTACTGCACGGGCGTGGCGCCATGGCGCCGGCCCACCTCCTCCAGCTCGTCCACCACGCGCCGCCAGCTCTTGCGGCGGAACGTCATCGCCTCGCCGTTGAGGCCGCAGAAGGTGCAGTGCGAGTGCTCTCCCCACCAGCAGCCGCGCGAGGCCTCCAGGGGCAGCCACATCCCGGCCGCCAGCTCCGGCGCGCTCGTGCGCACCAGGTGGAAGAAGTCCTCGTAGTCGGGCGTCGGCAGCGCGTCGAGGTTGGCGTAGCCCGGCTCCTTGCGCCGGGACGACTCGCGCACCTCGCCGCCCTCCCGGTAGAGGAAGCCCGGAGGCACCTCGCCGCGGCCCTCGCGCAGGTTCTCGCACAGCTGGGGAAAGGAGACGTCCGCCTCGCCCGTGGCCACGTAGTCGAGGAACCCGTACCGCTCCATGTACTGCCGGCCCATGCCCGCCTCGAAGTTGGCGCCGCCGGCCACCAGCTTCACCTTCGGGTAGCGCTCGCGAATCATCCGCGCCAGGCACAGCGAGGGCATCGTCTGCTCGAAGGTGCTGGTGAAGCCCACCAGGTCGTACTGGCCCCAATCACAGGACTCGAAGACGACGCGCAGGAACGCGGGCGCCACCTCCTCCAAGGCCCAGACGTGTTCGCGCAGCGCGGAGGGCATCCCCCACACCGGATGATCCAACACCTCGCGTGCGTAGGCCTCCCGTGCGCCCTCGCGCTGCCCGTGGAAGGCCTGCGCGAAGGCCCACTCCCCGGCCAGCGCCGTCATGGGCGCCTCATGGCAGAAGAAGCGGTAGGCCTCCGCTCCCAGCATCTTCCAGAGCGTCACGTTGAAGTAGCGCGTCTCGCACTCGATGCCCCGGGCCTTCACCGCCGCCTGGAGCAGGCCTGCGGCGAGACTCGGGCGGTGCACCGCCGCCAACGGCATCACGACCAGCGCCACCTTCATGGGCTTGGCAGCATAGGAGAGCCCTCCCCGCCCGCCAATGCGGGTCCGTACGTATGGCAGAATCTCCAGCATGTCCGCGCCGACCGCCCCACTGCTCGACTCGCTGCGCCGCCAGCTCGAAGGCCGGTGGGAGCGCATCGAGCAGGCCCGGGAGCGCTACACCCTCCTCACGCGGCGGCTCGCCTCCTACCAATGGCAGAGCGCGCTGCGCGGCCAACCCGAGTTGCTCAAACAGACGCGAGAGCAGGAGGCGGAGCTCACCGAGGTGCTCACCTACGTGGAGCACCGCGCCACCCGGGAGCAGTGGCCCAGCGAGCACCCCGGGCTGCGCGTTCTAAAGGAGCTGCGGACCCTGCGTGCGAAGCTGGAGGCCCTGGCCCACAAACGGCTCGCGCAATCCGCCCTCCACAATGGGGCGTCTCTCGTGGAGGCGCTGGGCGAGCTGGAAGCGCTGGCGCTCGCGCACCCGCCCCGGCCTCCTGGAACGGACGACCCCGTGCTCTTCGAGGACTGGATGCTCTCCTGGCCCTCTCCCGGCCGGCTCTGGCTCACCCCCAAGCGGCTGCTCTGGCGGCCCTGGTTCGGAGATCCGCTCCAGTTGCCGCTGGCCTCTCTCCAGCACGATGCCATCACCCTGTTGCCCGGGTGGATCGGCGTCCACCTGAAGAGGACCGGGCCCACCTTCTTCTCCCTGTCCTACTCCGACACCCTGGCGTCGCTGCTCCGGCTCGGCGTGCGGACCCGGAACCTGGAGCACGAGCTGCCCCAGGTGCGGGACGTGGTCACCAGCCTGGCGTACGGCCGTCACGCGGACAACGCGCGCCCCGAGCGCTGGGGCCTGGGCGTCTTCACGCCTCACGGGGCCGCCCTCCTCCCGGCGCGCCACCGCACCCTGCTCGACCGCTGCCTGAGCCTCGTGGGCATCCAGGCCCCCCAGCCTCGGCCCTCGGAGCTGCGGCAGCTGGAGTCCTTGGTGGAGCACCTGCAACGGCTGCCTTCCGGCGAGTTCGAGTACGCCCTGCGGGAGCTCACCCGCGCCCGGGGTGGGAAGTTCTGGCCCCTCTCCGAGCTCTACACCCTCGCGGGCACCACCCACGACGTGGGAGTCCAGGCCGGGGCGCAGCTCCTCGTGGTGACCCAACGGCAGAACACCGTCCTCCAGTTCCTCGCGCGCCATCCACCCGGGCTCTCCCGCCCGCCGGAGAAGAGCGGGTGGCGGAAGCACAAGGTCAAGATGGGCATCGCCGCCAGCCTGGCCCTCGTCTACACAGGAGCCTTCTGGGGGCACGAAATGGACAAGGTGCTCATGTACGCCGGGTACGCGCTCTTCGCCTGGGCCTGCATGAGCTTCTCGAAAGCCAGGGGCTACACCGTGCTGCCCGGACTGCTGCTCTCCGCCCTGTTCCCGATGTTGATGTGCTTTCCCCTGGTGTTCGTCTTCATGCTCGGCGGCTCGAAGAAGGAGCCGAAGCGGTTCGGAAAAGACACACACAGGTAGCGTAATTCCAACCACAACGTTTCCTCGCGGCCATTTGGCTGTAGCGCCCTGTTCATGACGCAGCCTTGGGAATCGCCTCTCGGATGGCGTGTGGCACAATCCGCCCCGGTTTCCCCCCGGTGTCCGGAATGGCTCCGATGACCTCCTCTGGTAGCGAGCGGCTCTTCGTGGGCCGCTACAAGCTGCTGCGATCCATCACCCCCGTGGGGCGGGACGAGACGTATGAGGCACTCGACGTGGAGCGCCAGCAGCGCGTCACGCTGAGGCTGGTCCGCACGAGCGGCGAGGGCCGGGAGTCGCTGGAGCGCCTGGAGCGCGAGCTGCACCGGGCCCGGGACGTGGTGAGCCCTCACGTGCAGCGCATCCTGGAGGTGGGCCGCCATCACGACGAGATGTCCGGAGTGGAGCAGCCCTTCCTCACCACGGAGCTGCTCGAGGGCGAGAGCCTGGAGGAACGGCTGCGCCAGCGCGGTCCCCTGACGCCCCAGGAGGCACTGCCCCTGGCGCGCCAGCTGTGTGAGGGCCTGGCCACGCTGCACGACGCGGGCCTCGTCCATGGGGATCTCCGCGGCGCGCGCATCCTCCTGATGCCGGCGCCCGAGGGGATGCGCGCCGTGCTCGCCGCGCCCGCGTGGGGTTGGGAGTCGGGAAACCCGCCGGCCACCGCCCCCCACCTGGCGCCCGAGCGGCACCAGGGCTCCGCTCCCACGAGCGCCTCGGACCTCTATTCGCTGGGGCTCGTCCTGCTCGAGCTGCTCGCGGGGGCCCTGTCCTCGCCGGAGTCCGAGACGATGGCCCTGCTCGAGCAGCTGCGCCGCGGCTCGGCGTCCCCGGAGGGGCTGGGCCTGCCCCACCGCTGGGAGGTGGTCATCCGCCGCTGCATGGATCCCCTGCCGCGCAAGCGCTTCACCAGCGCCCGCGAGGTGGTCCGCACGCTCGTGCAGCCCAGCGGCGTGCCCCGCCCGCTCGACGAGCCGAGCGTCGCCATCCGCACCGTGCTGCTGTTGGACCTCACCGACAGCACCCGGCTCGTCGAGTCGCTGGGCGATGCCCGCGCCGCCGGACTCTTCGCCCGGCATGATCAACTGGCCCGCGAGCTGATGCACCTGCACGGCGGGCAGGAGATCGACAAGACCGACGGCTTCCTCCTGCTCTTCGAGCGGCCGGTGGACGCCACCCGGTACGCGCTCGCCTACCACGAGCGGCTCGCGCTGCTGGAGCGGGAGCAGGGGGTGCGGCTGCAGGCGCGCGCGGGCATCCACCTGGGCGAGGTGGTGCTGCGCGAGAATCCACCCCACCTGGTGGCCCAGGGCGCCAAGCCCGTGGACGTGGAGGGACTCACCAAGCTGATCGCCGCCCGCATCATGCCGCTGGCGCGGGGGGGGCAGACGTTGCTGACGCGCGCCGCCTTCGACATCGCCCGCCGCGCCGTCGTGGGCACGCACGGGGACGGCCCCGGGCTGGCCTGGCGCGCCCATGGCTTCTACCTGCTGGCCGGGGTGGAGGAGCCGGTGGAGGTATGCGAGGTGGGCGTGGTGGGAAAGGCGCCGCTGATGGCGCCCCTGGACACGCCCAAGGCCCGGCGCATCACCCTCTCGAGTCCCTCGCTGCCCGCCATTCCCACGGTGCCTGCCGCGCCCAGGCGCGAGCGCCGGATACGCCGGGTGCTGCTCGCGCTGAGCGGGCTCCTGCTCGCCGCGCTGGGCGGCTACGCGGCGCGGACAGGGCCGGCCCCGTGGAACCCGGAGGACCCCACTCCCGCCAGCACGGAGGCACCGCAGGTGAAGCAGCGCCGCGCGGTGGCGGTGCTGGGCTTCAAGAACCTCAACGGACGGCCCGACGCCTCGTGGCTGTCCACGGCCTTCTCCGAGATGCTCACCGCCGAGCTCGCCGCGGGAGAGGACCTGCGCCTGGTGTCGGGCGAGACCGTGGTGCGCATGAAGCAGGAGCTGTCCCTGACGGACAGCGAGAGCCTGGCCCCCGACACGCTCGCGCGCATCCGCAAGCATCTGGGCGTGGACCTCGTGGTGCTCGGCTCCTACCTGGCGCTGCCGGAGGAGACGGGGGGCAAGCTCAGCCTCGTCCTCCGGTTGCAGGACGCCTCCAGCGGTGAGGAGGTGGCCATGCTCAGCGAGAAGGGCACGCAGGCGGAGATCCTCGAGCTCGTCGCGCGCATGGGCGACCAGCTCCGCGGGAGACTCGGCCCGCACGGCACGGCGCCGGACCCCGCACGCACCACGGGCGCGCGGCCCGCCAACGCCACCGCGCTGCGCCTCTACGCCGAGGGCCTCGCCCGGCTGCGCGCCTACGAGCCGCTGAAGGCCCGGGACTTCTTCACCCAGGCCATCGCCGCGGACCCCCGCTTCGCCCTGGCCCACTCCGCCCTGGCGGAGACGTGGGCGGTGCTCGGCTACGACACGCGTGCGCTCGAGGCGGCCCGGCGGGCCCTCGCGCTCGCCAAGGACCTGTCCCGCGAGGAGCA
The DNA here is from genome assembly GCF_042230915.1 of Archangium gephyra. Classification (GTDB taxonomy): domain Bacteria; phylum Myxococcota; class Myxococcia; order Myxococcales; family Myxococcaceae; genus Archangium; species Archangium gephyra_B. The sequence goes on along the minus strand of NZ_CP102578.1, from coordinate 2,018,591 downwards.
GCTGCTGGTGGAGGGCCGCCTCCACGAGATGGAGCGGGACTGGGCCAAGGCGGTGGACAGCTACCGCACCCTCTCCACCCTCTTCCCCGACAACCTCGACCATGGCCTGCGGCTCGCCAGTGCCCAGTCCTCTGGAGGCAAGGGACACGACGCGCTCGACACCCTCACCGCGCTGCGCGCCATGGGCATGCCCGCCTCCGACGACGAGCGCATCGACCTCGCCGAGGCCCAGGTGCGCCACAGCCTCTCCGACCACAAGGGCGTGCTGCCCCTGGCCGAGAGCGCGGTGCAGAAGGGCACCCGGCGGGGCTCGCGCCTGCTGGTGGGCCGGGCCCGGCTGGCGCAATGCAACGCGCTGCTGCGCCTGGGCAACCACCAGGACGCCACCACCGCCTGCCAGCAGGCCCAGCGCATCTTCGTCGACGCCGGGGACCCGGGCTCCGAGGGCCGCACGCTCAACCGCCTGGCCAACGTCGCCTATGAGGAGGGCAACTACGAGGAGGCCAAGCGCGTCTTCGGCGAGGCGCTGCACATCTTCAAGAACATCAACCACCGGGGCGGCGTGGCCCTGGCGCTGCAGAACATCGCCGACACCCTGCTCATGCAGGGCCAGCTGTCGCAGGCCGAGCCGCTTTTCGAGCAGGCGCTGGCCATCGAGCAGGAGATCAACGACCGGCGCAACGAGGGGCTGACGCGCGTCAACCTGGCCCAGCTGCGGCTGATGCGGGGGGACCTGGTGCGGACGCGGAAGTTCGCGGAGGAGGGCGTGGGCCTGGCCCGGGACACGGGCGACCTCTACACCGTGCAGGTGGGGCTGTGGACGCTGGGCAACCTCGCGCTGACGGAGGGCCACCCGGACGAGGCGCGGCGGCACTACGCGGAGGGGCTCGCCATCTCCCGGCAGACCCAGGACGAGCGCTACACCGCCTACCACCTCCAGGGCGACGGGGCGGTGGCGCTGCTGGAGGGGGACCTGGTGCGCGCGCGCGGCCAGTACGAGGAGGCGCTGGCGCTGCGCCGGAAGCTGGGGGGCCGCAGCGAGGTGCCCGAGACGCAGGTGGCGCTCGGGCTGCTGGCGGTGGAGGAGGACAGGCCCGAGGCCGCACTGGAGCCGCTGAACGCGGCGGTGGAGGCGCTGCACGGCCTGGGGCTGCCGGATGGAGAGGCCCAGGCCCACACCACGCTGGCCCTGGTGCACCTGGCGCGGCGTGAGACCGCCCTGGCCCGTGAGGCGAGCGCCCGGGCGCAGGCCCTCGCGGTCCGCAGCCAGCAGCCCCAGACGCGGCTCGGCTCGGCCCTGGTGGCGGCACGGGTGCTCTGCGCCGAGGGACGGCACGGCGAGGCGGTGAAGCGGCTGGAGACGGTGCTCGCCGAGGCGCGGCGCATGGGGCTCGTCCCGCTGGAGTACGAGGCCCGGCTGGCGCTCGCGGAGGCGGAGCGGGACTGGGGCCGGCTCCACCTGGCATGGCAGCGGCTGCGGGTGCTGGAGGAGAACGCCCAGGCCCGAGGACTGACGGGCTTCGTCCGCAAGGCCCAGGCCCTCAGCGCGACCCTCAGCGGGGCGGGCCCCCGCGAGGAAGCACCACGGTGAAGGTGGCGCCCTCCTCCGGCCGGCTGTCCACGCTCACCCGTCCGCCGAGCGCCTCGACGATCTGCCGGCTGATGTAGAGCCCCAGGCCGAGGCCGCCGTAGTGCCGGACGCTCACCGCGCGCTCGAAGCGCCCGAAGAGGCGCGGCAGGGCCTCGGAGGAGATGCCGATGCCCTCGTCGCGCACGGTGAGCCGGGCCTGCTCGCCGTCCTGCTCCACCGTGACGGTGACGGGCCGGCCCTGTCCGTACTTGGCCGCGTTGGTGAGCAGGTTGACGATGACCTGATCCAACCGGAGCGCGTCCCACCACCCCACCACTGGCCCGCGGTTCTGGAACGTCACGGCGCAGCCGGCCTGGGCGAACACCTCGCGCAACCGCTCCAGGGTCTCGCGCACGGCGAGCGTCAGGTCCACCTCGGACAGCTCCAGGCTGATGCGGCCGGTGGCGATGCGGCTCACGTCCAGTAGCGTGGTGACGAGGCTGGAGAGCCGGTCCACCTGGCGGTGCGCCCCTTCCAGCTTGCCGCCGACGCGCTCCTGCGACTCCGGGCCCATGAGCCGCTCGAGCAGCGAGAGCTGCAGCCGCAGCGAGGTGAGGGGCGTCTTCAGCTCGTGGCTGGCGATGGAGAGGAACTCGTCGCGCAGGCGGATGGCCTCCTGCGCCTCGCGGTACAGCCGTGAGTTGTCCACGCTGAGGGCGGCCCGGTGCGCCAGCTCCCCGGCCAGCCCCAGGTCCGCCTCGGAGTAGTGCCGGCCGCTCCCGATATGGAGCAGGGTGAGGCAGCCGAGCACCCGGCCGCGCGCCACCAGCGGCACGCAGAGATACGAGCGGATGCCGAGTTCCTGCAGCAGCGGCAGCACCGCGGGGGCCTGGGCCACGGGGGCGAGCCTCGGGTTGGAGACGTCCGCGACCCACTCCGGCTGGCCCGTGCGCAGCACCTTGCCCGCCCCATGCTCGGCGGACAGGTCGATGGGGTTGCGGCGGATGACCTCCCGTGCCACGTCCAGCCTGGAGGGATCCGCATGAGCCAGCGCTAGGTGCTCCACACGTCCCTCCGCGTTGAGCACGTCCACCGCGCAGCAGTCCGCGAGCTCGGGCACCACCAGCCGCGTGAGGCTCTCCAGCGTGGTGGTGTAGTCGAGCGAGCTGGCCAGCAGCGTGCTGGCCTCGGAGAGGAAGCGCTGCCGCCAGGCCACGGCCTCCAGCTCGCGCCGCGCGTGCACCTGCGCCATCAAATGGGACTCGGCCTCGGCGCGCGCGGCCTGCTCGCGATCGAAGAGCCGGGCCCGGTCGAACGCGAGCGCGCCGTGGTGCGCCAGCGCCATCATCAAACCGCGGTCCTCCTCGCCGAAGACGCGGGAGCCGACGAAGGCGAGCGTGAGGGAGCCCAGGGACATGTCCTTGGCGCGCATGGGCACATAGGCGCTGGCATGGCTGGGGGAGGCCCGCACGTACTCCACCAGGTGCGGGTAGCGCTCCTCATAGTCCGCGAGCGAGCCCAGCCACTCGGGCTCCCCGGAGAGGAAGACCCGGGCGAGGGGGAGCGCCGCGTCGAGCGGGAGCCGCTCGTACTGGCGCATCACCTCGGGGGAGACGCCCGCGCAGGCCACCTGCCGCAGCGCCTTCCCCTCCGGCTCCAGCAGGCCCACCCAGCCAAGCTCCGCGCCCGTCGCCGCCATGGCGCCGCGCAGGAGGACGTCGCCCACCTCCTCGGTGGAGACCGCGGCGGACAGCTTCGCCGTCATCTCCCGCAGCAGCGACAGCCGGGCGGCGCTCTTCTCCCGGGCCTCCTCCGCCTGGCGGCGCGCCGTCACGTCCCGGAGGAACACCACGAGGTGGCCCTCGCGCGGCACCATGCGCGCCTCGAGCCAGGTGCCCTGGGGCGCATAGAAGGCCTCGACGGTGAGGGAGAGCCGCTCGGTCAGGGCCCGTTGGGCGGCCGCGCCCAGGGGCGTCTGCTGGAAGTCGGGGAACACCTCCCCCACCCCGCGGCCGAGCAGCTGCTCGCGGGGGGAGCCGAGCACCTGCTCGGCCACGGCATTGAGGTACGTGAAGCGCCCGTCCGCGTCGAAGACCGTCACCCCGTCGGTGAGCACCTCCAGGAGGGACTCGGGGGGCAGCCCGCCCATCGCGCTGGAATCGGCTGGAGACATGCGCCCCCCGCTCATGTGACGGGCCGTCCGGCGATGAAGTCCTGGAGATCCTCGGGCAGGGGCGACTCGAAGGTCACGGCCGCCCCGGTGCCCGGGTGGGGGAAGGAGATGCGCGCGGCGTGCAGGGCGTGGCGAGGCAGGCGCAGGCGCTCCCAGGCCTCGGGCTCCAGGCAGTGCTTGCTGAACCGGTCGAAGTAGCCGGGATCCGGGCCGTACATCTTGTCGCCCACCAGGGGAAAGCCGGCCTCGCGCAGGTGGATGCGGATTTGATGCTGGCGCCCCGTCTCCGGGTAGCAGCGCAGCAGGGCGAAGGGCTCGCCGCCGCGGGAGAAGCGCTGGAGCACCTCGAAGCGGGTGCGGCTCTCCTTGCCTTGCACGGCGTCGATGCGCACGGCGATGCGGATGAGCTCGGTGCCCTCGGCGATGGGCGCGTCCACGAGGAAGGTGTCCTCGGGCGGGTGGCCCTCGCACACCGCGAGGTACTCCTTGTGGACGTCGCGGGAGACGAAGAGGCGGCCGAGCACGCGGCAGGACTCGGTGGTGCGCCCGCAGACGACGAGGCCGCTCGTCTCGCGGTCCAGGCGGTGGGCGGGCTCGGCGAAGGCCTCTCCGAAGCGCTCGCGCAGCAGGGAGACGAGCGTGCCCTTGTGATAGCGGGCCGTGGGGTGGATGGGGAGCCCGGCGGGCTTGTCGAGCACGAGCAGCCAGTCGTCCTGGAAGACGGTGGGCAGCGCGGTGGGCGTCTCCGGCTCCGCGCTGACGGGCCGGCGGATGCGGAAGGAGAGGCCCGGGTAGACGGGGGTGGAGGGCTTGAGCCGGCGTCCTTCGCACAGGACGCCCCGCTGGATGATGCCGTGGAGACGCTCGCGCGTCAGGCGGCGGAGCTTCTCGGAAAGGTAGCGGTCCAGCCGCCAGCCGGCGTAGTTCGGCTCGACGACGAACGGGATGTCGACGTAGCCCTCGGGGGCTTCGCCAGACGGGCGGGGCATGTCCTCTCGCTGCTCTCTCATGCGGCGGTGCGGGCTTAACACAACGGGCTGGCCGCTTCCTCCCCGGGTCCGTCTCTGTTCACTGGGAGCGCTCACATGCCCACTCTCCGCGCGGCGGCGGGCGGGGCTTCGGACAGGCCCCCTTGCCGAGCGAGGGGTGGACGTGGAATCACCCGGCCCCACCCCACCGGGAACGGAGACGCGAAGCACATGAGGGACCCGACCGCCACGCCCCACTCGCCGCCACACGGCTCCGAGGAGGAGTTGCGCATGCTCCTGGCCTCACTGCCGGAGAGGGCCGCCGTGCGCGGGATGCTCTTCAACGCCGTGCTGGAGGTAGCGCGGCAGCGGGGAGGCGAGGCCGCGGTCCAGCGGTGCCTGGCGGCGCTCGGCGAGAAGAAGTTCCTGGACTTCTTCAGCTACCCGTCCGGCAAGTACCTCGAGCTGCTCTACACCACGGCCCGGTTGGGTGGCGGGGACACGGAGGACTTCGAGACGGTGCTGCGCCACATGGGACAGCAGGCGGCGGTGAACTTCCTGGTGTCGGCGGCGGGCAGGACGCTGCTGGTGCTGGTGCAGGGAGATCCGCACCGGCTGCTCAACAGCCTGCCCTGGGCCATCCAGGTGGGGGTGAGTGGCGTGGAGGTCGCCGTGAGGCTGACGGGGCCCTGGAGCGGCGTGCTCACCGTCAAGCGCGACTTCAGCCCCCGCCCGTACGTCGAGGGCGGCTTCCTGGCGACGTTCGAGACCGCGCGGGTGAAGGGCGCCCGGGTACGCTCGTGGCGGGCGGGGCCTGGCACCAACGAGTACGAGCTCTCCTGGGACTAGGACGCGCGCTCAGCCGCAGGAGTCGGCCACGATGGCCAGCAGCTGCTCCAGCTCGAAGGGCTTGTGCAGCAGCCCCTGGGCGCCCGGAGGCACGTCGCGCCCGCTGGCCGTGCAGAGGATGACCTTCACCGTGTCGTAGAGCGGGTTCTCCCGCAGCAGTTGGAGGAATTGCGCCCCATCCATCACGGGCATCATCCAGTCCAGCAGGACGAGGCAGGGCTGGCCCATCGTGCCCAGCAGCTCCAACGCCATCTGGCCATGGAAGGCGAGGACGACCGTGTAGCCCGCGTCGTCGAGGATATCGCGAAGGGCCTCGCGGATGTCCGGGTCGTCGTCGACCACCAGGATGGGAGCGGGAGTGGAGGGGAGGGGCTGGGTCATGGGAGCAGCCAGGAGAACGGGTCAGGAGCTGGGAGTCGATGGCCGCCGGGGCAGGCGTACGGTGAAGGTGGTTCCCTCCGCGAGGGTGGAGCGTACGCCGATGCCGCCCCCCTGGCCGAGAACGATCTGCCGGGTGATGACGAGGCCAGATGCAGGCGCTCCCTCACCTGCCCGGCCCATCGCTGCATGAGCGCTTCCCTCCGGGCTTCCAGCAGGTCCACGCGTCTCGCTACCCCCAAGGCCGTCGTCATCTCCCGTCCGCTCGTAGGAAGAAGGTGCGTCCGGTCATCCGGAAGTGTCCGGGCGCGGCCGGGCTCCCGAGCAACGCGGCGAGTGACCCGGCTCGGGCGCGGGCGCCCCCCTGGCCGCCTGCCCTCCTGGGCCGGCCCGATGGCCCCCGCCCGGAAGGCGGGCCTGCTAACCTCACGCGCCTCCCATGGAAGACACCGTCGCCTCCGACCCACGTGTCGGCACCGTCCTGCAGGAGCGTTACCGGATTCTCGAGCGGCTCGCCGCCGGAGGTATGGGCGTGGTGTACCGGGGTGAGCGCCTGGAGCTGGGCCGGGCGGTGGCCATCAAGTTCCTGCATCCCTGGATGGCGGCGGACGCGGGCTTCCAGCGGCGGTTCCACATCGAGGCGCAGGCGATGAGCCGGCTGTCACACCCGTGCTGCGTCTCGGTCATCGACTTCGGCGTGGAGGGCAACGCGCCCTTCATGGTGATGGACTTCGTCACGGGGCAGACGCTGCGCGCGCTGGTGCGTGAAGGCGGGCCGCTGCCGGTGAAGCGGGCGCTGGGCATCGTGCGCCAGGTGCTCGCGGGGCTGGCCCACGCGCATGCCCAGGGCATCGTCCACCGCGACATCAAGCCGGACAACATCATCCTGACGGAAGCCATCGGGCTGGGGGACCAGGTCCGAATCCTGGACTTCGGCCTGGCGCGGCTTCGCGACACGGTGACGGGCCTGACCACGGGCCTGGCGGTGGGCACCCCCGGCTACATGGCCCCGGAGCAGATCCGCGCCGGGGCGATCGACGCGCGGACGGACCTCTACTCCGTGGGCGTGCTGCTCTTCGAGCTGCTCACCGGAGCCCGGCCCTTCGAGGGGGACGGAGCCGCCGAGGTGCTGCGCAAGCACCAGGAGGCCGCACCGCCGGCGCTGAGCAGCCTCCGCTCCGGCGCGGGCTTTTCCCAGGAGTTGGAGGGAGTCGTCCGCAAGGCCCTGGCGAAGCAGCCAGGAGACCGCTTCCAATCGGCGGCGGACTTCGCCACCGCGCTGGACACCCTGCCGGACCTGAGCACCTCCGCCGCGCGCCCCACGGTGCCAGGAGTGCACGTGGGTGTATCCTCCGCGCAGGAGGCCGCCACCCTCCCCCACCATCCCCAGGACGCCGAGACGCAGTTGGAACGGAAGGCGTCTCCGGCGGTGCCTGGCTCACGGGAGTTGGTGCCACCCCGGGACACGAGGCCGATGCTGGCGGTGGGTGCCGCGGGCGTGTTGCTGCTGGGCGTTGGCGCCGCGCTGCTCTGGCCGGCGGAGCAGCAGACGGTGCCCGCCACGGCCCCGCCTGCGTCCGCGGCGAAGAGCCCCTTCCCACCGAAACAGCCGCCCGCGAAACAGCCGCCCGCGCTCGCCGGGAGGACGGAGGCTCCCGTCGAGGAGCGGACCGCCGCGCGGGAGGAGTTGCCGGACATCGAGCAGATCGAACGCTGGGCGCGGGAGGGGGAGAGGCGGAGGGATCAGACCCTGCGCGCGCTCGCCCGGCTGCGCACGCAGTATCCGGCGAACGGCTATGCCCCGTATCTGGAGGGGCACGTCAACTTCGACAACCTGCGCTGGGTGGATGGACTGGCGTCGTACGGCGCGGCCCTTCGCAACGAGCCCGCCTACCGCACGGACGAAAAGCTCATCCGCAACGTCATCCGCTGTCTGGTGAGCGATCGCTTCCACACGAAGTGCGCGGAGTTCCTCGTGCGCGAGGTGGGAGCCCCCGCGGCCCCCTTCCTGGAGGAAGCGGCGAGCACGGACGCCTACGACAACGTGCGCACCCGTGCGGCCAGGCTCCTGCAGAGAGTGAACGCGCGGCGCTGAGGGCCGCGAGGCATGGCCTCCGCGAATACCCGCTCAATCCGGCGGAGTTGGGCTTGCCCCGGTTACGAGGACAGGCAGGCCGCTCACTCCGGGAACGTCACGCCCAACAGGGTGGCCGTCCGCACTCCGGCCTCGTCCCAGAGCTTGAGCACATGGCTGCCGCTGCGCACCTCGGAGAGCGGCAGCTCCATCTCCACCACGATATGGCCCCATTTGCCTGGAGGAATGGGCTCGGGCGCCCACAGTGCCATTGTCCACCGTCCGCCCGGGCCCACCAGTTCCGCGTTCGCGGCCCGCCATGGCTGGAGACCGTGGTTCGCCAGTTCCAGCTCCACCGCCAGCCGAACCACCTCTTCCCCTGGATTTCCGTTCGTAGCGCTGTAGCTCGTCACACCCACCGAACGGAAGGCTTCTCCGCGGCGCAGGGGGAGACCCTCCTCGAAGCGCCTGGCGCGAATGCCATGCCAGTCCAGCTGATGCGAGACGATCGGACCGCTGAGGCCGGACGGCCTGCCGCACTCCGCGCGCTCCCGCGCCAGCTGCGTCTTGCACTGCTGGGCCTCCACCTGGACCGCCTCGAACTCCTGCTTGTAGGAGTCAGCGGATCGAGGAAGGCGGAACACCTCGACCTGGTGCTCGGCCTGGGGGTGCACCACCAGCAGAAAGCCCACGCTCGCCGGAACCTCTCCATCCGCGAAGCGCACGGTCAGCCGCAGCCGCGTCCCCATGGACAACTCGCCCAGGGGCAGGAGCGTGAGCAGGTGGCCATCCTCGGACAGCGAGACCTGCCGGAAGCGCTCACGCTGCTCCAGGAAGACTCCCTCGCGCTGGACGGGCGTGTCGAAGACGAAAAGGGTTCCAACGCCCGGACTGATGCGGACCTGGCGTGATTCGCTGGCGGTGTCCGCCGTCACCGTGAAGCGTGGGCCGCCCGTCATCTCCTCCGTGAAGGGCCGCGCCAGGGCCTGAGCGCTCGCGGCGACGAGCAACAGCAGAGCGGTGGGGGGCAAGGCTCGCATGGGGGCCTCTCCCTATTTGAAGCGAGCCACCGTCAACACCTTCATGACGGACGTGATTTGAGCGGTGTCCGTCCCGCTGTCGGGATTCCGCATCGGCACACCGCGCTTACCGTCCCGCCCATAATCGTAGAGTTCCATGCAGACAGGGTACGTGTACGGGTTGTTGTCATCGCGCGAGCGAGCCTCGGTGAATCGGCCATACACGCGCCCCTCTCCGAACAAGAGCTGGCCGGTGGCAACGATGCCACGGTCCTGCGTTCCCCAGTCGGTGCCCACCGTGAGCGTGGCGCTCTGGCCGTTGTGCACGGTGATGTATTGGGCGCCTTCCAGCCCGTTCAAGGCGGCGGTCTCACTCGCCCCAACCCGCAGCCCCAGCGCCTTCATGCCCTCGATGGCCCCGGGCGGGCATTCCGCCGGAGGAGGCACGTACGAAGGCGGGAGCCGCACCTGGGGGGCGGGGCTGGCGCAGGCGAGCTGCCCGGCGACCAGGGCCAGGGTGCACGCCTTGCCCGCCGCCCCCACCTTCATGCCCTGCGAATCCCGCTGCTTCTTCTGAGAGGAATTGACCTGCTTCGGAGTCTTCACGCGTGTGCTGTCCTTCCGGGGCGTCGCAGTGGCGACGGGTGCAGGGGTTGCCGCCTTCGCAGGCGCTGCACCCTCTCCACTCTCCGGCGACTTGCTCGCGGGCGCCAATTTTCTGACCTTGGAAGTGGTGGCCTCGGAGGTCACTGCCGAAGTAGTGGCCCCAACCCCGGACGCATCGGTGGATGCATGGCGCGCCACGGCCATGGCCAGCCCCACCAGAAGACACAACCCCAGGACGCAGCCCCAGAAGCGCGCACGGCGAAGCGGGCACTGGGTTCGCGGCGGCGTGGAACCCGGCTTCGCCTCCGCCCCGTCATCACTCACTCCGGGCGGAGCTTCCTCCGGTGAACGAGGGAACGTGGAGGCCTCCGCCAGGGGCACGGGCCGGCCGCGCCGGGGGCGGAGCCGCGCATGGAGCTTCAGCCGCCGCGCCTTGTCCAGCCAGTCCCCCAGGTCGAGTCGCTCTTGCTGGACGGTGGTGTCATCGTCCGGGCCCCACACCTCGCACAGCGGCACGTCCCAGGTGCCGTCCGCCTCCGCCTGCACCGCCTCCAGCGCCTCGCCCAGCGCCGCCGCATCGGGGTAGCGCGCCTCGAGCGGCTTCTCCAGCATGCGCAGACACAGCTCGCTCAGCGCCCGGGGCACGCGCGGGTTGCGCAGGTGCGGCGGCTCGGGCGCCTCCTTCAGGATGACCTCGGCCAGGGCGCCCTCGTCCGCGGCGGGCCCCGGGGTGTCGAAGGGGTAGCTGCCCGTGAGCAGCCAGTAGAGGACGACGCCCAACGCCCACAGGTCATCCGAGGCGCGCGCCGGGGAGTGCTCGCCCGCCCGCTCACGGCGGAAGCGCAGCGCCTCGGGGCTGCGGTAATGGCGGGTGCCCGGCAGCCCCATCGGGTTGGTGATCTCGGGAGCACCCACGTACGTGCCCACGCCGAAGTCCACCAGCACGGGCCGCCCATCCTTCCTGCGGACCAGCACGTTGGCGCCCTTGATGTCGCGGTGCACCACGCCCGCCCGGTGCACCTCCACCAGTTGCCGCGCCACCTCCAGCACCATGAGCGCCACGTCCCGCGCCGTGGGATTGCTCGCCTTCGCCCACTCATACAGGGGGCGCCCGCGCACGTACGGCATGACGAGGAAGACGAAGCGGGGACGGGAGACCGGCCACACGCCGCAGCCCAGCACCTTCACCGAGCCCACGCGCCGCAGCCGCAGCCGCACCTCAAGCTCACGCCAGGCCCAGTCGTCCGACGCGAGGGAGAGCAGCTTGACGGCATACAGCCGGCCGCCACGCCGGGCGCGGAAGACGGTGCCCTGGCCGCCCTCGCCCAGCCGCGCCTCCAGCCGGAAGCCGCCCACCGAATCTCCCACTCGCGGTGGCGTCGCGGCGTCCCCGTCTTCCCTCGGGAACGTCCTCCACAACCGGCCCACCCGCCGCGGCTCAGCCGAATAACCCTCCATTGCCTGCCCCATGCGCATGACCTCCGCAGTGGGGCAGCATAACATGACCCCTGACACCCTGCGGGCGCATGTGGAGCGGAACGCGCAACGGGGACTCCGACAGGCTCCTCAAACGGGGTGGTGCTCGGCCTCCGGAGCGGAGGAAACGATCCGGTTGGCGCCCGTGCGGCGCGACGCCTTGCCCACGCCGAGGAACTCCTCGTACAGACGGGCGATGCGCTCGCCGGTGCGGCCGTCCCACAGCTCCGGGACACGGCCCTTCTTCTCGTGACCATCGAGGATGCGATCCGCGGCCTGCCGGATGCGGACCGGATCGGTGCCCACCACGAGGTTGGTGCCGATGTCCACGGTGATGGGGCGCTCGGTGTTCTCGCGCACGGTGAGGCAGGGAATGCCGAGCACGGTGGTCTCCTCCTGGAGGCCGCCGGAGTCGGTGAAGACGAGCCGGGCCTGGGAGGTGAGCGCGAGGAACTCCAGGTAGCCCATGGGGTCCACCAGGCGCAGGCCCGGGGTGCGCTCCAGCGAGGCGCCCAGCCCCAGCTCCGCGATGCGCCTGCGGGTGCGCGGGTGGACGGGGAAGACCACGGGCAGCCGGCTGGCCACGTGGCCCAGCGCCGAGAGCAGCCCGGTGAGCACCTGGGCGTCGTCCACGTTGGAGGCCCGGTGCAGGGTGCACACGGCGTAGCCGCGCGCGACGAGTCCCATGTCCTGGAGCGTGGACAGCCGCAGGGCCTTCTCCCGGGCCGCCAGCAGCGAGTCGATCATCACGTTGCCCACCAGCCGGATGCGCTCGGGCTCCAGACCCTCGCGAATCAAGTTGGCGTCCGCGTCGGCCGAGGGCGTCAGCAGCAGGTGGGAGATGCGGTCGGTGAGGACGCGGTTGATCTCCTCGGGCATGGCGGGATCGAAGCTGCGCAGCCCCGCCTCCACGTGGGCGATGGGGATGCCCATCTTCACCGCCACGAGCGCGGCGGCCAGGGTGCTGTTGACGTCGCCCACCACGGAGACGATGCCGGGCTTCTCGCTGGCGAACACCTTCTCCAGCTCGAGCATGACCTTGGCCGTCTGCTCCGCGTGGCTGCCCGAGCCGATGCCGAGGTGGATGTCCGGAGCGGGCATGCCCAGGTCGGTGAAGAAGACGTCACTCATCTTCACGTCGTAGTGCTGCCCGGTGTGCACCAGCTTCTGTTCGAGTGCGCCGCGCTCGGAGATGGCCCGATGGATGGGGGCCACCTTCATGAAGTTGGGACGAGCGCCGACGATATGGAGGACCTTCTTCATGGTGGCGGGAAGGTAGGCACGGGCCCCCGGCTGCCTAGTGGGCCCCTCCCGCCGGTGCCTTGCAGCGTCGAGGATCTGATAGAGAGCGCGCCACCATGTCCTCGCCCCGCACGTTCGCCGTCATCCCCGCCCGCTACGCCAGCACGCGCTTTCCCGGCAAGCCGCTGGCCCTCATCGCCGGCCGGCCGATGATCGAGCACGTGTGGCGGCGCTGCCAGGAGGCGCGCGCCTTCGACGAGGTGGTGGTGGCCACCGACGACGCCCGCATCCAGCGGACGGTGGAGGGCTTCGGCGGCACGGTGGTGATGACCTCGCCCGAGTGCGCCACGGGGACGGACCGGGTGGCGCAGGTGGCGCGGGCGCACCTGGACGTGGACGTCTGGGTGAACGTGCAGGGCGACGAGCCGCTGGTGGACCCGGTTTCACTTCGGGTGCTGGCGGGCCTCTTCGTGCACCCGGAGGTGGAGATGGGGACGCTGGCGCGCCCGCTGGAGGCGGCCGAGGCGGACAACCCGAACGTGGTGAAGGCGGTGCTGGCGCTCAACGGGGACGCGCTCTACTTCAGCCGGAGCACGGTGCCCTTCATCCGCGAGCCGGGCGAGGCGGGGGCGGTGCAGCGCTGGGCGCACCTGGGGCTGTACGGCTACCGGCGCGACACGCTGCTGCGGCTGGCGGAGCTGAGCGCCACCCCGCTGGAGCAGGCGGAGAAGTTGGAGCAGCTACGAGCGCTGGAGCACGGCATCCGAATCCGCTGCGGGAAGGTGACGGGGCGCTCGGTGGCGGTGGACGTGCCCGAGGACGTGGCCCGGGTGGAGGCGGCGATGCGGGGCGCCTGAGCCTGGCCCCCTGCCTTCCAGGGAAGCATGCGGCGGGGCACGTCCCGCGTTAGTCTGCGCGCGTGTCCGACGCCTCCCAGAAACCCGACGCCTCCAAGAAGCCCAAGATCTCCCGCGTGACGGTGAGCCGCATCCTGAGCCTCGCCCGCCCCCAGGCGCGCAGGATCATGGGCGGCATCGTCTTCCTGCTGATCGCCAGCGGCCTGATGATGGTGTACCCGAGAGCCATCGGCGACATCATCGACCAGGTGCTCAAGTCGGGAGACCGCTCGCGGATCGACCGCATCGCGCTGATCATGGCGGCCGTCTCCGTGGCGCAGGGCGTGGCGATGGCGGTGCGCTACTACCTCTTCACCACCGCGGGCGAGCGCGTGGTGACGAGGCTGCGGCAGCAGCTCTTCTCCAGCCTCATGGCCCAGGAGGTGGGCTTCTTCGACGAGCGCAGGACGGGTGAGCTCACCAACCGGCTGGCCTCGGACACCGCGGTGCTGCAGAACGCCGTGAGCGTGAACATCTCCATGGGCCTGCGCAACGCGGCGCAGGCGCTGGGCGGCATCGCGCTGCTGCTCTACACCTCGCCGGTGCTCACCGGGCTGATGCTGGCCATCGTGCCGGCGGTGGCGGTGGGGGCCGTGACGTACGGCCGCAGGGTGCGCGGGCTCTCCAAGAAGACGCAGGACGCGCTGGCGGCCGCCAACACGGTGGCCGAGGAGAGCCTGTCCGGCATCCGCACCGTGCGCTCCTTCGCCGCCGAGCGGCACGAGGTGGAGCGCTACCGCTCCGCCACCGAGCGGGCCTATGACATCACGCGCCACCGGGTGATGCAGTCCTCCATCTTCATGACCGTGGCCTCCTCCGCCAGCATGAGCGCCGTGGCGGTGGTGCTCTGGTACGGCGGCCGGCTGGTGCTGGACGGCCGCATGACGGCGGGCGACCTCGCGTCCTTCCTGATGTACTCGATGATGGTGGCCTTCGCGCTGGGCGCCCTGACGGACCTGTGGGCGGACTTCATGCGCGCCGCCGGTGCCGCCGAGCGCGTCTTCGAGCTCATCGACCGCAAGCCCGCCATCCCCTCCGAGGGCGGCGAGCGCCTGGCGTCGGTGCAGGGCCGCGTCGAGTTCCAGCAGGTGCGCTTCGCCTACCCCACGCGTCCGGACGTGCCGGTGCTGCAGGGCATCGACCTGAAGCTGGACGCGGGCGAGGTGGTGGCCATCGTTGGCCCCTCGGGCGCGGGCAAGTCCACCATCGCCGGGCTGCTGGCGCGCATGTACGATCCGCAGGGCGGGAGCGTGGTGCTGGACGGCAGGCCGCTGGGCGCGTTGGACCCCGAGTGGCTGCGGCAACAGATTGGCACGGTGGCGCAGGAGCCGATGCTCTTCGCCACCTCCATCTCGGACAACATCCGCTATGGCCGCATGGACGCCACCGACGCCGAGGTGGAGGCCGCCGCGCGCGCCGCCAACGCGCACGAGTTCATCTCCCGCTTCCCCGAGGGCTACCACACGCTGGTGGGTGAGCGCGGCGTGCAGCTGTCCGGAGGCCAGAAGCAGCGCATCGCCATCGCCCGGGCGGTGCTCAAGAACCCGCGCCTGCTGGTGCTGGACGAGGCCACCAGCGCGCTGGACGCGGAGAGCGAGCACCTGGTGCAGGAGGCCCTGGACCGGCTGATGAAGGGCCGCTCCACCATCATCATCGCCCACCGCCTGTCCACGGTGATTGGCGCGGACCGCGTGCTGGTGCTGGAGGGCGGCAAGGTGGTGCAGAGCGGCAACCACGCCGCGCTCATGGGCCAGGACGGCCTCTATCGCCGGCTGGTGGAGCGTCAGTTCGTGGCGGCCTAGCTCAGGCCTCCTGACGGGCACCCGCCCTCCTGCCTGCCCTGCTTCCAGGCACGAAACACCTCCCAGGCGGAGTGGCGCGGCGAAAAACCCGCCATTACATAAGCCGCCGCAGAAAGGAGGTGATGCCTTGACCGACAGCAACAGTCAGGCGTCCACCTCCGCTCGTATGGCGCGCTGAAGAAGCCACCCTACGGCGGAAGTGTTGACGCCAGCAGTTCGGGCCCGCCCGTTTCGCGCACCCCTCCACGCTTGGGGCCGCGAGACGGGCGGTCCTTTTTTTGCCGGGTCCTCGGGAATGCGCGTGCGACAACCCTGTTGCAGGTGCGAGGGGGGGAAGGCCCGTTCATCCGCCGGAGGCCCTGACCTTGTCCATCACACCATGCCCGAGTCCCCTGCCGTCCGCTCTGCGTGACGAGACGGCGGTAGAGGTCCAGCGCAACCTGTTCTGCTTCAACTACGACGCCTGTCTTCATCTCGCGGTGAAACGCGGCTGGGACGGGTGGTCCTGCCGCCACTGCCCCCTGCGCGAGCAACGCGATTGTGAACCCCGGGCCCGCGACTACGCCGAATCCCGGCCGCGGACCCAGGGCCAGGAGTGAAATGCACCCCTTGCCGGACTTCCGGGACCAGGCGAGCGTCCGGGGGCGTCGACAGAATCATTGACGCCCCCGGGGTCTCTTGGCAGGAAGGGTCATGCGCTCCAAGAAGACCAAGTTCATCTTCGTGACCGGCGGGGTCGTGAGTTCGCTGGGCAAGGGGCTCGCCTCTGCTTCCATTGGCGCCCTGCTCGAGAACCGTGGGCTCGACATCACGCTGCTCAAGCTCGACCCGTACATCAACATCGATCCGGGCACGATGAGCCCGTTCCAGCATGGTGAGGTCTTCGTCACCGACGACGGTGGCGAGACCGACATGGACCTGGGCCATTACGAGCGCTTCACCAACGCGCGGATGTCCCGGCTCAACAACTTCACCTCCGGGCGCATCTACCACGCCGTCATCCAGAAGGAGCGGCGGGGCGAGTACCTGGGCAAGACGGTCCAGGTGATTCCCCACATCACCGATGAGATCAAGTCCTGCATCCGCCAGGCGGCGCAGGGCATGGACGCGGTCATCGTCGAGGTGGGCGGCACCGTGGGCGACATCGAGTCGCTGCCCTTCCTCGAGGCCATCCGCCAGATGCGCTACGACGTGGGCGGCGGCAACACCGTCTACATGCACCTCACGCTGCTGCCCTACATCGGCGCCGCTGGCGAGGTGAAGACCAAGCCCACGCAGCACTCGGTGATGAAGCTGCGGGAGATCGGCATCCAGCCCGACTTCCTCATCTGCCGCACCGACCGGGAAATCTCCCGCGAGATGAAGGACAAGATTGCCATGTTCTGCAACGTGGACCCGGGCAACGTGTTCACCTCGCCGGACGTGAAGAGCATCTACGAGCTGCCGCTGGAGCTGCACCGCCAGGGCATCGACGAGCGGCTGGCCGAGACGCTCAACATCTGGACGCGTGCCGCCCGGCTCGAGCGCTGGGAGGACATCATCCGCAAGGTGTACTCGCCGGGCCGCGGCGAGGTGAAGGTGGGCATCGTCGGCAAGTACGTGGACCTCAAGGAGAGCTACAAGAGCCTCAACGAGTCCCTGCTCCACGGCGGCATCGCCAACGACGTGAAGGTGGACCTGCAGTTCGTGGACTCGCAGGACGTGGAGGAGAAGGGCGCCGAGGCGCTGCTGGGCGGGGTGGACGCCATCCTGGTGCCCGGCGGCTTCGGGGTGCGCGGCACCGAGGGGAAGATCGCGGCGGTGCGCTACGCCCGGGAGAAGCGGGTGCCCTTCTTCGGCATCTGCCTGGGCCTGCAGATGGCGGTGGTGGAGTTCAGCCGCAACGTGCTGGGCCTGGCCGAGTCCAACTCCCTGGAGTTCAACGAGCACACCCCGCACCCGGTGGTGACGCTCATGGAGAGCCAGGTGAAGGTGCAGGACAAGGGTGGTACCATGCGCCTGGGCAGCTACGCGTGCGCGCTCAAGCCCGGCTCGCTCGCGCACAAGCTGTATGGGGAGGACGTCATCCAGGAGCGCCACCGCCACCGGTACGAGGTGAACAACGCCTACCGCGGCCGGCTCCAGGAGGCGGGCCTCGTGGTGTCCGGCCACAACCCCGAGCTCAACCTCGTGGAGATGATCGAGCTGCCGGACCACCCCCACTTCGTCGGCTGCCAGTTCCACCCCGAGTTCAAGAGCAAGCCCTTCGCGCCCCACCCGCTCTTCTCCGGCTTCATCCGCGCGGCCCTCGCGCAGCGTGACGCGGGAAGGACGCAGGCATGAGCCCGCGCATCAACCTGTGCGGCCATGAGGTCGGCCCCGGCCAGAAGCTCTTCGTCATCGCCGGCCCGGACAGCATCGAGTCCGAGGAGATGGCGCTGCGCCACGCCAGGCTCCTCAAGGAGCTGACGGGCCGGCTGGGCGTGCCCTACGCCTTCAAGTGCTCCTACGACAAGGCCAACCGCACCAGCGGCAAGTCCTTCCGGGGCCCCGGGCTGAAGGAAGGCCTGCGCATCCTCGCGCGCATCAAGCGCGAGGTGGGCGTGCCCGTCCTCACCGACGTCCACGAGACGAGCCACGTGGGCCCGGCCGCCGAGGTGGTGGACATCATCCAGATTCCCGCCTTCCTCTGCCGCCAGACGGACCTGGTGGAGGCGGTGGCGCGCACCGGCAAGGGCGTCAACCTGAAGAAGGGCCAGTTCGTGGCCCCCAAGGACATCGTCCACTCGGCGCGCAAGGCCGTGGAGGCGGGCAACCCCAACGTGCTCGTCACCGAGCGCGGCGCCACCTTCGGCTACAACAACCTGGTGGTGGACATGCGCGGCTTCGCCCAGATGCGCGAGGCCGGGCTCGTCGTGTGCTTCGACGCCACCCACTCCGTGCAGCTGCCCTCCTCCGGTGATGGCCAGACGGGCGGTGAGCGCAAATTTGTGTCCCTGCTGGCCCGCTCCGCCGCGGCCGCCGGAATAGACGCGCTTTTCACGGAAGTACATGAAGACCCGGACCGTGCCCTGTGTGACGGTCCGTGCTCGCTCAACCCCCAGATGTTCGAGGACGTGCTACGTCAAGTGCTGGCCATTCGGCGCGCATTGGGTCACGAACCTGCGTAAAGAGCGGATTCGCGGTAGGTAGTGTGAACGAAGTCGTGGGGAGGAAGTCCAAGGGACGCGACATGACGGAGCTGCCGCCCAAACCGAGCAGGGACGAGCTGACGGAGCGCGCGGCACGCGTGCGTCTGCTCGCCTTCGACGTGGACGGCGTCCTCACGGATGGTGGCCTGTTCTACGGCGATGGCGGCGAGGTGATGAAGCGCTTCGACGTCAAGGACGGCCATGGTCTGGTGATGGCGAGGCTGGCGGGGTTGCGCACCGCCATCCTCACCGCGCGCTCCTCCTCCATCGTGGAAGTGCGCGGCCGGGAGCTGGGCCTGGCCGCGGTGCTCCAGGGCCGCAAGAACAAGGCGGCCGGTTTCCGGGAGCTGCTGTCCCAGCTCGAGGTGTCCCCCGAGGAGTGCGCGTACATGGGGGATGACCTCAACGACCTGGGCCCTCTGGGCATGGCGGGCCTCTCGGCCTGCCCGGCGGACGCCGCCGCCGAGGTTCGTCAGTCGGTGCATTACGTCGCGCGGTGCCGGGGAGGTCACGGGGCCGCGCGCGAGCTGGTCGAGTTGTGCTTGCGGGCATCGGGACGGTGGGAGGCCACCGTTCAACACATGAGGGACCCTGATGCCCTACAAGCTGTCAAGTTGTGAAATCGAAGAATTTTCGCTTCCCGCTTAGGTGTCTTATCCTATGAAGGCCGGAAGCCAGCAGTGCAGAGTGAGGGGAGTTCGATGACGGATCAGCTCTACACGACCCACGACATCAGCCGGTTGCTCCAGGTGGACCCGTCCACGGTGAGCAAGTGGATCGACCGCGGCATCCTCATGGCGTTCCGGACGCCGGGCGGTCACCGGCGCGTGCGCTCGGCGGACCTTCGCACCTTCCTCATCACCCACCAGATGCCGGTGCCCGAGGAGCTGGGCAGCAGCACCGTGCGCCTGCTGGTGGTGGATGACGAGCGGCAGGTGCTCGACGCCATCAAGCGTGCCTTCAAGCCCTACGCGAACCAGGTGGAGCTGCAGACGACCACCAGCGGCGTCGAGGCGCTGCTGCTGGTGAGCGAGCAGAAGCCGCACGGCATGCTCATCGACCTGAACATGCCGGACATCGACGGCATCGAGGTGTGCCGCCGCATCCGCGCCCGCAAGCAGATGGAGGGCGTGCGGCTCATCACCATGACGTCCGCCCACTCGCCCGAGGTGGTGGAGAGCTCCAAGCAGGCCGGCGCCGTGGCGTGCCTGCCCAAGCCGCTGGACGTGCAGCAGGTGCTGGACTTGTTCCGCGTCCCGCTGGCGCTCGGTGGCACCACCACCGCCGTCAAGCGCTAGTCCGCGCCAACGCCCCGAGCGGCGAAGCGTCTCCCGGGGGCCCATTGCAGGGTCCCCGTCGAGTGCGCATCGCCGCCCGTGTGTCCTGCGTGGCCTTGCACTGGACGGGACGAGCCGCTTCCCAGAGGCCCGTCCCGCCCGGTGCCGCTACCCCTTCCCCCCTCAGCCGTTGACCTTCACCTCGACCACGCGGGGCCGCGACTCCTCGCGCCGCGGCAGCGTCAGGGTGAGCACGCCACTCTCGTAGCGAGCCTCCACCCGGGACGCGTCCACGGTGCGCGGCAGCACGAAGGAGCGGGTGTACACGCCGAAGCTGCGCTCCAGGCGCCGCGCGCTGTCCTTCTCCGAGCGCTCCACCGGCTTGCGCTCGGACTTGAGGGTGAGGGTGTCGTTCTCCACCTTCACCTCGATGGCCTTCGGGTCATGCCCCGGCAGGTCCACCTGGAGGGTGATGCCCTCGGCCGTCTCGAAGATGTCCGCGGGCGGGACGAGCTCGCGGGCAGGGCCCTGGCGCACGCTCAGCTCGCGGAAGAGCTGGTCGAACTCCTTGGCCATGAGGGGGCCCAGCGCCACGGCACCATTGCTCATCTCGAACGGGTTCCAACGGTTCAGCATGGACGTCTCCTGTTCGCGCCGCACTCCAGACGGAGCAGCGGCGCGTGGTTGAGTTGAAAGAGATGGGTTGTCTGTTGGCGCCGGACCCGCTGTCTTCAGGGCCCGGCGTCGCTCACAGCTTCAAGAGAACCATGCTTCGGGACGTGTCAAGGCGACGCGCCGCGGCCCCCTTCCGGCCGGCTCAGTCGTCCTCGCGCCCGAGGAAGACGGACACGTCCTCGTCCTCCCGGGAGACGTGCACCACCCACGGCCGGCAGCACACCGGGCAGTCTTCCACGTACGTCTCCGACGAGGGGCCACCCGGGTCCACCGTCACCTCCACCTCCTCACCGCAGTAGGGGCAGAGCAGCAGCGCGTCGTCCGCGAAGGGTTGCATCAGGGGCCTCCTGCCGGGCCGGAGAGCAGCCGGGCGAGCAGGGGCCGGGCACAGGGGCCGCCCTCGCGCCAACCGGCGACCTGGGGGCGCAGGCCGCCCACGTCCACGCCTTCACAGGCCGGGGGCAGGGACTCGAGCCGCTCCAGGGCGCGGGAGAAGAGTGTCCACGCACCCCGGGCATTGCCCGCGTCGCGCTTGAGCCAGCCCGCCGCCACGAGGATGAGGCCCTGCAGCAGCAGCCTGCGGGGGCCGCGCTCGTGCTGCCAGGCCTCTTCCCAGGCCTCGTGTGCCTCGAAGAAGCGCCCGGCGTTGAAGAGCGCCACCCCTTCCGCCAGGCAGGTATCGAATCCACGTGGCATCGAACGCGACTCCAGGCTCCTTCCTCCGTAGACTGGAGGCCATGGCCGCACCTCGCAACCGTATCGGAGAGATTCTCGTCAAGGCCCGCGTCATCGACGAGATGCAACTGCGCAGCGCGCTCGCCCAGCACGACCAATGGGGCGGGCGCCTGTCGCGCATCATCGCCGACATGGGCATCGCCAAGGAGGACACCCTCACCGAGGCCATTGCCCAGGGCCTGGGCATGCAGCGCGTCCAGCTGGGCACCGCCAAGGACGTGGGAGCCCTCGCCAAGCTGGACGTCGGTCTCGCCGAGCAGAAGGGCGTCTTCCCCGTATCCCTGCGCGACAACGGCAAGACGCTCGTGCTCGCCATGGCGGACCCCACGGACCTGCAGACCATCGACCAGGTGGCCGCGCGCAGCCGCACGCGCGTCGTCCCCGTGGTGGCCGGCGACCGGGAGATCCAGAACGCCATCCTGCGCCACTACCGCAACCAGGACCCGGCCGTCACCCACTCGTCCCACTCGGCCCCGAGCAGGAGCAGCTCCGCCTCGTCCTCGTCCTCCTCCGGCGACGAGGATGAGTTCAAGGTCGTCGACATGAGCGGCAAGACGGTGGTGAAGGCCATCGCCGACATCGCGCCGAACATGGCCCGGGAGAACGCCCGTCAGGCCGCGGCTCCCGCTCCTTCGCGGCCCGGTGGCACGTCGAGCGCCACGGACATGCTCGACGAGATCCTCAGCGCCTCGCCCTCCCCCGCCGAGGTCTTCTCCCCCGAGGAGATGCAGCGGCTGCAGGCGGTGCAGGCCAACCAGGAGAAGAGCTCCAAGATTCTGCGCGCCCTGCTCGAGCTGCTGCTGGAGAAGGGCATGGTCCAGCAGCGGGAGCTGGCGGCGCGCATGCGCCCCTCCTGAGGCGCCCTACCCCAGCACCTCCTGGAGCTCGCGGCCCGTGAGTCCCAGGAGGTAGAGGATGGTGTCCAGACCGCCGGCGGAGATGGAGGTATCGGCCGCCTGGCGCAGCTTGGGCTTGGCGCGGAAGGCGATGCCCAGACCCGCGCGCTCCAGCATCAACAGGTCATTGGCGCCATCGCCCACGGCGATGACCTGGTCGAGGAGGATGCCCTCCTGCTGGGCGATGCTCTCGAGCAGCTCGGCCTTGCGGCGCGCGTTGACGATGGGCCCCAGCGTGCGGCCGGTGAGCTTGCCGTCCACCTCCTCCAGCACGTTGGAGTGGGCCTGGTCGATGCCCAACCGGGCCTTGAGCGCCTCGGCGGCCACGGAGAAGCCCCCGCTGAGGATGGCGGTGCGGTAGCCCAGCCGCTTGAGCACGCGGATGAGCGTCTCCGCGCCCTCGGTGAGCGGGAGGTTGGCGGCGATGCCGTGCAGCACCTTCGCGTCCAACCCCTTCAACAGCGCC
The DNA here is from genome assembly GCF_042230915.1 of Archangium gephyra. Lineage (GTDB taxonomy): Bacteria > Myxococcota > Myxococcia > Myxococcales > Myxococcaceae > Archangium > Archangium gephyra_B. Next base: position 1,996,319 of record NZ_CP102578.1, on the reverse strand, counting down.
ACGCGCTGGCGCAGGGACTCGTCGTAGTCCATCTCCCCGTGCATCGCGCGCTCGGTGATGCGCGACACCTGCTCGCCCACGCCGTAGGCCCGCGCCAGCTCGTCGATGACTTCGATGCGGATGAGCGTGGAGTCCATGTCCATCACCACCAGCCGCTTGCTGCGCCGGTAGAGGCTCTCGCGCTGCAGCGCCACGTCGAAGGCGCTGGTGGACATGGACAGCTCCAGCAGCGAGCGCTTGAGCTCCTCGGGCTCCCGCTCCGGCGGCAGGGCGATGTGGATCTCCACGGAGCCGAGCTCCGCCTCGGACAGGCGGTTGACGCGCTCGAGGTTGGCCGAGTGCCGGGCGAGCCGCTCGGTGACGGCGTGCAGCTCACGCGCCCCCAGGGAGCGGCCCACCACGGTGACGACATGGCGGCTGGGGCCGGGAGCGGCCGGGGCCTTCGGCGCGGCCACCGGCTGGAAGTCCAGCGACACGCCCAGCTCCCGGGCCACGAAGAGCAGCTCCTTGAGCACGTCGCGCGTCCCGGGCAGGCGCACCAGCAGGCACAGGGTGAGCTGTCCCTGCACCACCACCTGCTCGATGTCGAGCAGCGCCGCGCCCACCTCGGCGAGGATGCCCGTCAGACGGGCGGTGATGCCGGGATGGTCCTTCCCGGTGACGGTGATGAGCACGGAGTCCTGCGGGTTCGCACTGTCGCTCATGGTGCGGCGAGTCTGACAGCCCGGCCCGTCCGCCGCGAGCACTCGTCACACGGCGGGCGTCAGCGCGGCTCCGAGGAGAGGATGAGATCGCCCTTGGAGAGGAACTGCGCCTCGGGGAAGGACTTGTAGAAGTCCTCCAGCATCGCGTCGATGTCCGGGTAGCGCTGCTCCACGCGGTCCTGGGTCATCTTGTCGAAGATGGCATCCAGACCGGCGGGGGCCTCGGGGTTGACCTCGGAGGGCAGCGGCGAGCGGCGGCCCGGAATCTGCCCGGTGAGCATCTCGTAGAGGAGGATGCCCAGCCCGTAGACGTCGGCGGCGGGACCGGCCTCCTTCGCACGCTGCGGCTGGATGAGCTCGGGGGCGAGGTACACCATGCCGCCGGCCCCCACGAAGACCTGGGGCAGGCCCTTGGAGGCGTCCTGCTCCACCACGCGCACCAGGCCGAAGTCGCCCAGCTTCGCGTTGCCGTAGACGTCGAAGAGGACGTTCTCCGGCTTGAGGTTGTGGTGGGTGAGGCCCGCGGCGTGCGCGGCGCGCAGCCCGTAAGCGATCTGCAGGAAGCACCGCGTGGCGAGCGCCACCGGCACGCCCTTGCCTCCGCCCTCCTCCAGCTTGCCCTTGAGGCTGCCGTGCAGCAGCTCGAGCACGTAGTAGGGCCGGGCCGTCTCCGTGTTCTGGTCCAGCACCTGGACGATGCCCGGGTGGCGCACCTGGGCCTGCGCGCACAGCTCCTTCTTCAGCCGCTTGAGCACCTCGCCGCGCTGCAGGAAGGAGAAGTAGCCGAAGATGTCCTTCAACTCCTTGACGCAGATGTCCAGCCCGAGCGCGTTGAAGCGGCCCTTGTACGCGGTGCCGAGCGGTCCGGTGCCGAGCGCCTCGAGCTTCTGGTAGCGCTGATCCAACAGCTCCGGGGCCCTGGCCACGGGGGCGGTGGACACGGGAGCGGGCGCGGCAGGCGGCACGGGAGCGACGGGCGCCATGGGAGCAACGGGCGGCACCGGCACGGCGGGCGGCACGGGCATGGCCTCGTTGCGCACGCTGGCCACCGGGGGCGGCACCGGCACGGGAGCGGCCACCGGCACCTCGAAGCCGAACGTCCCGGACGTGCGGGCCCTCGGCAGCGGGGGCAGCGACTCCACGGCGCGCACCACCTCCGAGTCTTCCAGGAGCGTGTCCGGCGGGGGCGGCGGCATCCGGGGATCGGCCGTCTCGGCCTCGCGCTGGGCGGCGGCCGGGGACACGCCGAGCTGCTCGGCGAAGAACTCCTCCACCTCCACGGCGAACTTGTCGTGCAGCTCGCCATCCACCACGCGCTCGCCCAGGTCCGTCAGACGCAGCTGCGCCTCGCGGTGATCCAGGGCGATGTAGTGGGACTTGCGCAGGAAGAGGTAGTAGCTGTCGAACTCCAGCGAGACGGACGGCTCGAGCGCGGCCTTCACATCGGCCAGCTTGCTGGAGCGTCCCAGACGGCCGTTCTCCCTCAGGCTCTGGAGGATGAACAACGCCTCGCCGCAGACGGTATCGCGGTGGATGGAGGGCTTGGACATGTGGGCCTCAAATCAGCCCTCGCGGGGCCGTCAGGGAATGTGCAGCAGCTGCTTCACCGTCTCCAGCACTTCCTGGAAACGCACCGGCTTGCGCAGGTAGATGTCCACGCCCAGCTGCATGGCGCGCTCGCGTGCCTCCGGGCCTCCTGCGGAGATGGCCACCACGGGAATGGACTTGAGCGGCTCCTCGGCGCGGATGCGCTCGATGAGCGCGAACCCATCCATCACCGGCATGTACAGGTCCGTCATCACCAGGCTGAACTGGGTGGAGCGCAGCGCCTGCAGCGCATGGTGCCCGTCCGGCGAGAAGTGGACCTCCAGCGGCACCTTGCCCGCCAGCTCCCCGCTCGCCAGCTTCTTGAGCACGTAGCTGTACATCTCGACGATGTGCGGGTTGTCCTCGACGATGAGCACACGATAGCCCTCGGCGGGGAGGGCCGTCCGGTCCGACGCGCGGGTCTGTCCTGCCGAGCTCAAGATTTCACCCAATCGCTGCCGATCCTGATCGCGCACCACCCGGATGCCGACACCACCCGGCGCCTCTTCGGAGGCGGGCCGCACCCAGGCCACCGTCCCCACGACTTGTACCGGATTCAGGAGCCCCGGGAAAGAAAGTGCCAGTCCCAGCTCCTGCCCGGGCGTGAAGGTGCGCTCGGTCTGCACGAAGATCCCCCCCTTGGAGAGGTTCTCCGTGACCGCCACCATCCGCTCCTGATTCGGGAACTGCACCCGCAGAACGAGTGGTACCCGGGGCTCGTCGCGCTTGTCGTCTGATCCCCGGTTCATAACAAGGGCTTGAAATCGCTCGGCATTTCGCTGATGGGCCTGAGTGTAGCGCCGTGGGTTTATGTTGACAACGAAGCCTTTCGAGACTTACGAAGCGCCCGCCATGGCGGAGCCCCTGTTCACCCCCGAAGAGCAGAAGAAGTTCGATGCGGAGATCGCGGAGATCCTCTCGCACTACCCGGCCGATCGTAAAAGCGCCGCGATGCTTCCCGCGCTGCGGCTCCTTCAAGAGCTGAAAGGCTGGCTGCCCCCCGAGGGACTCAAGCTGGTCGCCAGCCGGCTGGGCGTCACGCCCGAGCGCGCCTACGAGGTCGCGAGCTTCTACGTGATGTACCACCTCAAGAAGCCCGGCAAGTACGTGGTGGACGTGTGCACCAACCTCTCCTGTGCCCTCTGGGGCGCGGAGAAGATGCTCGCCTACCTGGAGCAGAAGCTCGGGCTGAAGGCCGGGGAGGCCAACGAGCGCTTCACCCTGCGCGAGACCGAGTGCCTTGCCTCGTGCGGCACCGCGCCGTGCCTGCAAATCAATGAGGACCACCACGAGAGCCTCACGAAGGCCAAGCTGGACGCGATCTTCGACAAGCTCTCCTGACCTGCTCCATCAAGGAACCTGATTCCATGGCGACAACGGCATTCGAACCGCTCATCTCGGCCGCCTGGGGGAAGCCCAACTCCTGGACCCTGGATGAGTACAAGAAGCGCGGCGGCTACAAGGGCCTGGAGAAGGCCCTGGAGCTGGCGCCGGCGCAGATCATCGACGAGGTGAAGAAGTCGAACCTCCGCGGCCGCGGCGGCGCCGGCTTCCCCACGGGGCTCAAGTGGAGCTTCGTCCCCAAGGACAGCCCCAAGCCCAAGTACCTCGCCGTCAACGGCGACGAGTCCGAGCCGGGCACCTTCAAGGACCGCTACATCCTCGAGCATGATCCGCACATGATGCTGGAGGGCATCGCCATCGCGTCCTACGCGCTGGGCGTGCACACCTGCTACGTGTACCTGCGCGGTGAGTTCAAGTTCCAGGCGGAGCGCACCAACGCGGCCATCCGCGAGGCGTACGCCGCCGGCATCTTCGGCAAGAAGATGCTGGGCAAGGACTTCCAGCTGGACTGCTACGTGGTGCGCGGCGCGGGCGCCTACATCTGCGGCGAGGAGACGGCGCTGCTGGAGAGCCTCGAGGGCAAGAAGGGCTGGCCCCGGCTCAAGCCGCCGTTCCCCGCGGTGGTGGGCCTGTTCGGCAGCCCCACGGTGGTGAACAACGTGGAGACGCTCGCCAGCGTGCCCCACGTCTTCACCCGCGGCGCCGGCTGGTACGCCGGGCTGGGCACCGACAAGTCGGGCGGCACCCGCCTGGTGTGCCTCTCGGGCACGGTGAACCGGCCGGGCGTCTACGAGGTGTCGCTGGACACCACCTTCACGCAGCTCATCTTCGACGACAAGTACGGCCGGGGCCTGCCTGCGGGCCGCAAGGTGAAGGCCGTGATTCCCGGTGGCTCCTCGGCGCCCATCCTCAGCCCGGACGAGCTGGACATCGCCATGGAGTTCGAGGCGGTCAAGGTGAAGCAGACCATGGCCGGCTCCGGCGGCGTCATCGTCATGGATGACACCACCTGCATGGTGCGCAGCCTGTGGCGCGTGGCGCGCTTCTACGCCGAGGAGTCGTGCGGCCAGTGCACCCCGTGCCGCGAGGGCACCCCCTGGCAGACCCGCCTGCTGCGGAAGATCGAAGAGGGCCGGGGCGAGCCGGGCGACGTGGAGATCCTCTCCAACGTGGCCTCCTCCATCGCGCCCTACCCGCCGATCGGCCTGGGCAACACCATCTGCGCGCTGGGCGATGCCGCGGCGCTGCCGACCCATTCCTTCCTCATGCGCTTCCGCGACGAGTTCGAGGCGCACATCCGCGAGCACCGCTGCCCGTTCGGCGACAAGCCCTGGGGCGCGTTCGGAGACTGGTCGTGAACGTCGAGCTGGTTCTCTTTGGAGCCTTCGCGCTCCTGACGCTGCTGTCCGCCGGGCTGGTCATCTTCGCCAAGAGCCCCATCAGCTCGGCGATGTCGCTGGTGGCCACGTTCTTCTTCCTGGCCGGCATCTACGTGCTCCTGTGGGCCCACACCGTGGCGGTGCTGCAGGTGCTGGTCTACGCGGGCGCCATCATGGTGCTCTTCCTCTTCGTCATCATGCTGCTCAACCTGGGCGAGGCCACCTCGTCCGGGCCGCGGCTGACGCTCGCGCGCATCGCGGGCGGAGGCGCGGCGGCCGGCCTGCTGGTGGTGCTGGTGATGGCCATCTGGCGCATGCCGCCCTCCACCCAGACGTTCACCGGAGCCCAGGCGGTCGCCAGCGGCTTCGGCACGCTGCCGGCCATCGGCCAGGTCATCTACACCCAGTGGCTGCTGCCCTTCGAGGCCGTCAGCCTGCTGCTGCTGGTGGCCATGGTGGGCGCGGTGGTGGTGGCCAAGTCGCGGATTTGAGCCCGTCGTCTTCAACCCTCTGCTAGAAGGCGGGCGGCGCTCGCCCTTCACACGGCCATGGTCCCGATCTCCTACTACCTCATCCTCGCCGCCGCCCTGTTCTGCATGGGCATGTTCGGCGTGCTGATCCGCCGCAACGCCCTGGTGGTCTTCATGTGCGTGGAGCTGATGCTCAACGCGGCGAACCTGACGTTCCTCGCCTTCGCCAAGCAGAACGGCCACCTGACGGGCCACGTGTCCGCCTTCTTCGTGATCGCGGTCGCGGCGGCCGAGGCCTCCATCGGCCTCGCCATCGTCATCGCCGTGTTCCGCAGCCGGGGCACCATCAGCATCGAAGAAATCCGGACGATGAAGCACTGACGTCCCGGCACCTCATTCCGCCAAGCGAGCCCTCCTGCCCATGGAACTCAAGCAATTCCTCCTTCAGTTGCGGCTGGATCCCGCCGCCCTGTGGCTGATCATCGCCCTGCCCCTGCTGGGCGCGTTCATCTGCGGCGTGTTCGGCCGGATGCTCGGCCGCGCCAACGTCTACCTGGTGGCCTGCGCCGCGGTGGCGGGCTCCTTCCTGCTGTCGCTCTCGGCGTTCCTGGCGGTGAGCCCCCTGGAGGCCTCCCAGGCGGTGGCCATGGAGAATGCCTTCTCCACGGGCACCATCCGCTACGCCTTCGGGCATGACTTCGGCACGTGGTTCTCGGCCGGTACCTTCCGGGTGAACTTCGGCCTGCTGGTGGACCACCTGTCGGGGACGCTGCTGCTGGTCATCACCGGCGTGGGCTTCCTCATCCACCTGTACTCCACCAGCTACATGTCCCACGACGATGGGTACTGGCGGTACTTCGCGTACCTCAACCTCTTCGTGGCGGCGATGCTGACGCTGGTGCTGGCCGACAACCTGGTCCTGCTCTTCGTGGGCTGGGAGGGCGTCGGTATGGCCAGCTACCTGCTCATCGGCTTCTGGTACTCGGACACGGCCAAGGCGTGGGCGGGCCGCAAGGCGTTCGTCACCAACCGCATCGGTGACTTCGCGTTCCTCATCGCCACCTTCCTCGTCGTGCTGCTGGTGAGCGCCTTCAACACCCAGGGCAACGCCGGCAACTTCAGCCAGGTGGGCAGCAACCCGGAGACGTCCCAGGTGCGCTTCCGCGAGGGCCTGGTGCAGAAGGGCCCCGTGTCCTTCCAGGGCCTGGAGGTCATGGCCAACGCGCTGCACGTGACGGCGGAGAAGGCCCAGGGCGGCGTCAGCCTGGAGACGCCCATCTCGGAGGGGCCGCTCAAGGGCCGCACCTTCGGCGGCGTGCTCACGGTGGCGCTGCTGCTGTTCCTGCTCGGCGCGGCGGGCAAGAGCGCCCAGTTCCCGCTGTACGTCTGGCTGCCGGACGCCATGGCCGGTCCCACCCCCGTCTCCGCCCTCATCCACGCGGCGACGATGGTGACCGCGGGCGTCTACCTCTTCAGCCGCATGAGCTTCCTGCTCGTGCTCAGCCCCACCGCCATGGTGACGGTGGCCATCATCGGCACCATCACCTCGCTGGTGGCCGCGCTCATCGCCTTCGCGCAGGACGACATCAAGAAGGTGCTCGCCTACTCCACCGTGTCCCAGCTCGGCATCATGTTCATGGGCGTGGGCATGGGCATCTTCTGGGCGGCCGTGCTGCACCTGGTCACCCACGCCTTCTTCAAGGCCTGCCTCTTCCTCGGCGCCGGCAGCGTCATGCACGGCAACGCGGACGAGACGGACATCAAGAAGCTGGGCGGCGTGCGCCGCGAGATGAAGCAGACGTGGTTCACCTTCCTGGTGGCCACGCTCGCCATCACCGGCATCTTCCCGCTCTCCGGCTTCTTCTCCAAGGACGCCATCTTCCACGGCATCCACCACAACCACCTGCACGGCTATGAGTGGGCCTCGAGCGCCGTCTACTACGTGGGCCTGCTGATCGCCGCGTGCACCGCCTTCTACATGTCGCGCGTGTACCTGCTCACCTTCGAGGGCAAGCGCTCGCCGGAGGCGAAGATTCCCCACGCGCACGAGAGCGACTGGCGGATGACGGCGCCGCTGTGGATTCTGGCGTTCCTCAGCGTGGTCGCGCTGGTGCAGGCGCTGCCGCTGATGCCGGGCCGCAGTGGTGTCATGCAGCCGGTGATGGAGAACTTCCTGGGCCCCGTGTTCTCCAGCGCCGAGCGCATCGCCCTGCGCGGCGGTGAGGTGAAGCTGGACCACAGCGTCCCGAGCCTTTTCGACTACATCAAGGCGTGGCTGGTGGCGCTGGCGGGTGGTGCGGCGGCCGGCTTCATGTACCTGAAGTTCTTCCCGTCGCGGGTGGGCCAGCCGGCTCCGGCCTGGGCCCGCGGGGCGCGGCGCTTCACGCAGAACAAGTTCTATGTGGATGAGGCCTACGAGTTCCTGGTCATCCGGCCGGTGAAGAACGTGAGCGCCATCCTCTACAAGCTGGTGGACACCCTCCTCATCGACACGGTGGCGGTACGCGGTACCGCGTGGGTCACGGCCCGCGTGGGCAGTGCGCTCCGCTACGTGCAGACGGGAGACGCACAGGCCTATGCCGCGGTGATGGCCCTGGCCCTGCTCGGCGGCGCGGTGTACGCGCTCATCCTGGTGCTGAAATGAGCTTCTTCGAAACCCATCTGCTCAACCTCGTCGTCTACCTGCCGCTGCTCTTCGCGGTGCTCGTGTGGATGCTGCCCGGCTCCGAGCGCGGGCAGATCCGCACCATCACGTTCATCGGCATGCTGGTGGACCTGGTGTTCGGCGTCTGGGCCTACCTGCGCTTCGAGCCGGGCGGCGCCGAGTTCCAGCTCGAGTACCGCACCCGGTGGCTCGAGCAGCTCGGCGTCAGCTACCACATCGGCGCGGATGGCCTGGCCATCAGCCTGCTCCTGTTGACCGTCTTCCTGGGGCCCCTGGTCGTCATGGCCTCGCAGACGTACATCACCGAGCGCGTGAAGGAGTTCCACCTGTCGCTGCTCGTGCTGCAGACGGTGATGCTCGGCGCGCTGGTGTCGCTGGACGTGCTGCTCTTCTACATCTTCTGGGAAGCGATGCTCATCCCCATGTACCTGCTGGTGGGCGTGTGGGGCGCCGAGGATCGCCAGATGGCCGCGGTGAAGTTCTTCCTCTACACGCTGGCCGGCTCGCTGCTCATGCTGGTGGCCATCGTCGCCATCTACTTCATCAGCAGCACGCCGGGTAACCGCTCCTTCGACTACGCCACCATCTACAACAGCCTGTCGGGCGCCAACGCGCAGATCGCCGCGTGCATGGGCACTGGCGGTGACTGCTCGCAGCTCCCCGGCATGGCCGGCATCCTGTACCGCTGGGGCCCGTGGCTGTTCGCCGCCTTCGCCATCGCCTTCGCCATCAAGGTGCCGATGTGGCCGGTGCACACGTGGTTGCCCGACGCCCACGTGCAGGCGCCCGTGGCTGGCTCCATGATTCTGGCCGGCGTCATGCTGAAGATGGGCACGTTCGGCTTCTGGCGCTTCGCCATCCCGTTCTTCCCGAACGCCACGCACATGGCCCGGCCCCTGCTGGCCACGCTGGCGGTGATTGGCATCGTCTACGGCGCGCTCATGTGCCTGGCGCAGCGGGACATCAAGAAGCTCATCGCCTACTCGTCCGTGAGCCACCTGGGCTACTGCATGCTGGGCATCCTCGCGCTCACCGCCGAGGGCGCCACCGGCAGCGCCTACCAGATGCTCAACCACGGCGTGTCCACGGGCGCCCTCTTCCTCCTGTTCGGCTTCCTGTACGAGCGGCGCCACACCCGACTGATGTCCGACTACGGCGGCATCGCGAAGGTGGTGCCGGTGTACACGGCGTCCTTCCTCATCATCACCTTCTCGTCCGTGGCGGTGCCGGGCACCAACGGCTTCGTGGGCGAGTTCCTGGTGCTGCTGGGCACCTTCAAGAGCAGCCTGGGTCTGGCCTTCGGTGCCTTCGCCACCCTGGGCGTCATCCTCGGCGCGGCGTACATGCTGTGGATGGTGCAGAAGGTGTTCTTCGGCCCGCTCACCCACCGCGAGAACCAGGGCCTCACGGACCTGAGCCTGCGCGAGTTCGCCACCGTGGCGCCCTTCCTGGTGCTGGTGCTGGTGATGGGCCTGATGCCGCAGCCCTTCCTGGATCGCATCGACCCGTCTACCCAGCGCTTCATCCAGCGCGCCGAGCTGGGCATCCCCGGCAGCCAGGTGCGGCCGAGTGACGTGCAGATCTCCGTGATGGGCCTGCCCCCGGCCGGTCTGGCCACTGCTCCCAACGCCCCGACGCCGGGCCCGCTCGCCGATCGGCGCTAGTCGAGAGTCTCCACCATGAACCTGCCCAACCTGACGTCGGCAGACTTTCTCCCGATGCTGCCCGCCATCATCCTGGTGGTGGGAGCGTGCATCCTGCTCCTGTCGGAGGTGTTCCTCACCGCCACCTCCTCGCGCGGCTACCAGGCGGTGCTGTCCACCGCCACGTCCGTCATCGCCGGCTTCGTGTCGCTGTCGCTGCTGGCCGAGCCGGCGCGCGAGGTGTTCCTCGGCTTCGGGGCGATGGACCCCTTCTCCAGCTTCCTGACGTTCATCGTCTGCGTGTCGCTGGCGCTGGCCTCGCTCACCGCGGCCGGCTTCCTGCGCAAGCGCGGCGCCGAGCGCGGTGAGTTCTACGCGCTCATGCTCTTCGCGGGCGCGGGCATGAGCCTGCTGGGCCTGTCCAACGAGCTCATCACCATCTTCGTCAACGTCGAGGTGCTCTCCATCGCCACCTACGCGCTGACGTCGTACCTGCGGCGCGGCACGCGGCCGAGCGAGGCGGGCTTCAAGTACTTCATCCTCGGCGCCTTCTCCTCGGCGGTGCTGCTCTACGGCTCGGCGCTGCTGTACGGCGCCACCGGCACCACCCTGCTCTCGGACATGGCGCAGCCGCTGCGCAGCGCGATGGTCAACAACGCGGCGCTCGTCTACGCGGGCGCGGTGCTGGTGGCCGCCGGCTTCGCCTTCAAGGTGGCCGCGGTGCCCTTCCACATGTGGACGCCGGACGTGTACGAGGGTGCTCCCACCCCCGTCACCGCCCTCATGAGCGCGGGCGTGAAGGCCGCCGCCTTCGTCGCCCTGGTGCGCGTGTTCGTCAGCGTGGGCAATGGCATCGACGCGCAGCTGCCCTTCGCCATCTTCTCCACCCTGGCGCTGCTCACCATGGTGGCGGGCAACCTGCTGGCCATCCCGCAGCGCAACGTGAAGCGCATGCTGGCCTACTCCTCCATCGCCCACGCCGGCTACCTGCTGCTGGGCGTGGCGGCTCTCTTCACGGCCACGCCGGGCCAGGAGTTCAAGCTGCTCGGCGCCAGCGGGCTGGTCGGCGCCAGCCCCGAGGCCGTGGCCCGGGTGGAGGCCCTGCGCGGCATCCTCTACTACCTGCTCGCCTACACCTTCACCGCGGTGGGCGCCTTCGGCGTCGTCTCCCTGCTGGAGCGCCGCGAGGACGAGGAGAAGGGCACCGCCTGGGACCTGGAGCGCTTCAGCGGCCTGGCGCAGCGCCGCCCGGGTTGGGCCTTCGCCATGGCGGCCTTCATGCTGTCGCTCGCCGGGATTCCTCCCACCATCGGCTTCATCGGAAAGCTCATCCTCTTCCGCGCCGCCGTGGACGCGGGCCTCGTCGGACTCACCATCATCGCGGTGCTCTCCAGCGCGGCCGGCGCCTATTACTACCTGCGCGTGGTCGTCTACATGTACATGCGGCCCGTGCCCGAGGGCGCTCACACCCTCGAGCGCAGCTGGATGACCGAGGTGGCCCTGGTGGTCTCCACCGTCGCCGTGGTGCTGCTGGGCATCATCCCCGGCCCCCTCACCGAGTGGATCGCCCAGGCCGGTACGCTGTTCACCCGCTGAGGCGCGCCTCCTCCGGCTTCACCCACGCCCGGGCGGCTTCCGCCCGGGCGTTTTCATTGCGGGTCCGGCAACGGTCCGCGCATCACCAGCGTCCGCAGCACGGCCCGCGCTCCCGCCTCGCGCAACAGGGGCTCCAGCTCCGCGTCCCCCGTCACCACGCGCAGCTCCTCCGCGCTCCCAAGCTCGAGGAAGGCCGCTTCCAGGAGCGCTCGCGCGTGCGCGGGCGTCGCCGCGTAGAAGGGCGCCAGCACTCGCGCCAGGGGCCGCACATCCATCAGCCCCAACCCGGCCGCTTCCGGATGCTCCGGGTTCATCAAGCGCCGCAACCGGTGCGTGCCCTGCGTGGCGAAGCGGGCCAGCTTGCCCGGCACCAGCCCGAAGGCCTGTGTGAGCGGAGCGAAGTCCGGCCCGGACACCGGCACCACCTCGAGCTCCTCGGGCGCCAGCGGCAGGGCCTCCAGGTGGCGCCACGACAGGCGCCACGTGGTCTCCAGCCGCCCCGCCTTCATCCCCATCGCGCCGTACAACGCCAGCGCCGGCGCGTTGTCCGGCTTCACGTACAGCATCCACTCGCGGCACCCTCTCGCCCGGAACCAGGCGGCGAGCTCCCGCATCACCTTCCGCCCCAACCCCCTCCCCCGCTGGCCCGGCGCTACCACCAGGTTCACCACGTAGCCGGTCTCCTCCAGGACATCGACGACGGCGTACGCGGCCACCCCCTCCGGCCCCTCCAGGAAGAAGGCCCGCTTCACGAGGTCCGATACCCACACGTCCAGCGGCGGCGGTGGATCCTCCACGCCCAGCTCGCCAAACAGCCGGACGAAGTCGGCGTGGTCCTCCACCCGCCCCGGCCGCAGCCCCAGCGCTTCGCCGTGTGCATCGCGCATGTCGGAAAGCCCCTCCTCCACGCCACTCGCCCGGGCGCGAATCACGGAGCGTATAAAAGAAGGCGGCCCGGCACCCTCAGGAAGGGAACCGGGCCGCAGGTCTTCTCAAGAAGCTCACCGGAAGGTGCTGAAGGGGTGGGGGGGAACCACTTCAGCCTCGCTTCGACGTGCTCCGTGTCTACCCCTTAGCAGTCGCCGTGCCAGCCCTCCCATGCCCTGAGAGTCCAGTGTTTCCGGGCACATGGCTCGTCAGGCAGCTCCGGCTCCGTCGGCCGATTGCAGCCCTGCAATGCAGCGCTGAAATCGCTTGCAGAAGTGAAAAGCACCGCGGTGGCAGGGGGCGCCGAGCCCAGGGCCCGAAAAGAAGGCGGCCCGGCACCCTCAGAAAGGGAACCGGGCCGCAGGTCTTCTCAAGAAGCTCACCGGAAGGTGCTGAAGGGGTGGGGGGGAACCACTTCAGCCTCGCTTCGACGTGCTCCGTGTCTACCCCTTAGCAGTCGCCGTGCCAGCCTTCGCATGCCCCGAGAGTCCAGTGTTTCCGGGCACATGGCTCCTGGAGACCGTCGGATCCGCTGGCCCGATTGCAGCCCTGCAATGCAGCGCTGAAATCGCTTGCAGAAATGAAAAGCACCGCAGTGGCAGGGGGCGCCGAGCCCAGGGCCCGAAAAGAAGGCGGCCCGGCACCCTCAAAAAGGGGACCGGGCCGCGGGTTCTTCTTAGGAAGCTCACCGGAAGCGCTGAAGGGGTGGGGGGGAACCTCTTCAGCCTCACTTCGACGTGCTCTGTCTCTACCCTTAGCAGGTGCCGTGCCAGGGCTTCCGTGCCTCCAGAGTCCAGTGATTCCGGGCACCTGGCGCCTCTGGCATCCCCTTCCCTCACCGGTGGCTTGCAGCCCTGCAATTGCAGCGCTGAAATCGCTTGCAGAAGTGAAACGCGGGACTTTCGGGGTCCAAAAAGAAGGCGGCCCGGCACCCTCAGAAAGGGAACCGGGCCGCGGGTTCTTCTAAATTAAGCTCATCGGAGACGCTGAAGAGGTGGGGGGGAACCGCTTCAGGCCACATCGACGTGCTCCGGGTTCATGCTTTAGCACTCGTCGTGCCAGCGCTTCTGGAATCTCAGAGTCCAGTAATTTCAGGCACTTGGCACTTCTGAGGCCCCCGGGAGGCCCCGCTCCTGCATTGCAGTCCTGAAATCCCTTTGCAGAAGTGAAAATCCGCAATCATCTCAGGCACTTCGGCTTTTCAGGATTGAAGGGGCATTTCATTCCTGGCGGGATGTGCCGTATCAGACACCGCCCGTCCAGGCTCACTCCCGGTGATCGGCTCCGGGCGGACGCAGGTTGAGGCGCTTCATCTTGCGCCACAACGTGGTGGGGGAGACGGCCAGATCCTCGGCCACCTGGCCCAGGTCCACCCCCCGCCGCTCCAGGGCCTGGGCAATCGCCCGCCGCTCGGCCTCCTCCACCGCCTCGGCCAGCGTGGGCACCCGGATGCGGGTGTCCAGCGAGGAGGCGCTGGGTGGGGTGCCCAGCGGGCCACTGGCCTCCACGCGCGCGTGGGGGCGCAGCGGGAAGTCCTCGGGCAGCAGCTCCTCGCCCTCGGCCAGGGCCGCCGCCTGCTCCACCAGGTTCTCCAGCTCGCGCACGTTGCCCGGGAAGCTGTAGCCCATCAGGTGCGCCACCGCCGTCTCCGACAGGCGCTTGGGATTGGGGCTGCGCGCGTTGGCCCGCTTGAGGAAGTGCTCGGCCAGCTCCGGCACGTCCTCCAGGCGCTCGCGCAGGGGCGGCACGCGCAGCGTCACCACGTTGAGCCGGTAGTAGAGATCCTGCCGGAAGCGCTTCTCGCGCACCTCCAGCTCGATGTCCCGGTTGGTGGCGGCAACAATGCGCACGTCCACCTTCACCGAGGTGGACTCGCCCACGCGCCGCACCTCGCCCTCCTGCAGCGTGCGCAGCAGCTTGGACTGGAAGGCGGGCGTCGTCTCCGTCACCTCGTCGATGAAGAGCGTGCCACCATCCGCCTCCTCCACGAGGCCCTTGCGCATCCGCACCGCGCCGGTGAAGGCGCCCTTGGCATGGCCGAACAGCTCGCTCTCCAGCAGCGTCTCGGAGATGGCGGCGCAGTTGACGGGCACGAAGGGCTTTTCCTTGCGCCGGCTGTGCGCGTGCACCGCGCGCGCCACCAGCTCCTTGCCCGTGCCGCTCTCGCCCTGCACCAGCACCGTGGCGTCACTCTGCGCCACGCGCATCAGGCGTCCCGTCAGCTCGCGCATCGCCGGGCTGCGGCCCACCAGCGCGCTCAGCCCGTGACGCTCGTTGAACTCGCCGGTGAGCAAGTCCAACGTCGTCTGCATCCGCGCCCGCTCCAGCGCACGCTCCACCCGGTAGCGCAGCTCGCCCTCCTTGAAGGGCTTGGTGACGTAGTCGAAGGCCCCCTGGCGCATGGCCTCCACCGCGCTCTCGATGGAGCCGAAGGCCGTCATCATGATGACCTGCAGGCGCGGGGCCACCTCCAGCGCCTTCTTGAGCAGGGTGAGCCCGTCCATGGGCTCCATCTTCAGGTCCGTCAGCATCAAGTCCACGCCATTGGACGACAGCGTCGAGAGCGCCTCCTCCCCCGTGGCGGCCTGGAGGACGGAATAGCCCTCGGAGCTCAGGAGGAGCGCAGTGGTGGCCCGCATGTTGCGCTGGTCGTCCACGACCAGGATGCAACCACGGGTGGGGAGCTTCGATGCGTCGTTCACGGCAGGCTCGTCGGCTGGGTGAGGGGAAGACGGAAGGTGAAGGTGGTGCCACGGCCCGGAATGCTCTCCAGGGAGAGCTCGCCGTGGTGCTGCTCGATGATGCGCTTGACCACGGCGAGCCCCAGGCCCGTGCCCTGCGCCTTGGTGGTGAAGAAGGGCTCGAAGACCCGGTGCGCCAGCTCGGTGGGGATGCCACAGCCCTGGTCCACCACGTCCACGCGCAACAGCTCCTTGTTGCCGTGCGCCTCGCGGCGGGCGCGCACCTGGACCACCCCGCCCTGCGGCATGGCTTGGAGCGCGTTGACCAACACGTTGACCAGCACCTGGCGGATGAGGCGCCGGTCCATGGGCACCCGGGGCACGTCCGCCGCCACGTCGACGGCGAAGGTGACGCGCTGGGAGCCCCCCTGCTGCTGGGCGACCACGGCATCCAGCCCGTCTTGCAGCACGCGGGGCACGTCCTCGGGTTGCAGGATGAGCTCGCGCGGGCGGGTGTAGTCCAACAGGTCGCCCACCATGCGGTTGAGCCGGTCGCTCTCCTCCGCGAGGATGTCCAGCAGCATGGCCGCGTCCCCCTCGGGCTTGAGCAGGCGGCGCAGCGAGGCCACGGCGTTGAAGATGACGCCCAGGGGGTTGCGCACCTCGTGGGCCACGATGGCGGACAGCTCGCCGAGCGCGGCCAGCCGCTCGCGCTGGACCATCTCCGCGCGCGCAGCGGCCAGCTCCGCGTACGAGGCCCAGAGCGACTCGTAGAGCCGGGCGTTGGCGATGGCCAGGGCGATCTGCCCGCACGTGGCCTCGGCCAGCTCGACGAAGGCGGTGTCGAAGTCGCGCGGCTGGCGGGTGTCGTCCAGCAGCACCACGCCGATGAGCTCCTCGCGCGAGGTGAGCGGCAGGGCCAGCAGCGCCTTCTCCTCGAAGCGGCGGACGAGCTCGCGCTGCTCCATGCCCTCCACCTTCGACAGGTCCGGCATGATGACCGGCCGGCGCTCGCGGGCCACACGCGCGCCGACGCTCCCGGTGTCATCCAACGGAATCACCACGCCGCGGAAGAAGTCGCGGTGGGTGGCGGAGGCGGCGGCCCCGCGCAACACCCCGGCCTGCTCGTCGTGCAGGAGGATGAAGCAGTTGGAGACGTCCAGCAGCTTGACGAGGAAGTCCGAGGCCACGTCCAGGATGCTGGCCACCTCCAGGGTGGCCGTGGT
Organism: Archangium gephyra; assembly: GCF_042230915.1. Lineage (GTDB taxonomy): Bacteria > Myxococcota > Myxococcia > Myxococcales > Myxococcaceae > Archangium > Archangium gephyra_B. The sequence goes on along the minus strand of NZ_CP102578.1, from coordinate 1,980,097 downwards.
GGTGCGCGCCAGGTCCAGCAGCAGGCGTGTGTCGGCGAGCTGCCGGGCGGACTCGGTGCGCAGGCGGCGTTGATCCAACAGCGTCATCAGCAGCTCGGACAGCGTGCCCAGCAGCCGCAGGTCCGCCCCGCCAAAGGGACGCCCAGGAGGACGCAACACCTGGAGGAGCCCGCGCGGATGGCCGCCATGCGCCAGGCGCACCGCCGCGCCACTGCCCAGCCGGCCGCGGGTGGCCTCCATCAGCGCGCGCTCCTCGGCCTCGTTGGAGAGCACCGCGCCCCGGGCCACCACCGCGGACGGCGACAGGCCCCCCAGCGGCGCGGCGAGTACGGCCCGCAGCTCTCCATCCAGCCCCACCTGCGCCGTGAGGACGAGCTCGCCCTCGGGCGTCTTCGGGGCATAGAGCAGCACGGCCTCCGCGCCAATCAGCGCGGCCAGGCGTGAGAGGAAGTCCTCGGGCGAGGGAGGATCCGGCTGGGCGACGAAGCGCGCCGCCTCGGCCACCGCCACCATCTCCCAGCGGCCCCGCTCCACGTCCGTGAGCAGCCGCGCGTCGGTGAGCGCGGCCCCCACCACCTTGGCGAAGAGCGCCAGCACCGAGCCGTAGGAGGGCGACAGCCCCACCCCGGACACCCACAGCACCTCCGACAGCGTGGTGCCCAGGGGAAGGTAGACGGGAGTGGCCTCCTCCGGGTCCGAGGCGCCGAAGACGGGCCGTCCCTCGGACAGGGCGCGCAGCCCCAGGGCACCCTCCCCTGAATGCGGGCTTCCGTCCCGGGTGAGGAAGCGCTCGCCCTCGCGCACCAGGAAACTCGCCGAGAAGCCCGCGCTGGTGAGGCCCGCCAACGCCACCCGCCGCACCGCCTCCTCCGAGCGCGCCGCGACGAGCTCCGCGCTCGTCTCCACCAGGCGCTCGGCCACCACCAGCTCCGCCGGCCGCTGGCCCAGCACCATGCAGTTGATGAGGAACGCCGTGCCCAGCCCCTCCACCTCCACCTCCTGCACGTGGCTCGCCACCTCCAGCGTCCCGCCGCCCGGCCCGGGCAACAGGTAGCGCTGGGGGCCCCGCTCCTTCAGCGTCCCCTCCTCCCGCCGCCGGTAGCGGACCTCGAGCCGCGCCCGGTCCTCCGGACGCACGAAGTCCAGGAAGAGGCGGCCCTCCACGTCCTCGCGGCCCCGCCCCAGCATCTCCAGGTAGGCCTCGTTGGCCGCCCACACCCGGCCCCCCCGCGCCACGTACATGGGGTTGCCCAGGGACTCGAGGAGGGCCCTGAGGGCCGTCTGGCTGAAATGCCTCGTCGTCATGCGCGCCGCAGCACCCGCTTCTCTCCGACCCGGAGCGTCACCTTCTCGCGGTCGAAGTACTCCGAGAGGGGAATGACGAACTTCCGGCTCTGCCCCACCAGCTCCTTGAAGGCCTGGGTGGAAATCTCCTTCTTCTCGCGCAGGTGGGCAACCAGCCGCTCCTTCAGCCCGGCCAGCGCTCCCGCGTCGAAGAACAGCTCCTCACTGACCCGCACCACCCGGCCCTCGGCCACCGCCACCTTGAGCAACTCCTGCACCCGGGCCGCTGGCAACCGCAGCCGCTCGGCCAGCTCGTTGAGCGTGGGCGGCGCCAGCCCCGCCGCCGAGAGGTCCGCCACCAGCCGCGTGCGCGCCGCGTCCTCGTCCAGCGACAGGGTACGGCCCCGCCCCTTGAGGCGCACCACCTCCTTGTCCACCTCCACCTTCCCCGCGTCCGTCAGCGCCTGCACCACCCGGCCAAAGAGGCGCGCGTCCAGCTCGCCGCTCAGCCGCTGGCGCAGCTCCTCGCGCGACAGGCCCTCGCGCAACGGCTCGCGCTCATGGAAGGCGGCGAGCAGCGCCAGGGCGCGTGCCTGCAAGCCCTCGAACACCTCGCCCGAGACGTAGAGCCGCCGCTCCTTGTCCACCAGCAGCGCCGTGCCCCGCGCGCCGAGCAGCTCCAGCGCCCGGGCGAGCACCTTGGGCGCGAGCGCCGAGCGGGCGAAGAGCTCCTGCTGCGTGAGGCCCCGGTAGCCCGACTGGCGCAGCAACCACGCCACCTGGCCGCCCGGGTCCGCCTCCAGCAACGGGGCCACCACCTCGGAGCCTCCCTTGCGGCGGCGCGGCGGGGTGATGGACAGCACGCGTCCACCGGCCAGCGTGGCGCCCCGGCCCGGCAGCGCGCGCGAGCCCCGGAGGATGAAGCGCTGGCCCGGCAGCGCCGCCAGCGGTCCGGACAGCCGCAGCTGCGCGAGCGCCGTCTCGCCCGGCTCCAGCTTGTCCAAATCCAACAGCGCCACCGTGGCCTCCACCTGCGCGGTGCCCAGGTGCAGCAGCAGCTTGCGGCGCCGGGCGAGCCCCTCCTCCGCCGCGGGCAGCAGGCTCAGCTCCACGTCCAGCATGTGCGTCTCGGGCACCTCGCCGGCCTTCACCAGCACCATGCCGCGTGCAATCGCCTCGGGCTCCACGCCCGTCAGGTTCACCGCGGTGCGCTGGCCCGCCGCCACCTTCTGCACCGCCTCGCCGTGCATCTGCAGCCCGCGCACGCGAAAGGGGCCCGGCAGCCCCGGCAGCAGGGAGATGGCGTCCTCCACCGCGAAGGTGCCCGACAGCAGCGTGCCCGTCACCACCGTGCCGAAGCCCTTGATGGTGAAGGCCCGGTCCACTGGCAGGAAGGCGGGACCCTCCGCGGGGCGCGAGGGCAGGCCCCGGGCCGCCCGGGTGAGCGCGGCGCGCAACGCATCCAGCCCCTCGCCCGTCCTCGAGGACACGGGCACCACCGGCGCGCCCTCCAGGAAGGTGCCGCCCACCAGCGTGGCCAGGTCCGCCTCCACCAGCGCGCGCCACTCGGCGCCCAGCTCCGCCAGCAGATCCGACTTGGTGAGCGCGATGACCCCGGCCTTCACGCCGAGCAGCCGGCAGATGTCCAGGTGCTCGCGCGTCTGGGGCATCACGCCCTCGTCCGCGGCCACCACGAGCACCGCCAGGTCCACCCCGCCGGCGCCCGCCACCATCGCCTTCACGAAGCGCTCGTGGCCGGGCACATCCACCACGCCCGCCATCGTGCCGTCGTCGAGCTTCAGGTGCGCGAAGCCCAGCTCCAGGGTGATCCCCCGGCGCTTCTCCTCCTTGAGCCTGTCGGTGTCGATACCGGTGAGCGCCTTGACCAGTGACGTCTTGCCGTGATCGATGTGCCCCGCGGTGCCGATGATCATCTCGCCCCTGGCTCTCCCTCCCGGCTAGGCGCCCGCCTTGTCCGGGTCCACGTCGAAGCGCCCGTCCTCGGTGACGGCCTCGTAGTCCCACGGGAAGACGACGAGCGCTTCGGTGGGCAGCGCGCAGAAGCTCGGGGCGAAGCCCCCGGGACGCGCCACCAGCGAAGCCGTGTTCACCTCCCGGGCGCCCACCTTCTGCGCCAGCGCGGTGGCCAGCTCCAGCGTGTCGCCGCTGGACACCACGTCATCCACGATGAGCACGCGCTTGCCCTTGAGCTCGCGCGGCATCTCCCCGCTGAGCTTCGGCTTGGCCGCGCCCTTGTCCCGGCTGCGGCGGCTGATGCGCACCGGGTAGAAGTCGCAGCCGAGCGCGCTGGAGAGCGCCCCGCCCACGAACACTCCACCGTGCGCCACGCCCACCACGGCCTGGGGCTTGAAGGACTGGCTGATGGTGCGCGCGAGCGTCTGCACCGCGCGGTCGAACTCCGCCCAGGACAGCTCCTGGACGCTCCGGCTCGAGCGGGATTGGTCCCTCCCGGTGAGCTGGCGCGGCGCCTCCACTTGAGGCGCGAGGATCATGTCCGACGGGATGGAGACGAGCTTCTCCACCTGCTGCTTCGGGGAAGGCTTGCCCTTCGTGCCCTTGGGCGTTGCCTTGGTGGGCGGTGCCTTGGTGGGCGGTGCCCGCTTGATGGCCACGGGGAGGACTCCGGTCTGGGGTGCGGGCCGCGTCATACCCCGGGCCGCCCGGTGCCGCCACTCCCGCCGGAGCCTGCCTGCCTGCTCGACAGTTCCCACTCAGCTCGTGGGCGGGTCCATCTCCGCCAGAATCTGGCGAATTTCGTCACCGGTGACGACGTAATGCGTCGTACAGAAATGGCAGTCCGCCTTGGCCTCGCCCTCGGTGGCGAGGATGTCCTCCAGCTCCGCCCGGCCCATGGACACCAGGGCCCGCTTCACCCGGTCCTTGCTGCAGTTGCACGTGAAGGACACGGGGTAGCGGGACATCACCTCCAGATCCGGTTGGGGCACCAACGCCTTGAGGAGCGCCGTCGTGCCCTGGCCGGCCTGCGCCTTCAGGGTGGACTCGAAGTCCCGGGCGAGCCGGTCGCCCAACTCCCGGAAGGCCGCCTGGTCCCCGTCCGGCAGCGGCTGGAGCAGCAGGCCCGCCACGGTGCCCAGCGGCTCGGGGGCGCCGTTGGCGGTGCCCGGCAGCACGCTGAGGTACACGCGCGTGGGCAGCTGGTCCGACATGCCGAAGTAGCGCTCCAGGTCCCGGGCCAGGTCGAAGGCCTCGAGCTCCACCGCCGAGCGGTAGTACTCACCGCCCCCGAGGTCGCGCAGCACCGAGAGGAAGCCCTTGTTCCCGAGCGCCGGACGCCAGTGGTACGTGCCCTCGGCGCCCAGGTGGGACACGAGGGGATTCTTGGCGTAGCCGCGCAGCACCCCCGTGGCATCCGCGTCCACGAAGAGGCCCCGGAGCGGCCCGTCGCACTCCAGCTGCAGGTTGACGCGCGAGTCGCTCTTCTGCAGCGCGGAGAGCAGGGCGCCGGCCGTCAGGGCCTCCGCCATCAACGAGGCCGAGGCCGGCGCGGAGCGGTGCAGCTCGCGCGCATGCCGGGCAAGCTCGCTGGCGGTGACGAGCACCACGCGCAGGTCCGTTTCCTTCAACAATCCACTGACGAGTTCATCGGCCATAAGGTCTGGAAGTAGCGTGCCCACCCTTGGGCCGCTCGCCAATGACATTCAGGCCGATGGCTCCCCCGGCCGGGCTCCAGCCAGCGGGGCCTCCTGGGACGCATCACCCGGGCTGATACCTTCGTGCGCCCCGACTGCCTCCACTCATGGCAGAAAATCCTACCCGCGCGCCGGACGGGCTATAACCCCCTGTCCGTCCGACTGTCACTCGATGCGGCCCCCAACCGCGCGATGTCCGGAGTACCGATGAGCACGCACGCCGCCACTGCTACCGCCGTCCCCCAGAAGACACCGCTCCTCCAGTCCCGCCTGGGCTCGTTCCTCGCCGTGGTGCCGCTGAGCATCTGGGTGGTGAACCACCTGTGGGACAACCTCGCCGCCTTCTCCGGGGGCGCCGCCTGGCAGTCGTCGGTGACGCAGTACAAGCACCCGTACGCGCAGGCCTTCACGTTCATCATCGTGATGCTGCCGCTGCTCTTCCACACCGGCTGGGGCCTGGTGCGCATGTTCAGCTTCAAGCCGAACAACCTCGCCTACCCCTACTACGGCAACCTCAAGTACATCGTTCAGCGCGTGGCCGGCCTGGGCGTGCTCTTCTTCATCGGCGCCCACGTGTGGCTGGCCTTCCTCCAGCCGCGCCTCATCTACGGCGGCGCGGAGCCCTTCGCCGCCATCGCCTACGAGATGCGCTGGCACGCGCCCACCCTCATGGTCTACGTGCTGGGCGTGCTGGGCACGGCCTACCACCTGGCCAACGGCATCCAGGGCTTCGCCATGGGCTGGGGCCTGCTGGCCTCCGAGCGCTCCATGCGCCGCTTCGAGCCCTGGTCCATCGTCATCTTCCTCGTGCTGCTCGGCATCGGCTGGGGCGCCCTCTTCGCGCTCCACAAGGCCGGTGGCACCGAGGAGGTCATGCAGGAGCGCGCGCGCATCATGCAGGCGCGGGGCGTGCAGTCGGACCACTAGTCCCCGCCCGCACCTCGGAGCCCGCACGCCGGGCTCCGGAAAGGCGAACGGCCGCCCCGGTCTCCCGGGAGCGGCCGTTTCACTTCCAGGCGCCGGAGCGCACGACCCTAGAACGGGATGTCGTCGTCTCCACCGCCGCTGCCACCACCGCCGCCGCCGCCGCCCTCGTCCATGCCCATGGGGGGCGGACCGTAGTCGTCGTAACCGCCCTGCTGCTGGCCCCCGCCACGCTGCTGCGAGTAGCCACCGCCGCGGGCACCACCGCCGCCACCGCCCGCACCCGCGCCGGCGCCATCACGGCCGCCGAGGAAGGTCACCGCGTTGGCCACCACCTCGGTGGTGTAGTTCTTCCGATTCTCCTTGTCGGTCCACTCCCGCGTCTGCAGGCGGCCCTCGACGTAGCACTGACGGCCCTTCTTCAGGTACTCGCCGCAGAGCTCCGCGAGCTTCCCCCACACCACGATGCGGTGCCACTCCGTGCGCTCCTGCTTCTGGCCGTTCTTGTCGGTCCAGGTGTCGCTGGTCGCGATACGGAAGTTGGCCACTGCCTGGCCGCCCGGGGTGAACCGCACTTCCGGGTCCGCGCCAAGGTTGCCGATGAGGATGACCTTGTTGACTCCTCCAGCCATGATGCCGTGCCTTTCCACGAGGACCGGTCCACCACGGACCGGTCACATTTGCGTCGGGTGGGGGCTGAGCACCCACCACCGGACTCGCCCTATAGCATACCGGTCGAGTCCCCACCTGAACAGGGATTCACCCGGTCATCTGTCCGCTGCTGGGACGAGGGGCGGCCGGGCAACCAGGGCCTCACTCACCCGCCCGGACGGGTGTCGGCGGTGCGCTCGATGCCCCCGGGCCCCACCTGGACGGCGGAGGCCGGAGCCACCACCTGCGCGGGCACCAGCGGCTTGGGCGCCTTCTCCTCGGCCACCTTGCGCGAGAGCGCTCCATCCAGCCCGCGGGCGAACTCCGCCAGCTTCGTGTCGGTGGAGCCCAGGCTCTTCTTGAGCGCCTTCCAGAAGGGGTGCTCCGCCTCGCCGGCCTGCACCAGCCCGCGCGCCAGCAGCGTGGTGGCCATCTCGCGGTCCTTCGCCGCGGCCACCTTGAGCGCCAGCACCAGCTCCTCGGGCGCCGTGCGCGCCACCGCGCCCAGGCCCTCGGCCATCTCCGTCTCGGCGGCGGCGTCACCCGAGGCGGCCGAGGACAGCTCGATGACGCGCGAGAGCGCCTCGGCGTTGCCGCTGGCCGCCAGCTCCACCATGCTGCCCAGGCCCGGCACCTCCACCGACAGCTCCTTGGCCACCGAGCGCAGCCGGCCGTACACGTCCGTGCCCGCCGAGTAGCTGTCCAGCAGCGTGCGCACCCCGAGGTAGTCCTGCGGGTTGGACTGGTAGAGGCTCTCGGCCACCACCGCCCGCACCGCGGGGTCTCTCTCGCTGCGCCACGCCGTGCGCAGGAAGCCGATGTTGCGCGCATCCCGCTGGCTGCCCAGCGCCAGGTACGTCTTCACGCGGGTGACGACCTCGGCCTGGGGGCTGCTGGACTGCTCGCCGCCGGCCAACTCCGCCACCGTGCGCCCGGGGCCCATGGTGGAGCCCACCGAGGCCACCGCCGCGCCCAGCGCATCCAGCCCGCGCACCACCGGCCCGGAGCGGCCCGGGTAGTCATTCACCATCATGGAGAAGATGAACTTCTCCCCACCGGCCGCCTGCACGTAGCCGCTCAGCGCCGACACGTTCTCCAGCGTGCCCGTCTTCGCGCGCAGCCGGCCCACCGCCTCCGTCCCGTCGAAGCGGTACTTGAGCGTGCCGTCCTTGCCGGCGATGCCCAGCGAGGACAGGTACTCGGGCGCCAGCGGGAAGCGCTCGTACATGTAGCGGAGGATGCGGTCGAACTGCGCGGCGGAGAAGCGGTTGGTGTCGTTGAGGCCGCTGCCGTTCTTCATCACGTAGGTGCCGCGGGGGATGCCCACCTCGCGCGCGAGGAACTCCTCCACCACGTCGATGCCCTTGGGGAAGCTGCCCGGCGCGCCCCGCGCTTCGGCGCCCATCGTCTTGAGGAGCGTCTCGGCCACGAAGTTGCTCGAGAGCTTGTTGAGGCGCTTGAGGATGATGTCGAAGGTGTCCGAGTGCGACACGTGCACCAGCTTCGCCTTGGTGGGCGTGATTCCCAGCTTCACCTTGCCCTTCACCTTCACGCCCCGCGCGTTGAGCATCTGCTTGAGCGTCTGGCCGAAGTACATGGGCGGGTTGTCGATCTTCTTGTACACGCTCATGTAGGCGCCGCCCTGCGGCACCTGGCCCCGCACGACGATCTTCTGCTGCGCGCCCGCGGCGTCCGAGGCCACCGAGAAGCGGCGGGCCCGGGCGTTGCCGGTGGTCAGCGCGTTCTCCACCACGAAGAAGTCGCTCTGCGGCTCGATCTCCACCACGCCCTTGGCGCCGAGGGTGTCACCGGGGCGCAGGTACACGCCCACCGCGTTCCAGTTGAGGCTCAGCGCGCCCGTGGGCGCCATGTAGGCCCGGTCCGAGTCCTCCTGATCGAACCCGGGCGGCGTGCGCTCGGCGTCGAACCAGGAGTCGTCCACGATGATGTCCTGCACCTCGCGCAGGCCGGTGTGGAAGAGCTCCCCCACCATGCCGTAGAGGCGCTCGGTGGTGATGGACGGGTCCCCCTTGCCGCGCACGTAGAGCGTCTTGGCCTTGAGCCCATCGGACTCGGCCTCGACGAGGAACTCGGTCTCGTAGCGGTACTCGGACCCCAGCGTGGCGAGCGCCGCCGCCGAGGTGACGAGCTTCACGTTGGAAGCGGGATTGAGCAGCTCATCGGCGTTGTGGCTGAACACCACGCTGCCGTCATCGAGGCTCATCATGTGGACGGCCACGCGGCTGGCGTTGAGGGGCTCGCGCTGGAGCACCTGCATCAGCGAAGCCCTGAGGGCCTCGCGCTCCGCGCGCTTCTTGTCGTCCGGCGCGGCGACGCCAACGCGCGGAAACGTGACGAAAATGGCGACCGTCACGGCCAAGAGTGTTCTGGCTCGGTGGACCTGCACGTGCTCTCCGGGAAAAGTGAGGGCCATTATGGGAGGGGGAGGGGGGGGCGGCAAGGGAGACACGCCACTGGAACCGCCCTCTTGGGCGCCCGGCCTTCCACCAGGCGGCAAAGCGTTACCCAATCTGTGGACCAGTGTTCGCTTCGTGAGAAAAACGGGCAGGCGGGCAGGCGTTTCTCCCGAGGGCGGAGCCTACCCACCCGTGCCGACATGGCGGCGGCGTGCCGGTGGAGTGAGAGGGCCTCCGACAAGCCAGGGACGGGGGTGCTCGCGCGCGGCTGACTACCAGGGAATGGACCGGCGGTTGCGGAAGAACCCACCCGAGGGGCCATCCGGGGGAAGCGTTGCGGCCCAGACGATGGTGTCCGCGCCCTCCTCCACCCCGCGCGGTGCGTGCGCGCCCCCCATGCGCGTCTTCACCCAGCCGGGGCAGACGGCGTTGACGAGAAGGTGACGCGGCTTCACCTCCTCGGCGAGCAGGCGCGTCAGCGCGTTGAGCCCCACCTTCGAGACGCGGTAGGCCGAGCCCGGCCAGCCCTTCTGCGCGTACTGGCCGCTGCGCACGTCGTCGACGAACGCCCGCAGCAGCGCGGCCAGCTCCTCCTTGGGCGGGGGCGGGTCGAAGCGTTGGCGGAGCGCGGGCGACAACCCCTCCAGCTCCCCCACCCCGCTCGACACCATGACGATGCGGCCGTGCTCCTCCATCAGCGGCAGCAGGCGCTCGGTGACGTGCATTGCTCCGAAGAAGTTCACCGCGACGGTGCGCTCGGCGACGTTCGCGTCGAAGCCCGCCAGGGCGATGGCCGCGTTGTTGACGAGCGCCGCGAGCCGCGTGCCCTGGCGCTCGAGCCGGTCCACCAGGTTGTCGAGGCTCTCCTGGGACGTGACGTCGAGCGGCTCGAAGGTCACGTCCAGCCCCTCGGAGTGCAGGGCCGCGGTGGCCTTGGCGCCCTCGGCGATGTCCCGGGCCGTGAGCAGCACCCGCATGCCGAGCCGGCCGAGCTGCCGGCACACCTCGAGCCCAATCCCCCGGTTGCCACCCGTCACGAGCGCCGTGCCCGTCGCATTCGCCATGTGCCTGTCTCCTCCGCGCCGAGGAGGTTAATGCCGGGCACTCAGGCGCGCAGCCTCCGGCGGTGGGAGACGAGCACCACCAGCACGGCCAACGCGGTGAGCGCGAGCGCCGCCGGCCCATCGCCGCTGGTGCTGGAACCACAGGACCAGCCCACCGGGGACCGCAGCGGACCCGGCGCCCCGGCATCCGGCGGCATTCCTCCATCTGGAGGCGTTCCCCCGTCGGGCCCTGGCGGCACCGGCGTCGGGGCATCCAGGTCCACCGTCATCAGGAACATCTCATAGATGGCATCGAGATTCGGGGACGTGTCGTAGCCCGCGTCCGAATACATCAGCGCCACCGAGTTGGTGGAACCACCGAACAGCAGCCGCGCCGGGTTCAGTCTGTCGACGTGCAGCGCATAGACCTGTTCCTCGCCCTCTCCTCCGACGTACGAAGCCCACTCGAGCACGGGCTGCGCATCGAGGTTGACCCTCGCCACGAACCCATCCCAGATCCCCCCGGAGTAGGTGGATTCGAAGGCCTCGCTGGTGGCCAGGCCCAGGATCGAGGTGGTCGTGCCGCCGATGTAGACCCTGCCGGAGTCATCGGCCGTCAGGCTCCAGATGTATTCCCCTCCGGCGGTGCTGCCCAGCAGCCCCAGCTTCTGCTGGGGCATGGCGCTGTTGGACGCATAGGTCGGGTACGTCGCCACGAAGACATCGGAACCGCCCTTGGCTCCCCCGGCGAAATCCTTCGACTCGGTGGTCCCGAACACCTGCACTTCCCGCTGCGTGGGTGCACCTCCGATGCGCACGGCACGCCCATCGTCGAACCCGGTTCCCCCCAGGGTGAACCGCTTGACGATGCTGGGCGCCAGGGTCCCGATCCCATCGATGACGGCGACGAGCGCATCCTGCGAGCCCCCCGACACGGGGGCCGTGCGTCCCGTGACGTAGAGCGAGCCGGTGTCGTGCGCGAGCCCGGACAGGGACTCGTTCCCCGGCCCCTGGACGAGCACGGTCCACAGCGGCGCGGTGGGGGTCACGTCGGGGTTGATGCGGGAGATGAACCCCTCCTCCCCCCGGATGGTGGGATCCGTGACGCCCTGGAGATTCGGGATGTTGGTCGAGCTGGTGTACCCGATGGCGTACAGCTGGTGGTCCGGGGTCCGGAGCAAGCCGTTGACGTAATCCACGTTGTTTCCGCCCAGGCGCACGAACCAGCCGAGCTGCGTTCCGGTGGGGTCGAGCCGCGCGACGAAGCCATCCACCGAGCCCAGTGTGGGGCTGCTCGCCGTTCCCCCATCGGACAACGGCTGCTGGAAGTCCGGAGAGCCCGTGCTGCCCGCGATGTACAGCTCATCCGCGTCACCGATGGCCAGCCCCATGCCGAGATCACCGCCGCCCCCGCCGAGCACCGCCGACCAGACGAGCCCACCGTCCCGGTTGAACCTCGCGACGAGCACATCGGAGACACCCCCGAGGCCACCGAACGAACGGCTCGAATCCAGGGGCGGGCTGGCCGGAGGCGTGTCGGTGGTCCCGACGATGAAGACATCCCCCGTGCTGTTCTGCTCGATGGCCCGGAGCTCGTTGTAGTTCCCGCCGCGGCCCCCCAGATAGGTGTTCCAGAGCACGAGCGGATCCACCACCACCGGACGCCCGGGGTCCTCCACGTCCACCTCGATGGCGTACGCCCACCGCTCCTGGCCCACGGGCCGCGCGTGCGCGAAGCGGCAACCCACCGCCTTCATGCTCCCGTCCGCTGCTTCCTGCGCGCAGTGCAACCCCTGCTCCCGCAGCACGCCCTCGCCCAGGTCCACCTCCAGCGCCCGCCCCTCCTCCACCACCCGCACCTCCCGCGCTCCGGCGTACTCCAGCTCCACCCGCCGCAAGTCCTCCCCGCGCTCGGCCCGGAAGCCGTACTCCACGCCCTCGGCACGCTCCTCGAACCACAGCTCCACCCCGGGCAGCACGTCCGGGTAGCGCAGCCCTCCGTAGGTGGGCACCTCGCGCTCCCAGGACTCCTCCGGCCCCAACAAGCGGTGGAGCTTCGCCTCCCGGGGCTTCTCCGCCAGGGGCGGCACCGCACGCCCGCCGGCCACGCTCCAGCCCAGGGCACGTGACTCCTGGAGACGCGAGGGCAGGCGCAGCTCCACGCCCCTGTCGGTGAAGAGCGCGCGGGAGTGCAGGTGCCGCAGCTCGTACCGCCCCTCCGAGCCCGCGTGCACCGGAGCGATGCCCGGCCGGAAGACGGGCGCCTTCAGCGGAGCCGGCGCTTGGACCATGGCGGGAGCGCTGGAAGACCCGCGCTGGCCCATCGCCCCACCACACAACACGAGGATCGCCGCGGCTGCGGCCACCACACCGAACGAACGATGAGACACGGCAGCCCCCCTACAAAGAGAACGAATCAGGGGCCCCCCCTCATCCAGGGTGGTCCGCCTGCTTGCGGCGACGAGCAAGCAGCGCCAGCCCGGCGAGGATGCCGAGCGAGAGGGCACCCGGCCCACCGTTGGTCCCACTGGCACCGCAGGACCAACCCAGGGGAGACCGGAGCGGGCCCGCGTCCTCGCCCGCATCCGTCCCCGCGTCCTCGCCCGCATCCGTCCCCGCGTCCTCGCCCGCATCCGTCCCCGCGTCCTCGCCGGGCTGCGTTCCCCCGTCCGCGGGGAGATCCACCTGGAGGAGGAACAGGTCGCTCCCGCCCCCTGGCTCTCTCCCGCCGCTCGTGCCCGGAGCCAGGTCACTGGAGGTGGTGGTGCCGCCGACCAGCAGGCGCCCCAGGGGCTGATTGCTCAGGGCGAGCACCGCGTCATCCGCCTCGCCCCCCAGCAGCGTCGACCACGAGGGAGCGCCCGCATCCACTTCCAGCCGGGCTACGAACCCCTCGGTAGGGCCCGCGCCGAACCTCGTGTCGAAGGCGGCCACGAACGGGAAGTCATTCACCGAGGTGGTCCTTCCCCCCAGGTAGACGATGTTCTTCCCGGCGGCCGTGGCGCTCCGATCGACGGCCAGTGCCAGCCCCTCGTCATCTCCTTCGGCGCCTCCGAAGGTGCTCGAGCCCTTCACGCCGAACGTGTCCTTGTCGAGCGCCACCACGAAGGCATCGGACACGGAGACGCCGGAGCCCGTGCTCAGCGGGAAGCCCGCCGAGCGGGTCGTCCCACCCACGAAGAGGCTGGTACTGCCGGGCCCCTTGAGCGCGAGCGCACGCCCCTCCTCGTTCCCCAGGCCTCCCAGGTAGAGGCTCTTCTCGACCGTACCGGCATCCGGGTCCACTCGCGCGACGAAGACGTCGTCGTTGCCCGCGTCCCCCGCGTGCGGCCGTGTGATCGAGCCCGCCGGGAGCATCCTGACCGCGGAGGCCGACTTGCCCGCGACGTAGACCTTGCCCGCCTCATCCACGGTGACCGCGTAGGTGACATCGTCATGCGTCCCGCGCCCCACGATGGACCACTCCAACGTGGCGGCGAAGGGGCTACCGGGGCACGTGAGCCCCCCATCCGGAGGGACGGAGGGAAGGAGCCGCGCCACGAACGCATCCTCGCCCCCATCCCAGCCCCCATCCGGAGTCGGGATGGTGTCGCTGGGGAACGCCGGAGAGGTGGTCTGCCCCACGAGGAAGAGGCGGCCATCCAGCCCGGTGGCGATGCCGTGGGCGATCTCGTCCCCAGCCGTCGTCCCCACGAGGTAGATGCCTCGGAACCTGAACTCCACGGGATCGAACTGGGCAACGAAGGCATCCTTGTTGCGCGGCTCACCCGCACCGTGGTTGAGGCAGTAGTCGAGGCCCGGGAAGACATTCGACGTGGTGTCACCCGCGATGTACAGCATGCCGTCCTTGCCGATGGTGACGGATCGGCCGATGTCTTCGCCGCCCCCGTGCAAGGCCCGCCACGCCCTGAACCCGCCATCCGCGTGGAAGCTGCCGACGAGCACGGCCTTCGAGGTTGGACTCACCATCGGCAACCCATCGATGGTGATGGGGTCGGGCCCGAGGTCCTGCTGCATGAGCGTCCCGACGACGAAGAGTTCCCCCGCGTCGGTCACCGCCATGCCCCCGAACTCATCGTCCCGAGAGCCGCCGAGGTAGTTGTTCCAGAGGATGACCGGGTCCACCACCACCGGGCGTTCCGACTCCTCCACATCCACCTCGATGGCGTACGCCCAGCGCTCCCGCCCCACCGGGCGTGCGTCCGTGAACCGGCACGCCACCGCATACGAAGTGCCCCCCGCCCCCTCCTGCGTGCAGTGCAGCCCCTGCTCGCGCAGCACGCCCTCTTCCAGGACCACCTCCAGCGCCCGCCCCTCCTCCACCACCCGCACCTCGCTCGCCCCCGCGTACTCCAGCTCCACCCGCTTCAGGTCCGCCCCGCGCCCGGCCCGGAAGCCGTACTCCACGCCCTCGGCATGCTCCTCGAACCACAGGTCCACGCCCGGCCGGACCCCCGGATAGCGCAGCCCGCCGTAGCCAGACACCTCCCGCTGGAGAAACGCCGCCTCGCGCGGCTTCTCCGCCTGGGGCCGCACCGCACGCGCGCCCGCCACGCTCCAGCCCAGCTCTCGCACCGGTTGGGTACGGGAGGGCAGACGCAGCCGCACGCCGCTGTCGGTGAAGAGGGCGCTGGCACTCCCGTGCCGCAGCACATAGGCCTCCGTGGCTCCCTCGGACGCCGGCACGATGCCCGGCCGGAAGGAGGTACGGAGGCGCTGGGGGGACCCGGCCGGAGCCGGCGCCGAGAGGAACCCGGGCTGGCTCACCGCCCCCCATGACACGAGGACGACACCGGCTGCGGCCAACAGCCCGAGCACACGACGCTGCATGGGAGTTCCCCTTGGAAAACAACAGCGGATTGAAGCCCGGAGCGGCCCGGAGGCTCAACGCTCCGGGCCACCTGCCGTGCCCTAGAGCAGGTTGAAGCCCAGGCCCGCCGAGCCCACCACCACGAAGGACCTGTAAGCGGACTGCTGGTTCTCGGGAACGGCGAACCCCTGGTAGCTCACGTCCACCAGCGCGGTGAATGCCGGGGAGAGCGCCAGCCGTGCTCCCAAGGATCCCCCGCCCCCGATCGCGATGCCGCCTCCCTCGAAGAACGGCACCACCGTCCCCCGCAGGCCCAGCCGAGGCTGGAAGGCACCGTTGCCGAAGAGAAGGCCCGCGTCGAGCTCCACCCCGAGACTCCGATTGCCGATGAGCGCCCGCGCGCTCCCGTCGAACATCCCGATGCCAGCGCTGAGCCCCAGCCCGAAGCCAATGGAGGACCTGCTCGTGGGCGGAATGAACCCCGAGACATCGCTGAAGACGAGGGCCTCCGGACGCAGCCGGAAGGGGGAAGCGGGCGGGGCGGCGGACACCGGACCCTGAGGCTCCTCCCGCGGCCACCCATCCGTCACCCTGTCCCGGGCCGCCTCCTCCTGCTCCCGCTTGCGCCGCGCGGCCTCCTCGGCGGCGGCAATCCGGTTGAGCTCGGCCTGCTCGGCCTCCTGGCGCAGCCGCTCGGCGTTCAGCCGTTCGCGCACCTTCAGCTCCAGCTCCACCAGCTCCGGCGGGAAGAGGGCGGGATCCACCCGCTGCTCCGGGTAGATACGGACCAGCTCCTCGAGCTGCTCGTACGCCTCGTCCTCCTTCTCGAGCGCCATCAACGAGGCGGCGAGGTAGACGCGCGCCAGGGCGCGCTCCTCCTCGCTACGCCGGGGGTTGTTGATCTCCTGCTTCAGCGTGCGGCTCGCCTTGGCGTACTCGCCCCGTTGATACAGCCGGATGCCCGGCAGCTGCGCCGCCCAGGTCGTCAGGGGGAGGAGCAACACCAGCAGCAAGAGCGAACGCGGAAACATGGGGAATGACGGCTCCTGAGATGAAAGAGCGTTTCTTTACCCGGCGGGCTGACACGGGGCGGTGTACTCGAACTTATCCCCTTCCGGGATCTGGATCTCTGTCCGATGGTTCTTGATCTTGGGATTGCCGATCAGACTGAGCTTGTGGGTGCCCGCGCTCAGCGTGACAGGCCGGATCGGCGCGCGTCCCCGGAGCTTGCCGTCGATGTACACATCTGCCCAACACCCCGAGATGAGCTGGAAGGTTCCGGTAGTAGAACGGGGCTTCGTGACAGAAGTCGCATTTTGCTGCTCGGAATTCGTCCCAGTCTTCTCGGGAACCGGGTCCGAGGACGTGACCACGGGCTGCGGGGTGGGCGGCGTCTCCGGCTGCTCGGGCGTCTCGACCCCGGGTGGGGAGTCCAGCGGGGTGGGCAGGGGCCGCGGCGTCGAGCCGGTCCCGGCCGCCGGGTCCTTCGACGCGGCCGTCCCCGTCACCTCCGGTCCGGCCGGGCCACTGTCGCCCTTGGAGACAACCACCCCCACCCCCACCCCCAGGAGGACCGCCGCCAGCCCCACCCCCATCAGCAGCTGCATGCGGGAGTTGGACGCAACGGGCGCGCGCGGCACCTGGACCGGAACCACCTCGGTGGTGGGCGGAGTCCGGGGAGCGGCGGCCTGCGGGCGCGCGGCCTGGGGACGTGCCTGGGGCCGCGCCACCGGCGCCGGGCGGGCACCGGGCACGGATGCCGCCTCGGTCGCCTCGGTCTCCGGCAAAGTGACGGCCTGGCGCGAGCCGGTGACGGCCTTCGGGGCCTCCACCGTCTCCGCGGGAGCCGGGGCCGCCGGGCGCGCGGTCCGCGCGGGTGCCTCCTGCCGCGGAGCGGGGCGCGAGACGGGCTCGGGCTCCGGCATCGTCCGGGCGAAACCCGCCAGCTGCGTCATGTCCACGGCCAGCGTGCGGGCGATCGTCTTCAGCTCGCGCGCCACCGCCTCGGCCGAGGCGGGCCGCTGCTCGGGCTCCTTCGCCAACAGCCGCAGCACGAGGTCATTGAGCTCCTGCGGCAGACCCTCCACCAGCGAGTCCGGCGAGGGCGGCTGGGCCTGCACCTGCTGGATGGCCACGTGCATGGGCGAGTCGCCCCGGAAGGGCAGCCGTCCGGTGAGCATCTCGAAGAGGATGATGCCCACCGCGTACAGGTCCGTGCGCGGGCTCACCGGCTGGCCACAGGCCTGCTCCGGGGCCATGTACTCCGGGGTGCCGACGATCATGCTCGCGCGCGTCTGCGGCGTGGGACCGTTGGGCGTGGTGCCCTGCTTGGCGAGGCCGAAATCGAGCACCTTCACGTACTCGGAGCCGTTGGACTCCAGCACGAGGAAGATGTTGCCCGGCTTGAGGTCGCGGTGGATGACGCCCACGGCGTGCGCGGCCGAGAGCGCGCCGAGCACCTCGATGATGAGCCGGATGACCTCGGAGGGCTGCATCGGCGCCCGGTCGAGGATGACCTCATCGAGCGGCCGGCCGTTGAGGTACTCCATCACCAGGTACTGGCCGATGCCCGGGAGCGTGCCGAAGCCGAAGATGTCGATGATGCCGCGGTGGCGGATGGCGCTCACCGCGCGGGCCTCGCCGACGAGGTCTCTCGCGCGCACGCCCTCCGAGGAGTCCGGGCGGATGATCTTGATGGCGACCTTGCGGCCGATGACCGGGTGCTCGCCCTCGTAGACGACGCCCATGCCGCCGCTGCCGATGCGCCGGCGCACCACGTACTCGCCGATGCGCTGTCCCACCATGATGTCCTTGCGGACGGTGGACTCCCACGCCGCCTCCGGCTCGTCCGAGGAGGGGAACCGTTCCTCCATGGGGCCGGTGGGCGCGGCGCGCAGCACCGTCTTCTCGTCCGGATGGGACTCGATGGACACGGGGGTTCCGTCGCGGGGGCATTCCATTGCCCCTTCCGGAAGAGTCCCCCCACAGGTGCGACACGGTCGCTGAACAGTCATGCGGTCGCGCATCCTATGTCACACCCTCGGGCAGGTCATCTGGGCACTCCTGGGATGTCCGCCCCGAGGGCAGGCGGATTTGCCTGGGGAGGTCCGCCCTGGATACGTTCGAGGCCCTCCGGTTGTTCCCTCGCCGGGCAGACAATCAGCCAGGCCCGCCCTCTGCCATGAGCACGCGCCCCGACACCAGCAGGGAAGACGGGGCCCCGGGCGGCTGGGACCGGGAGTGGGAGCGGCGCCTCGAGCTGGCCACCCCCCAGGACACCGCGCGCGGGCTGTTCTTCACCAGCATGCTGGAGGCGGTGCGCTCGCTCGGGGATGAGGCCGCGCTGGCCCGCTGCCAGCAGGTGCTCGAGGGGCAGGGCTTCGTGAGCTTCTTCAACTACCCCATCGCCCGGCTGGTGCGGCTGAGTGGCGCGGCGGTGCACGAGCTGAGCGGCCGGTACGGCGGACCCGAGGAGGCGGCCCGGGCCCTGGGCCGCAAGGCCACGGCGGACTTCCTGGGCTCGCCGGTGGGCAACGCGGTGCGCTTGATGGCCGGCCAGGACATCCGGCTGTTCCTGGGCGGGGTGCAGACCCTCTACCGGGTGGCGGCCAGCTACGGCGAGCGGACGGTGACGTGGCACGGGCCGGCGCGCGGCCAGCTCCTCATCCGGCGCAGCTTCCTGCCGGTGGAGTACCACGAGGGCGTGCTGGAGAAGCTCCTCACGGAGTATGGAGTGAGGCACGTGAAGGTGCGCGGCCAGCAGGTGGCCCCGCTCGACGGCACGTACGACTTCTCCTGGGAGTGAGCACGATATGAAGGCAGTGGTCCAGCGGGTCCTCGAGGCCTCCGTCACCGTCAACGGCGAGCGCGTCAGCCAGGTGGGCCCGGGGCTGCTCGTGCTGCTGGGGGTGGGCAAGGGCGACACGGAAGCGGACGTGGCGTGGATGGCGGAGAAGCTCGCCACGCTGCGCATCTTCGAGGACGCGGCGGGCAAGATGAACCTGTCCTTGGAGGACACCTCGCGGCAGCTCATCGTCGTGAGCCAGTTCACCCTCTACGGAGATGCGCGCAAGGGCCGGCGGCCCAGCTTCATCGACGCCATGGAGCCCGCGGGCGCCAAGGCCCTCTACGAGCGCGTCTGCGAGGTGCTGCGCGCCCGCGGCCTCACGGTGGGCACGGGCATCTTCGCGGCGGACATGAAGGTGGCGCTCGTCAACGACGGCCCCGTCACCATCCTCCTGGAGAGCCCGGGGAGCGGGGCGGCACCCACTCCGCGCTGAGCGGCCGGGGACCCGGCTTCAGGGCCGGGCGTCTTCCTGGACGATCAGCGCGTGGATGTCGGCGGCCGAGGTGGCCTCGAGGATGGAGGCGCGGAAGCGGGGATTCTTGAAGAGACGCGAGATGCGCGCCAGTGCCTTGAGGTGGACACCGGCACTGTTCTCCGGGGCGACCAGGGCGAAGAAGAGGTGGGTGGGCTTGCCGTCGATGGCCTCGAAGTCCACGCCCTGACGCGACACGCCGAAGGCGGCGACCAGGTTGCCCAGCCCGGGCAGCTTGCCGTGGGGAATGGCCACGCCCTCGCCAATGCCGGTGGAGCCGAGCTTCTCGCGCTCGCGCAACACCTCCACGAGGCGCTCCTCCTTCAAGGAGGGATGGGCCCGGGCCAGCACCGCGCTCATTTCGCGCAGCACCGCCTGCTTGTCGCGGGCCTGGAGGTCCGCGATCAGGGCTTCTGGGCTGAGGAACTCGGAGATTCGCAAGCTGGCGCTCCCGCGGTGGCGCTGCCTAGGCGGGCAATTACTCCTGACCCTTCTTTCGCGCAAGGGTCGCCTGCCTGCCTTGTCCTCATCCAGGTGGATTCATCCGCCATCTGCACGGTAGCCGAAGGGACCGGGGCGCCCGCGAGCCGCCGCGGGGTTTTCACTCCGGGTCGCCGGGACGAGGGCCGGGCCGTGGGTGTGCCGCCATGTCCGGGCGGAGCAGGAGAGGCGACAGGTCATGCGCGCCGCCAGACTCCCGAGGTAGAGTCTCCCTGTCGCCTCCTGCGTGCTGAAGCCGGTGGCCAGGGCAACACACGTCTGTTCCCGGCTGTGGGCAGAATGCCGCACCTGCTGGAGGTGCACCCTGTCCGCTGAACTGGTGTGGAGGTGGATGACCCTACTGCTGGGCGCCGCCGTGCTGGCCACCGCCTGCGCCTCGGTGGCACCAACCCCCGGCCATGGATTTCCCCTGGCGCATGGCCCGCACGAGTCAGCGCGGCTGTACCAGCGCCGGGGTGAGTATGTACCAGGCACCGAGGTGGCCCTGGCGAGCCCACCAGGAATGGCCGTGCGCACGGTGACAAGCGGTGCCGTGCAGGTGGACACCTTCGAGCAGTTGCTGGCGCTCGCGGGCCTGGACAACTTCAACGATCTACCCCCGCGAGGTTCGCCCCTCACGCCCCCGGAGGCGGCCCGGGTGCTTGCCATCCTGCTGCGTAAGCCGGTGACCCTGGGCTCGTTCCCGCCACGTATGGCCGTGGGCCACCTGCTGCGCGAGGTCCTGGAGGGCGGGGAAGTCTCCCGTGAGGAGTTGCTGCGCCGGGTGAAGCGATTCAACACCGTGGCCGTGCTGCGGCCGGACGGCTACCTCGCGTGGACACTCAACGGACGCACGCAGCAGAAGGTGGGCCCGGTGGAGTGGAAGGACAATGCGTTCCGCGCTGGCCCTTTCGAGTTGGGCCACTTCTACACCAGAGACAGGTGGGTCTTCCGGCAGGCGGACACGCAACTGCGTCCCGTCATGAGCAGGCCCCCGCTGGCCGAGGTGTACGACGACGCCGACTACGTCGGCCGTACGCTGGACGGGGCGGAGGAGTCCTTCGTGGAGATGTACCACGCCATGGGCCAGTTGCTGACCCGCCCCTCGGACAGCATCGCGGCACTGCGACACCTTCCAGCGGGCGTGGCGGCCCTCATCGCCTCCTCTCCCGAGTACCTGGAGCGCTTGCGGTACATGACACGGGGCGAGCAGGTGAAGGCGTTCTCCAAACTGACGACCCACCTCATCGTCACCTTTGGCGCCGCTGGAGGCACCACCCGCACGCTGGCGCAGGCGTTCGAGGGCGCGGAAGCCACCGTGCCGGTGCTGTCGCTCTCGGCCGAGGGCGCGCTGGTGGTGGAACGCATCGCGGTGCCGGTGGGGAAGGTGGCCACGGTGCTGAGTGGCGGGCCGGGGGCGGCCATCATCCTCCAGCGGGCCAACGCGGGTGAGCAGACGCCCTCACCTGCTCCGGAGCCGGGTCAGTGGGGCCCCGCCAATGAGGCCATGTCCGCACGAGCCCGCGCCTACCAGGAGCAGATTACGGGGCATGCGGCGGACGAGTCCTACTGGGTCGGTGGCATGAGCACCAAGGCCGGAGGTGTCAGGTTCGACGGCTTCAAGAACGGTGTGTTGCTGGAAGCCAAGGGGCCCGGTTTTGCCAACAAGTTCCTCGACGCTCTGGACCCCAAGACCTGGTTCAAGAACTCGGGCGCGAAGGATCTCGTCAACCAGGCCAAGCGGCAGCTCAGGGTCACCAAGGAGACAGGTATCCCCATCCGGTGGCACATCGCGGAGGAGAAGACCGCCGAGGCCATCCGACGCTTGTTCGAGCAAAACACAGTGATGGGAATCGAAGTGGTCTATACCCCTCCCTTGTAAGAAGAAGCATTGCCCATGCCCGAGACGTTCCAGAGAATCGACTCGTACTATGCGGGGGCCTATTGGGGACCGCGGAAGGAGACGCCAGAGGAGTGCGCCCAGCGGGCGGAAATCTTCCTGGCCTCCATGGCGAAGGTCGACCCGTCCTTCTCCCGCTGGTTCCAACAGGGCAGGTCGCGCAGGGATGCACTGAAGCGCCCCATCGAGCCCACTCGCGCGGCGTTGGAGAAGCTCATTCGCCGGGGCAGGGATCGGCAATTCGAGGACCTCGGTTACTCCGTCTGGGCGTGGAATGGAGTGTGCGTCGACTACGAAGACAGCGGCTTCAACTTCGCGTGCGGCGCCTACTCCGAAGCGGTGAGCAACGTCTGTGTGTGCAACCTGCCAACCCGAGGGCCGAACGCGGAGCGGGTACTGACCGTGCCCGTTCTCACCGGACTCGTACGGAGCATGGTGCTGGCCTGGGAGCCGGACTCCGCCATCGCCACCTCATCGATGCTCCGTGAAAAGGTTACCCCCACCGGTAGAGCGGGAACGTTCGTCGGCTGGATCATGTACTTCCCGCGCAGCCGGGGCACGGTGCCACCTCTCCCAGCCCCCGTGCGCATCGAGCCGGTGGAGGACAAGGGAGCGCTCATCGTCCTCACTCCCGAGCGCCTCACGCCAGCCAACCCCGAGCACGTCGAGCTCGCCCAGCGCGTTCACGTGCTGCTGGACAGGGCCGGCCTCCTGCGGCCCTTGAAGCCCTGAGCCAACGGCCTCCTTCAACTTCTCCGGCCAGAAAATGGAGGGTGCCAGGGGCTCGTCTAGGCTGCGGCGCCACCGTGTTCCCCCGGCCCCTCCGCGCGCTCCTCCTGCTGCTCGTCCTCTGCTTCGGGGCCTGTGCCACCACCTCGGGCACCCCCGAGGCCGCCGGGCCCGGCGCGCCCCCGCTCCCCGCCGGGGAAGAGCCCATGCCAGTGGCGCCCTCGGCGGACGAGGTGCTCCAAGCCCGCGTCGAGCGCCTCATGGCCGGCCTGTCCGTCGAGGACAAGGTGGGCCAGTTGATGATGGTGGGCTTTGGCGGCACCGAGGTGGACGAGTCCGTGGAGGCGCTGGTGCGCGGCCGCCGGGTGGGCGGGGTGTGCCTCTTCAAGCGCAACATCGCCACCGGCGAGCAGGTGGCCCGGCTCAACGACGGCCTGCGCCGGCTGCTCGCCGACGGCATTCCCCCCTTCCTCGCGCTGGACCAGGAGGGGGGCAACGTGGTGCGCGTGCGCGACGGCGTGGTGGTGCTGCCGGGCAACATGGCGCTGGGGGCCACCCGCTCGGCGGAGCTCGCCTACGCCGCGGGACTCGCCCAGGGGGAGGACCTCAAGCGCCTGGGCTTCAACATGAACCTGGCGCCCGTGCTGGACGTCAACCTCAACCCGCGCAACCCCGTCATCGGCATCCGCTCCTATGGGGACTCGGTGCCGCTCGTCTCCGAGCTGGGACGTGCCTTCGTGCGCGGCCAGCAGGACGCGGGGCTCGTCACCGTCGCCAAGCACTTCCCCGGCCATGGCTCCACCGACGCCGACAGCCACACCGCCCTGCCCGTCATGCGCGAGTCGCGCGAGGAGGTACTCGCCCAGATGGAGCCCTTCCGCGCCGTCATCCAGGACGGCCTGGACGGGCTGATGACGGCCCACGTCGCCGTGCCCGGCCTCACCGGCGACGACATGCCCGCCACCGTCCACCCCCAGGTGCTGGACGGGCTGCTGCGCCAGCGGCTCGGCTTCGACGGGCTGGTGCTCACCGACGAGCTGGAGATGGACGCCATCGCCCAGCGCTACGGCGTGGGCCGGGCCGCCGTCATGGCGGTGGGGGCCGGCGCGGACATGGTGCTCGTCCCCTGGCGCGCGGAGAAGAAGACGGAGGTGTACGAGGCCCTCATGGGCGCGGCCTGGAGCGGAGAGCTTCCCCCGGCGCGGCTGGACGGGGCCGTGCGCCGCATCCTCACCGCCAAGCTGCGCCGCGGCCTCTTCGAGCCCCAGCCCCGCCTGGAGGAGCGCCTGGCCACCCCACCCTCTCCCGAGAACGCCGAGGTGGCCCACCGCATCGCCCGTGCCGCCGTCACCCTGCTGCGCACCGACGGCAAGCACTTCCCGCTCTCGCCCGGGACGCGCCTGGGCCTCATCACCCCCGAGCGCTCGCTGGGCGAGGCCATCCTCGAGCGCGTGCCGGGCGCCCAGGTGCTCGACGTGCCCGCCTGGCCCACCCACGCCCGCCGCGCCATCCTCCGGCAGCAGGCCCGCCGCCTGGCGCTCGCCTCGGACGTGGTGGTGGTGGGGATGATCAACTCACGCCAGCTCGAGCTCGTCACCATGGCCGCCGCCACCGGACGCCCGGTGCTGGTGGTGTCCATGGGCCTGCCCTACCTCGCCGAGCAAGCCGACGAGGCCCGGGCCGTGCTGGCCATCTACTCGTACCAGCCCGCCGCCACCGAGGCCGCCGCCGCCGCCCTCTTCGGGGAGATCGGCACCCCGGGCCGGCTCCCCGTGGGACTGAGCCGGCTCGCCTTCGGTCACGGACTGGACTCGCCGGTGCCCCGGCGGACCGCCGCCGCACCCGCCGCACCCGCCGCCACACCACTCCAGTAATGAGGAGCGGAAGGGCGGCGGCGCGTGCCGGGCGTCAGCCCGCAGTGGGCGCGGGCGCCGAGCCGTGCGTCGCGATGAGGCCGTACTGCCCATCCTCCTTGCGCCGGTACAGCACGCAGACCTCGTGCGTGGTGGCGTGCTGGAAGACGTAGAAGTCCTGGTTCATCAGGTTCATCTGCATCACCGCCTCGTCCACCGGCATGGGCTTCACGGTGATCTCCGAGGTGCGCACGATGCGCGTGGTGGACTGCGCGAGCTGCTCGGTCGCCGGAGTGCTCGGGGCCGACGGCGCGGGGGGCGCGGCCTCCTCCATCATCTCCTCGGGCAGCTCGAAGACCTTGTGGCGCACCTTGAGCTGGTTCACCAGCCCCTGGCGGTGGTGCACGCGCTCGCGCCCGTGGTGGTTCTTGATCTTCTCCTTGTACTTGCGCAGCTGCGCTTCGATCTTGTCCATCGCGAGATCGATGGACGCGTACATGTCCTCGCTCTTCTCCCTGCCGCGCAGCACCCAGGAGCCGGAGTGGATGGTGATCTCCGCGTGGTGCAGGTGCCGCTCGAGCGACAGCACCACGTGGGCCTCACCGGCCCTATCCAGGTACTTGTTCACCCGCTCGACCTTCTCCTTCGCGTACTCCTTGAGGGCATCGGACGAGCCGAACTGGCGGAAGGTGATGTTGAGCTGCATGCGTTGATTGCCTCCGTGGGGGGCTTGGAGTGGGACGACTGGTACTCCGGTACAGATCAGAAACGCTCTGAAGGGACGAAAGCAACCCGCCCACTCGAAAGGACGGCTGATCGCACTCCACTCAACAGGCAGTGTTCGCAGTGTCGTCTTGACTTTCCAGCTCGGCTGGACTCCTGAGACGCCCGGTGCGGGTGGCGAAGGCACTGGGAATCCGTGGACGCGCGCCCCGGTTACAGAGGGAGCTCGACCACGAAGGCCGCGCCCCGTCCGCCGGGGCCCGGCTCCACATGCACACGGCCGCGGTGTCCCTCGACGATCTGCCGCACGATGAAGAGGCCGAGGCCCAGGCCGCCCGCGCGCGCCGCGCCCTGCACCTGCTCGAAGCGCGCGAAGATGCGCTCGCGATCGGCCTCGGGGATGCCGGGTCCCTCGTCACGCACCACCAGCCGCGCGCCCTCGGAGGTCCGCTCCAGCCGCACGTCCATGGGATGTCCGCCGCCGTGGCGCAGGCCGTTGGACAGCAGGTTGGTCACCACCTGCTCGAGCCGCAGCCGGTCGAAGCGTCCCACCAGCTCGGGGGCGAGCTCCGCGGTGAGGGCCACGCCCGCCAGCCGTGCCTCGTCGCGGGTGCGCTCCACCAGTTCGGACACCAGCGCCGACAGGTCCCCCTGGGTGAAGAGGAAGTCCAGCTTGCCCTGGCGCATGCGCCCGACGTCCAGCAGGTTGTCCACCAGCAGGCCCAGGCGCCGCAGGGAGCGATCGATGGCCTCCATCCGGGCCCGCACCTTGGGGGAGTCCAGGGACATGGAGGGCGACTCCGCCTCCAGCCGCCGCACCATCTGCATCTGCAGCAACAGGCCGGTGAGCGGCGTCTTGAGCTCGTGACTGGCGAGCGACAGGAAGTCGTCGCGCACGCGCACCGCCTCCTGCAGCGCCAGCTCCGTCTCCTTCAACGCGGTGATGTCGAGCATGGCGCCGCGCACCACCAGGGGGCGGCCCTCGCCATCGCGCATCACGGTGGCGCGGCTGGTGAGCCAGTGCCAGGTGCCGTCCGGCCACCGGGTGCGGTAGGTGGACGTATAGGCCCGCACGTCGGTGGAGAAGATGCCCGCGACCTGCGCCTCCACCCGCGCCCGGTCGTCCGGGTGGAGCGAGGCCAGGAACATCTCATGCGTCCACTCCTTGAGGGGCTCGGAGTAGCCGTAGAGCCGGTCATGCCCCTCGGAGCGGAACACCTGGCCGGTGGTGAGGTTCGTCTCCCAGACAGCCATCTGCGCGGAGTCGAGCGCCACCTGGAAGCGCTCGCCCAGCAGCCGGAAGCGCTTCTCCGCCTCCTCCACCAGCGCCTGGGCCTCCTCGCGCTGGGTGATGTCGGAGGCGAGCACCCACAGCTCGTCGCGCACGGGCACGACGGACACCTCCACCCAGGAGCGCGGCGGCAGCGAGGCGAGGAAGCGCGCGGGCTGGCGCGTCTCGAGCGCCGTCAACAACCGCCCGTGCAGCGTCCGGCCGGCCAGCGCGGGCACCACCGTCCACGGCTCCTGGCCGCACAGCCGCTCGGCGGGCACCCCGAACAGCGCCACCGCCCGCGCGTTGCACTCGAGCACGCGCCCCCGCGCATCCAGCGAGAGGAAGGCCTCGGACATGTGCTCGAGCAACAGCCGCAGCCGCTCGGCGGCGGGGAGCGCGGAGCCGTCGGAATCGGAAGCAGGCGCCTGGCCGGAACCGGGCGCGCGGGGAACAGGGGGCGCGCTCACCCCAACACGGTCGCTGGCACGGGCCCCTCCGTCAAGAATGGAGCACGGGGAGTGAAGCGGAATGGACGGCAGGTGGGCTGGGACGCAGGCGCAACGCTGTTGTATGAGGGCGCACAGATGGAAAAGACCCCATCCCCCCAGCCCCCCTCCCCCGTCGTGCTCATCGTCGAGGACGATGAAGCCAAGCGGTACATGCTCGCGCGGACGCTGGAGCTGGCGGGCTTCAGGACCCGGGAAGCCGCCAACGCGGCGGATGCTCTCACGCTCGCCCGGGAGGCGCCCGATGTCCTCCTGCTGGACGTGCGCCTGCCGGACCTGACGGGCTTCGAGGTGAGCCGCAGGCTGAAGGGGGACCCGGCCACGGCCTCCATCCCCATCATCCAGATGTCCGCCAGCTTCACCACCACCCAGGACAAGACGCAGGGGCTGATGGGAGGCGCGGACGGCTACCTCGTGGCGCCCGTGGAGCCCGAGGAGTTGGTGGCCACGCTGCGCACCGTGCTGCGCACGCACGAGGTGGCCCGCGAGCGTGCCCAACTGCTGGAGTCCGAGCGCGCGGCCCGCGCCGCCCTGGAGGCCGCCAACGCCCAGCTGCGCACGCAGGTGGACATCCTGGCCAACGTGCAGGACAGCATCATCGTCACGGACCTGTCCGGCGTCATCACCTACTGGAACGAGGGAGCCACGCAGCTCTTCGGCTACACGGCCGGGGAGATGCTGGGCCAGTCCCTGGTGGCCATCTACCCGAGCCAGTCCCAGCAGGAGCTGGCGGAGGGCCTCGCCCACGTCATCGCCACCGGCGCGCGCACGGGCGAGTGGCTGGGAAGGCGCAAGGACGGAAGCGAGGTGTGGATCAACGTCCGCACCGTCCCCATGCGCTCGGCCCAGGGAGCGCCCACCGGCTTCATCGGGGTGAGCCGGGACATCACCGAGCTGCGCAACCTGCGCGCCGACGCCCTGCGCCGGGCCGAGCTGGCGCAGCAGTTCGTGGGCATCGTCAGCCACGACCTGCGCAACCCGCTCACCGCCATCACCCTGGCGGCGGAGTCGGGCCTGCGCAAGGAGGGCCGGGACGCGGCCGCCCAGGTGCGCCTGCTCACGCGCATCCGCAGCAGCGCCGAGCGGATGACGCGCATGGTGAGGGACTTGCTGGACTTCACCCAGGCCAGCATGGGCAGCGGCATCACCCTCAACCTCCAGCCTGTGGACCTGCACGAGCTGACCCGGCAGGTGGTGGAGGAAGTGCAGTTCGCCTACCCCGGACGTACGCTGCGGGTGGAGTGCTCGGGCGACGGCGAGGGCCTGGTGGACGCCGACCGCATGGCGCAGGTCCTGACGAACCTGCTGAGCAACGCCCTCCAATACAGCCCGTCCGAAACCCCCGTGACCGTGGGCTGCGAGGGCGACGCGGACACCCTGCGACTGCGCGTGCACAACCTGGGGTCACCCATCTCTCCCGAGGACCTGCAGCGCATCTTCGCGCCCCTCCAGCGGGGAGCGGCCGGGATGGACAGCGCCCAGCGCAGCATCGGCCTGGGGCTGTTCATCGTGAAGCACCTCGTGCGCGCCCACCAGGGCGACATCCAGGTGTGCTCCCACCGCGAGGAGGGCACCACCTTCACGGTGCGCGTTCCGCGCGGCCTGAGTGCCGGGGAGGACGCCGGGCCCTCGACAGCCTGACCCGGCGTCCCTGTCTCACGGGCAGGTGCCCGTGTCCTCGTGCCGGCACACGTGCAGGTTGCGCGGCACCTCCAGCCAGTAGATGTCCGGCGTGGTGTTCTTGCGCTCGCGCAACGTCTCGCTGACAGGCGCCTGTCCCACGCCCGGCATCACCACCTCGTAGCGGATGCCGCCCGTCGAGGACACCGAGACGACGGCCGCCGGCTCCGGAGGCGGAGCCCACGCATCCAGCGTCTTGGCGGGCATGTACCCGAGCAGGTTGCCGTCCTTGTCCGTCACCCGGAAGCCCTCCGCCTGGTCCGGAAGACCCGTGATGACGTCCGCCTGCCACGAGCGGCTGAGGTCGCCTCCGCCCGACAGCTTGCAGGCGGAGACGGTGCTCCCCGCGGGAGGCGAGAAGCTCGGCCAGAAGACGATGCCGCCCAGCACGGCCGAGCCCGCGGCCGTCTTCTCCTGCAAGCCGCCATACCGCAGGAACCAGCCCGGCCCCTCCATCGTGCCCCGCGGGAGCGACGCCATCGTGCTCGTGGGGACGTAGCGCAGGGTGCCCAGCTCCGGGTGCAGGTACGTCGCATACGCGCTGTCCGGGATGGTGACATCCACCAGCGAGCAGTCGACACCCGCGCCGCAGTCGAAGGCCGTGTCCGTCACGCGCTTGTGGTCGAACGCGATGGCGTCGGTGGCGCTCTCGAAGTGGCGCTGCCAGCCTCCATACGCGTGGAAGCCGAAGTAGCGGTTGTGCGGCACCTTGCCTGCGTCCGCGCCCAGGTTCAGGTCTCCGTGCGAGTCCGCGGGGAGCGAGGCCAGCGAGCACGCCCACTCGCCGCCCGCCTTCGCGCACTCGGCGTCGGTGCTCGCGGGCGCCGTCTCGCCCAGCGCGGGGAAGTAGTAGGAGCCGCTGCCGAGCGCCGTGCCCTTGTCACACCGGATGCGCAAGCGGGTGAGCTCCATCCGCGCGGACGAGCACACCGGCGACGCCGAGCCCGAGAAGGCCCCGGTGTCCTTCACCAGCACGCCGTTGTCGTACTCGATGACGGACGTGCGCAACAGGCCGTTGATGTCGGCGGTGAGCTCCGCCTCCACGTCGCACTTCATCCGCACGCAGGCCAGCAAGTCATCCGGACCGCAGTTCGTTCCCTCCTTGGAGCGCAGGTTCCGCCGGTCTCCCGTGCCCAGGAAGGCGCGCAGCCAGCCCGTCTCCGGCTGCCGCACGGTGGAGGCGAGGTGGAAGAAGGGCTGCTTCTCGAACGCCTTGCCGCGCGCCATCTCCAGCGAGCGCGCGCCGAACCAGTTGCCCACCTGGCCATCCGCGCCCGGCACGCCCGGCTCGTGGAAGCGGAACGTCCACACCTGGCCGCCCATGTCACCGACGACGAGCGTGTCGAAGAAGCCATCCAGGTCCATCTGCACGTTCTCCGCGTTGCCGATGTCCACCAGCGCCGGCGCGGCCGCGATGGGCAGCATCCGGTCGAGCACCCCGCTCGAGTACGCATCCGCCGAGGAGGCACCGGGCCGCGCCTCCGCGGACCACAGCCTGCCGCCCGTCCACGCATCCAGCATGTACACCCCGCGGCCCCGCGAGAGGTCCGCGCTGTAACCGCCGTTGAGCACCGCCACCCAGCGCTCCTCCCAGCCGCGCGCGTTGCCCTTGGCGAGCCGCACCGGACCGATGGGCGGCGGCTTGGGCGCGAAGTTCGCCCACGACTGGCCCACCATGGCCGCCTCCGGCTCGCACGCGTTGGGGAACATCCAGCGGAAGGGCTTGCCGTCCGGCTTCAACATCTCGCGCGGGTTCGTCATGTCCAGCGCGACGAAGCGCTGGCCACCCGAGCGCTCCGTGAGGATGGCGAGCGTGTGGAACTCGCCCGCCTCCTTCACGCCGTTGTCCGTGCCCGTGCTGCTCGCGGAGCCGTCCGCCCAGACGTCGCGCACCATCGCCGTGCCGTCCACGAAGTACTCGTGGCCGTTCATCATCAGACCCAGCTTGGGCAGCAGGTCCGGCGGGATGAAGCCCCACAGCTCCTGGCCGGTGCCCAGGTCGTGCACGTCGTCGATGGCGCTCTTCTTGTCCCGGTCGAGCGACGTGCCCGCGTGCACGGCGTGCAGCATGCCGCCGTTGGAGCCCACCAGCACGATGCGCTCGCGCTTCGCGTTCGCCTTGCGGAACACGTCATACGCCCCGAAGCGGTTGGCGCTGGAGCCGCGCGGCGGATCCATCGGCGTGGGCGCGTAGCAGGGCTTGCCCGCGGCCGGCGTGGCGCAGGACGTCTCCGAAGACACCGAGGCGGTGAAGTCCTCGTAGAGCGTGGACAGGCACTGCCCGCTCAGCCCCAGCGTGCACAGGAAGGGCTCGATGGGCGGGTCCACCGTCACCGGCGTGGAGTGGAAGATGTCCGCGAGCTTGCACGAGCGCGACGTGCTGCCCGAGCACGGCCGGTCCTCGTCCGTGAGCAGGTCTCCGTCGTAGTCGAACACGTCCACGCCGCGCACGAAGCGGATGAGCGTGTCCACGCACTCGGCCCGCTGCGCGGCCGTGCCCGTCCAGGCCTTCTTCAGCTTCGCGAAGGCACCGGCGCAGAAGCCGTCCCCCGCCGCCAGCAGGTACTCCTCCAGCTCGGCGCGATGGGCCACGTCGAAGGGCATGGGCGGGTTGTCCGCCTCCGTGAAGCGGCCGTCCTTGTCGCGGTCCACCAGCGTGAAGAGGCAGCGGCCTCCCGTGGGGTCGAGCGGGTTGGACGGGTCGCACGGCGCACTCGCGCTGCGCTGGCCGAGCGTCTCCGCCAGGTCCCAGAAGGGCTGTGCCGGCGTACCGCCCACCAGCCGGCCGTCACCGCCGAGCGTGGCCGTCTGCACCTTCACCCAGACGCCCTCGGTGTTCTCCTGGACGATGTTGGCGCGCGTGAAGCTCGTGGGGTCCACCACCGCGCCCGGCGCCGGCGTGAAGCCCGCCGGCTTGTCGAGGAAGAAGGAGTCGTCGCAGTCCTTGTCTCCGTTGAGATCGCGCGGGTCTCCCGCCGGGCTCCGGGCCAGCGCCAGCTGGCAGCCCTGCGAGAACTCGCTGAAGAAGAAGAAGCGGTAGAGGTGGCCCTCGTAGGGGCGGCCCCGGCGCGGGTTGAAGCGCGGCACGTACGAGGACTGCGCGCCTCCCGCCTGCACGCTCGCGACACTCGCGGAGGCGAACGCGGTGGAGACCTCCTTCACATCCCCGAGCGCGGCCATGAGGGCGTCGCGCAGATCGTCCGCGTCATCGGCGCGGAAGAAGCGGCCCTTGCCCGCCTTCGCGATGCTCTGGAGCATCGGGCTGTTGTCACCGTAACCGATGGTGTACGTGCGCACCGACTGGTCTCCGGCGAGGTCATCGCGCAGGTCCGCGTTGGCCAGGAAGAAGGCCACGTCGTCCATGAAGTTCTTGTTCGTCTTCGCCAGCCCCGTGGGCCAGTTGGCGTAGTCGCAGGCCTCCTTCGTCACGCCGAACTCGTCGCAGTAGTTCACCCCACCCGGCGCCGGGTTCGTCTCCGGGCTGCTCGGGTCGAACGTGAGCGGCGTGCCGTCCGCGTGCTTCGCGCCCCGCGCCTTCAGCACCTCCATCATCTTCGTGATGGGCACCGTGTTGTCGTACCGGGGCGCGCCATCCGCCAGCACGATGATGGAGCTGGCCTGGCACGCCGAGCACACGGAGCGATCCGTGCTCGCGCCCTCCCACGGCTGCGTGTCCTTGAGCCACTCGTCGGGCGACTGCGCGCCCCACGGCTCGCCATCCTTGCCCGTGAGCGGATCATCCACCGTGCCGCCATTGCAGCACCCCGGCCAGCCCCAGCCCGGGCTGATGGGGTTGGTGAACCACTTCTCCCACCGGCCATCCACCTTCTGCGAGGAGAAGTACCCGCCCAGTCCGAAGAGCGCCTCGCCGATGGAGCGCTCGTCGTTGCGGAAGGAGATGGAGTTGATCGCCTTGCGCAGCTCCGCCCGCCCCAGCGCCGTCTCGTCCAGCACCGGCAGGGACTTGTCGCACGAGGGCTTCAGCGGCCGCAGCAACACCGGCGGATCGAACCAGCCATGGTCCGGGCCGAACGTGGCCACGCCCATGCGCAGATCCACCGCCGTGGAGACCACGTCCTTGAGCACCTTGCGCGCCACCACGAACTTCGGCGGGCGCACGTTGAGCACGCGGCCGCTCAGCACCCACTTGCGCAGCGCCTCCACCGGAAGCGTCTCGCCAGCAGGCGCCGTGGGCGTGCTCGCCAGCGGGCCGCGCCACCAACCCTTCTCCGTCAGGCACTTCTGGCACTCCGCGTACACGGGCGAGCCCCACGGCTCGCTCCAGTCCAGGGCGTTGCCGCACATCGCCATCGTGTCCGTGAAGCCCACCATGCTCCGCATGTCCACCGCGAGCGAGTACGGGCCGTCCTCCACCTGCCACGCCAGGCGCCGCCCGCGCGAGTGGTAGTACTTGTCCGGATCGAAGAAGTGCGTCTCCGTCGTGGAGAAGTCCGGGTCCGCGTCGAACGGAATGGAGCCGTTGAGCGCGGGGTCCGCGCTGCCACGGTCGAACCACTTCATCGCCTCCACCAGCGCCGCGTCCGTGCAGCCCGGCTTCGAGGTGTCCCCCACCTCGGGCAGGTACTGCGCGTACTCCTGCATGGACGCGTTGTTGCCCACCAGGAAGAGCGCGCCCGGCGGGCTGCCGGGCACCTCGAAGAACTCCTTGTCGCCTCCTCCCGAGGCGTTGATCATCGTGTCACCCAGCGAGGCCGCGCCCGTGCAGCACGCGGCCTTCCCGGGCACCGGCACGCTGCCGGAGCGGCCCGGCAGGGCCAGCAGCCCCGCGGCTCCCGCCACCACCAGCCCCGCCGCCAATCCCACGCGACGGGTGAACCACCGCTTGCTCGCACGTCCCACGGTGTCGAAATCGATGCGCATATTCCAGGCTCCCAGAAGACGGCCTCCCCCCACGGACTCCCCTCATCCTCTCATCCGGACAGAGTCGACGTGGCGGGCTGTTTCGCCGAGGCGGCGCCAACACGCGCCCCCCTTCAGCAGAGCCCGCGGCCCTGACACCCCACGCGCAACCCCAGGGTAAATATGCCGTGACATCAAACCGGAGCGAATTGAGGTCATAATGGGCCCGGATCGGTGAGGACTTCCCTCCGCCCGGGGGATTGACGTGGGCGGACCGACGCTTCAGGAGACCTGTTCATGCTCGCTCTGGCGCTCCCCGCGCGTGACACCCTGCGCATCCGTGCATTGATGGCGGATGCCTCCCGGCTCGTCTGGGTCGTGGACGAGGCGGGAAGAATGCAGGAACCCTCGCCCTCCTGGGCCGCCTTCACCGGCCAGTCCTCCGCCCAGCTGATGGGCTGGCACTGGCAGCACGCCATCCATCCCGAGGACCGGGGCCCGTTGGATCCCGAAGGCGCCCTGCTCGCGCCCGGCCGCTCCAACGGCGGGGACTTCACCTGCCGCGTGCGCCGGGAGGATGGCGTCTGGCGCGACGTGCACGCGCGGGTGCTGCCGGTGAAGGACGAGACGGGGCGGCTGGTGGAGTGGCTCTTCCTCGCCGAGGACATCACCGGGCGGCCCGGCACCGAGCACACCGAGGCGGCGCTCAACGAGAACCTCAACGAGAACCTCAACGAGAACCTCAACGAGAGCGAGGAGCGCTTCCGCTCGCTGGTGCAGACGTCCGCGTCGGCCATCTGGACCACCAACGCCCAGGGGCTTCCGGTGGAGGACGCGCCCACGTGGCGGGCCTTCACGGGCCTCACGCTCGAGCAGTGGCTGGATGGCACCTCCTGGCTGGAGGCCATCCACCCCGAGGACTCGCCCGCGGCGCGCGAGGCGTGGAAGCACGCCGTCACCACGAAGACGCCCTTCGCCCACGAGTACCGGCTGCGCCACGCCAACGGGAGCTGGCGCTGGGTGGTGTCGCGCGCCGTGCCCGTGTTCAACCTGGACGGCGGCGTGCGCGAGTGGGTGGGCACCAACACGGACATCTCCGAGCGGAAGGCCGCCGAGGCGGAGCGCGACCGGCTGCTCGCGGAGCTGGAGACCAATGAGCGGCTGCTCTCGGCCATCCTCGAGCAGATGCCCTCGGGCTTCCTGCTGGCGGGGCCGCAGGGAGAGCTGACGTACGCCAACGCCCAGGCGGAGGCCATCTGGGGCCACCCGCTCATCCGCTCGCCGGACGTGCCGGGCTACGCGGCCTACCACCAGCACCGGCTGGATGGCACCCCGTACGCGCCCGAGGAGCTGCCGCTGGCGCGCAGCGTGCTGCACGGCGAGGTGGTGCGCGGCGAGGTGCTGTGGCTGCGCCGGCCGGACAAGGACAACCGCTTCGTCAAGGTCAACTGCGCCCCCATCCGCGACGAGCGCAGCCGGACGATCGCCGCGGTGATGGTCTTCGACAACATCACCGAGGCCCGTCAGGCCGAGGAGCATGCCGCGCGCCTGCAGGTCGTCACCTCCGCCCTGTCGCAGGCCCTCACCCCGGCCGACGTGGCCCAGACCGTCCTCTCCGTGGCGGTGGGCGGCATGGGGGCCGAGGCGGGCGCCGTCTACCGCCAGCGCGCGGACGGCTCGCTGGAGAGCCTCCATGACGTGGGGTACCCGGAGAACTTCGTGCGCCACGTGCGCGACCTGGCTCCCGGGGCGAACAACCCCGTCCTGGACGCGGTGCGCACGGGCCGGGAGCTCTGGTTCCGTTCCATCGCGGACCTGACCGCGAAGTACCCGGAGCTCGTCGCCCTGCGCTCCCCGCGCAACGACCATGCGGTCGCGGTGTTCCCCATGTGGGTGCATGGCCAGTCCGTCGGCGCGCTCGTGCTCAGCTACCCCGACCCGCGCGTCTGTGTCCCCGAGGAGCTGCAGTTCCTCCAGATGCTCGCGCAACAGTGCGGCCAGGCCCTGGAGCGCGCGCGCCTGTACGAGGCCGCCGAGATGGAGCGCCAGCGCGCCGAGCAGGCCAGCCGCCTCAAGGACGAGTTCCTCGGGGTGCTCTCCCACGAGCTGCGCACGCCGCTGACGGCCATCCTCGGCTGGGTGCAGATCCTCCGCACGCGGCAGCTGCCGCAGGACAAGCGCGATCGGGCCCTGGAGACCATCGAGCGCAACGCCCGGGCGCAGACCCAGCTCGTCGAGGACCTGCTGGACGTCAACCGGATCGTCAGCGGCAGGCTGCGGCTGGACGTGCGCCCCACCCACCTGGAGAAGGTCATCGAGAGCGCCGTGGACGTGGTGCGCCCGGCGGCCGAGGCCCGGGGCATCCTCCTCCAGGTGTCCCTGGTGCCCCAGACGGTCCAAGTGCTGGGAGACCCGGACCGGCTGCAGCAGGTGGTGTGGAACCTGCTCTCCAACGCGGTGAAGTTCACGCCCCAGGAGGGGAGCGTGACGGTGTCACTCGGCTGGCGCCCCTCGCACGTGGAGATCCAGGTGCGGGACACCGGCGATGGAATCGCCCCGGGCTTCCTGCCCCACCTCTTCGAGCGCTTCACCCAGGCGGACGCCTCCTCCACGCGCCGCCACGGCGGGCTGGGGCTGGGGCTGGCCATCGTGCGCCACCTGGTGGAGCTGCACGGCGGCACGGTCGAGGCCCAGAGCGCGGGCAAGGGACAGGGAGCCACCTTCACCGTCCTGCTGCCGCTGGTGGCGCCCCGCACGGACACGGCCGAGCCGGCGCGCGTGCTCCCCCAGCACCCGCCCCAGCTCCCCGCCGACTACCCGAAGGCGCTCGACGGGCGCCGCATCCTGGTGGTCGACGACGATAAGGACACGCGCGAGCTGGTGGCCACGCTGCTGCAGGAGGGCAAGGCCCGGGTCGCCATCGCGGCCAACGCGGCCGAGGCCCTCGCGCTGCTGAGCCGGGAGCCACCGGAGTTGATCATCTCGGACATCGGCATGCCGGGGATGGATGGCTACGCCCTCATCCGCGAGGTGCGCACCCGCCCCCCCGAGCAGGCCGGACGGGTGCCCGCCGTGGCGCTCACCGCCTATGCCCGCCAGGAGGACCAGGCCGCCGCGCTCCGGGCGGGCTTCGACTCGCACGTGGCCAAGCCGCTCGAGCCCGCGGAGCTGCTCTGGGTGGTGGCCACGCTGCTGCGCCAGCAACGGTAGAATCCCTCCCCTGCGAGCAGGGAGGCGAGGGAGTGCCAGAAGCACCCCCCCGTGCGGGATGGCCGCATCCATTTTCGAGCCACGGGTGTTCACTTCACTCACCGCATCCCAGGTTCTCCGAGTACCGTCGTGCAAGCTGCTCCTGTTGCCCGGCCGTGAAGCGTTCGAGCAGCCAGTGATGACGCCAGCCCACGGGAGACATGCTGGGATGAAAACGCCATCTCTGGAGAGGCCATCGACGTGAGCGGGCAGAACCGCAAGCTGTTGATCATCGCCAGTCACGGGCTGCGCGCCGAGCTTCGCCCACTGCTGGAGCAGGGCGCCGGCAGCCGATACGAGCTCGTCGAATTCGAGACCGGCACGGCCGGGGTGCACGCGCTGAACGGTGGAGGCCTGGCACCTGACTGCGTGCTCCTCGCTCATGAGCCGCCTGGCCTGGATGCGCTGGAAGTGCTGGCAGCGCTCCGGGTGGGCCGTCCCGTGCCGCCCTGCCCGGTCGTCATCCTTCCGGCCACCGGTGCCGAGGGGCGCGAGACAGCACGCGCGGCACTGCGGGCGGGCGCCATGGAGGTCATCGAGCGGGGCTCGCTGAACGCGCGGGCCCTGACCCAGGCCATCGAGAACGCCGTGGATCGCTTCACGCCCTGGCGGATGGCGCGGAACCCGGCACGGGAGCCCACCGGGAGCAGCCGGGCTCAGCTCGAGGCGGTGCTCAACGCGCTCTCCGACGGCGTGGTCGTCTTCGACATGGACGGGAACGTGGTCCTCCTCAACGAGGCGGAGGCACGGATCAACGGCTTCGCGAACGCCGCGGAGATGAAGCGCGATCTCCCGTTCTTCGCGGAGCTCTACGAGCTCTCCTCCGAAGACGGGCGGCCTCTTCCGGTGGCGGAGTGGCCGGTCTCGCGGGTGCTGCGGGGAGAGACCCTCCCCCAGTTGCAACTCCGCGCCCGGCGGCGGGATACCGGGCAGCAGTGGCACATCCAGTTCAGCGGCGAGCCCGTCCGGGATGAGGAGGGAAGGCAGGTGCTCGCCATCGTCATCACCCGGGATCTCACGGACCACGTCCGCGCCGAGCAGGCGCTGCGTGCTTCGCAACGGCGCTACCGGACGCTCTTCGAGTCCATCGATGAAGGCTTCAGCCTCGTGCAGATGCTCTTCGACGAGCACGGCAAGCCCGTCGATTACCGGTTCCTCGAGACGAACGCCTCCTTCGAGAGCCATACGGGGCTCGCGAACGCCACCGGCAAGACGGCCCGGGAGCTCGTTCCGGAGCTCGACGAGTCCTGGTTCAGGCTCTACGGCAACGTGGCGCTCACCGGCGAGGTCCTCCGCTTCGAGAACCACGCCCCGGCGATGAACCGCTGGTTCGAGGTGTACGCCTCCCGAGCGGGCGAACCGGAGGCCCGGCAGGTCGCGCTCGTCTTCAAGGACATCACCGAGCGCAAACGGACCGAGCAGGCGCTGCGCGAGAGCGAGGCCCGCGCGCATCAGGCCGCCGCCCGAGCCGAGGCCGAGAGCCGCCTGCTCGACGCCGTGCTCGAAGCGGCGCCCACGGGCATCATCGTGGCCGCTGCGGGCGGCAAGCTCCTGCGGATGAACTCCGCCAATGCACGCGTGTGGGGGCCCGCCCCCACGTCTGAAAGCGTGGACGAGTACCGCGAGTGGAAGGGCTGGTGGGCCGACGGTTCGGAGCGGCACGGGCGCCGCCTGGGGCCGGAGGAGTGGGCAATGGCCCGGGCCCTGGCTGGAGCGCTCGTCCCCGGCGACCTCGTGGAAATCGAACCGTTCGACGCGCCGGGGACCCGCCGCACCATCCTGAACTCCGCCGCGCCCGTGCGGGATGCGGAGGGACGAATCCTCGGGGCAGTGGTCGCGCAGATGGACATCACGGCCCGCGTCCAGGCCGAGGCCGCCGTCCGGCGGAACGAGGAGCGGCACCGGCTCGTCAGCCGCGCCACCAACGACGTCATCTGGGACTGGGATCTCACGACGAACCGGCTCGACTGGAACGACGCGGTGCGCGTGCATTTCGGCTGTACTCCCGAGGAGCTCGGCACCGCCATCGACGGCTGGTACAGCCGCATCCATCCGGAGGACCGCGACCGGGTGGTCACGGGCATCCACGCGGCGATCGACGGTGGCCAGGACAGCTGGAGCGACGAGTACCGCTTCCGCAGGAGCGATGGCTCCTACGCCGCCTTCCTGGATCGCGGGCACATTGGCCGGGACGCCTCCGGCAAGGCGGTCCGCATGATTGGCTCGATGCTGGACCTGACCGAGCGCCGCCGGACCGAAGCCGCCCTGCGCCAGAGCAAGGAGCGCTTCGAGGCGCTCGCCGACAACATGTCCCAGCTCGCCTGGATGACGGACGAGACGGGCGCCATCTTCTGGTACAACCAGCGCTGGTTCGACTACACGGGCACGACGCACGAGGAGATGCAGGGTTGGGGCTGGCAGAAGGTCCACCACCCGGACCACGTGCAGCGCGTCACCGAGCGCTTCATCCAGCACGTCGCCGCGGGCGAGATCTGGGAAGACACGTTCCCGCTGCGCGGCAAGACGGGGGAGTACCGCTGGTTCCTCTCCCGTGCCAACCCCATCCGTGACGCCAGGGGCCAGGTGCGCGGCTGGTTCGGCACGAACACGGACATCACCGAGCAGCTCGAGGCCGAGGAGCAGCTCAAGGAGGCCCTGCGGACGCGCGACGAGTTCCTCTCCATCGCGAGCCATGAGCTGAGGACTCCCCTCACGTCGCTGAAGCTGCAGATGCAGATGACCCGGCGCCGCATCGAGCGGGGAGATCCGGGCGTCTATGAGCCGCAGTGGGTGGGCAAGCTCGTGGAGCAGTCGAACCACCAGCTCGCGCGGCTCACGCGGCTGGTGGGCGACATGCTCGACATCGCGCGCATCCAGACGGGACACCTGGCCCTCGAGCCGGGCCCGGTGGACGCCGTCGAGCTCATTCGCGAGGTGCTGGAGCGGCTGGGCCCGCATCTGGCCGAGGCCCGCACTCCCGCCACGCTGGAGGCGCCGGAGCGGCTCGAGGCGGAGTGGGACCGCTTCCGCATCGAGCAGGTGGTGACGAACCTGCTCACCAACGCCATGCGCTATGGCAACCACAAGCCGGTGGCCGTGAAGCTGCGGTCCCGGGACGGGCGCATCCTGCTGAGCGTGGAGGACCAGGGGCTCGGCATCGCGAAGGAGAACCAGGAGCGCATCTTCAACCGCTTCGAGCGGGCCATCTCCGCGAGCGACGTGTCGGGGCTCGGCCTGGGGCTCTTCATCAGCCGGCAGATCGTGGAGGCGCACGGCGGCCGCATCTGGGTGGAGAGCGAGGGCCCTGGCCGGGGCGCGGCGTTCTTCGTCGAGCTGCCGGTGTTCCCGGACGTCAACCCGCTGAAGCTCGGGGGCCCGGAACGGAACGTGGTCTCGCGCCGCCCGAGCGTCAGGGCGTGAAGGACTCGGGCTGCTTCAGCAGCCGGTAGCGGCCGGGAGACACGCCCGTCCAGCGCCGGAACGAGCGGCTGAAGCTGCTCACGTCCGAGAAGCCCAACCGGAAGGCCACGTCCGCCAGCGCCAGGTGCTCGTCGCGCACGAGCGCCCGCGCCTTCTCCGCGCGCACCCGGTCCACCAGCTCCTGGAAGGAGAGGCCGCCCTCCTCCAGCCGCCGCTGGAGCGTACGCTTGCTCATGTGCAGCCGCGCGGCGATGTCCTCCGCGCCCGCCCCGGAGCCCAGCGCCTCCTCGATGCGCGCGGCCACCGTCGCGGTGAAGTCCTCCGCGGGGGCGCGCGCACGCAGCGCCGAGTCGGCGAGCTGCTCGGCCGTCACCAGCAGGCGCGGGTCCGCCGTGGTCAGCTGCGTCTCCATCCACGCCGCGTCGAACAGCAGCCCGTTGTCGGCGCGGCCGAAGTCGAGCTCCTCCGTGCCGAAGAAGCGGTGCGCGGCATCCACGAGCCTCGGGCGCGCGTGGATGAACCACACCGCCCGCGGCACCACGGGCAGGCCCGTCAGCGTGCGCGCGTGCGTGAGCACCGAGGCGAGCACGTACTCGTGCGCATGCCGGCCGAGGCCCCGGGGGTGTCCGGCCACGCGGCAGGTGAAGGCCACCGCGTCTCCCCGCTCCTCCAGCGCGAGCACGAACCCGCCGTTCTCCAACGGGGCATAGCGCACCATCCGCTGCAGCGCCTCGCGCACCGTGGGGCTCGCGCGCACCGCCAGCTCGCCCAGCCCGTAGCCCCGCGGCTCCAGCTCCGCGGGCAGCCGCAGGGAGAGGAAGGGGTCATCCAGCTCGCCCGCGGCCGCCTCCAGCAGCCGGCCGAAGTCCACGGCGGTGATGGGCGTGTCCGCGTGCGCCTCCACCCCCGCCGGCAGGCCGAAGCGGCGCACGAGCAGCTCCGCGTCCCCGCCGTGCGCGCGCACGAAGCGGACGAGCGCCGGCACCAGCCCGGACCGGAAGGGAGTCTCTTTGCGCGCGCGCGCCACGGGGGACGGATTATGGCACGCTCGGTCATGCTTTCCGGCATCCCGGGTCATACCCGTGCCGGGGGCCGCCCCGTACATTGGCCCGCGTCACTTCAACCGGAGGACGAGCGATGACGACGCACATCAAGAACAAGGAGGGCACCGAGCTGTTCAGCCACGAGGGAGACCTGCGCGAGGCCCTGGAAGCGGCGGCCGAGGCCCGGCTGGACCTCACCAAGGCCGTGCTCGACGGGGTGGACCTGTCGGGGGCGAACCTGGAGGACATGAACCTGCGGCAGGTGAGCCTGCGCGGGGCGAACCTGCGGGGCGCCAACCTGGAGAACACCAACCTCTCCGGTGCCAACCTCCTGGAGGCCCAGCTGCGCGGGGCCAACCTGGAGCACGCCGACATGCGGGAAGTCCTCCTGGCGGGCTGCAACCTCGCGGGCTGCAACCTGGAGGGCGCGCGGCTCGTCGGCGCCAACCTCGCCGGTATCAACGCGCAGGGCTCCAACCTGGAGGGCGCGGACCTGGCCCGCGCGAACCTGGACGGCTCCAACCTGGAGGGCTGCAACCTGGAGGATGCCCGGCTGAGCGAGGCCAACCTCACCCGCGTGAACCTGCGGCGCGCCAACCTGGAGGGCGTGGACCTCGATGGGGCCAACCTCACGTACGCGGACCTGCGCTCGGCCAACCTCGAGAAGGCGGACCTGCGCGACAGCCGCCTCGAGGGCGCCAACCTCCGCGAAGCCAACCTCGACAGGGCCCAGCTCGACCGGGCCACCCTGACGAATGCCTGCTTCGACAACGCCAACCTGGAGCGCGCCAGCTTCTCCGCCGCGACCCTCACCGGCGCCAGCTTCCACGGCGCCAACCTCCACCGGGTGAAGGGCTTCGTCCCGCCCGAGCCCGGGTGAACCGGGCCCGGGCGGAGAAGCCCCTCATCGCGGAGGGCTCAGCTCATGTGGAGCGGTAACGCGTGCGGTGGAGCGCCCGGAGTAGCAGGAGCAGGACACACGCTCCCACGAAGGCGACGATGATCGTGGACACAATGCCGCTTCCGGGTGCGCCGACGCCAAGTGCCCGGAAGAGCCAGCCGCCGATGAAGGCGCCCACGACACCGATGACGATGTCTCCCACGATGCCGTAACCGCCACCCACTACCGCCGAGGCCAGCCAGCCCGCGATGAGGCCGACGACGAGCCAGATGACGAGTGTTTCGATGGTCATGAGAACTACCCCCCAGTTCGAGTCCCCCAACAGGTAAGCACCCGAGCACGGCGAGCCGAGGGAACAGGCAGGCAGGAGAGCCCCACTCCGCCCGCCTGCCTGGACAGGCCTCATGCGGGGCGACGGTGCTCCACCCCATCCGGCCCGGCCACCACCAGCTCGGAGGTCAGGCCAATGAACAGGCCATGCTCCACGATGCCGGCCCGGGCCTCTAGCCGCATGGCCAGCTCCTCCGGATGCTCGAGGGGACCGAAGGCACAATCGAGGACGAGGTTGCCCTGGTCCGTGCGGTAGGGAGTCCCGTCCCGTCCCTGGCGCGGGGTGATGCGCGCACCGAGCCCCTCCAGGAAGAGCGCCTGCGAGCGCCAGCCGAAGGGCAGCACCTCCACCGGCACCGGCCAGTGCGTGCCCAACCGGGGCGACAGCTTGCCCGCATCCACCACGATGAGCACCCGCCGGCTCGCCTGGGCGACGATCTTCTCGCGCAGCAGTGCCCCGCCTCCGCCCTTGATGAGCCGCAGGTGCGAGTCCACCTCGTCCGCCCCGTCGATGGTGAGGTCCACCACCGGGTGCTCCTCCAGCGTGGTGAGGGGCACTCCCAGCGAGCGCGCCAGCTCCTCCGTCCCCACCGAGGTGGGCACACCCACCACGCCGCTCAGCTTGCCCTCGGCGCGCAGGGCGGCCAGCCGGTGCACCACGAAGGCCGCCGTGCTGCCCGAGCCGAGCCCCACCACCATGCCCGGTTGGATGGACTCCACCGCGCGCTCGGCGGCCAGACGCTTGAAGCGGGCGACGTCACTCTCTCCGGGTGCGGACATGGTGGCGGCCTTACCTCAACGCGCGCCGGGCTGCTCTTCCTTCAGCCGCCCCGTCTTCTCCGTGAGGCATGCCAGCAGGCTGTTCCAGGACTTCACGAACGAGTCCGCCCCCTCGCGCTGGAGCTGCACGGCCAGCCCCTCGAGCTCCACGCCCACGGTCTTGAACTCCTCCAGCACCTCGTCGCTCTCCCACTCCTCGTGCGACAGCAGCGGTCCCAACCGGCCATGGTCGGCGAAGGCCAGCAGCGTGCCTTCCGGTATCGTGCTGATGGTGTCCGGAGCGGCGAGTGCCTCCACGTAGAGGGTGTCCCGGGCCGAGGGATCCTTGGTGCCGGTGCTCGCCCAGAGCAACGTCTGCACCGGCGCGCCCTCGGACAGCAACCGGCGGACGCGTGCGCTCTCGCGCAGCTCACAGTAGGCCCGGTAGGTGCGCTCGGCCACCGAGATGCCCAGCCGGTTGCGCAGCGACTCTGGAACCTGCCCCTCCACGGCCTTGTCCCAGCGGCTGACGAAGAGGGAGGCCACCGAATGCACCTCGGGGGAGAGCCCCGCCTCCAGCCGGCGCTCCAGGCCCTTCAAGTACGCGTCCGCGGCCGCCAGGTACTGCTCCATCGAGAAGAGGAGCGTCACGTTGATGGGCACGCCCGCGAAGGTGGCCTCCTCGATGGCGCCCAGGCCCGGGGGAGTCCCGGGAATCTTGATGAAGAGGTTGGGCAGCCCCGCCTGCTCGTGCAGGGAGATGGCCTGGGTGACGGTGGGCATCGTCGACCAGGCGAGCAGCGGCGACACTTCCAGGGACACCCAACCGTCCATGCCCCCGGTGCGCTGGTGGATGGGCCGGAAGAGCGCGGCCGCGCGGGAGAGGTCCTCCAGAGCGAGCCGGAAGAAGAGCTCCTCCAGGCCGGCCCGGGAGGTGGGGTGCTCACGCCCTCGCCCGCGCGAGAGCCCAGCGAGGATGGAGGCGTCATAGGCAGGCCCATGGCGCAGGGCCTGGTCGAAGAGGGTGGGATTGGAGGTGAGCCCGGTGACGGACAGGTCCCGGAGGTAATGCTCCAGCCGGCCGTCGTCGAGCAGCTCGCGGTTGATGAAATCCAGCCACAAGCTCTGGCCGGCGTCGTGCAGTGCCTGGGTCGCGAGCATGGCTCGGACCTCCTTCCGTGAGGCGCGGGCGGCCCGCGCCCCTCTCCGGTTGAAGGTGCACACCCGGGCCTGGGCGCGCAGCCCCGGGCCCGCCTCCCTCCCCCGCGGGCGGGTGAAGCGGCTACGGCTGGGAGCCCGTGCTCCCCCGCGCCTCGCCCTTGGCGAAGCGGCGGAAGAAGCTGGTCCCGTTCCAGCTCGGGCGCTCGGGCGCGTCCGCCACGGTGCGGGCGAGGTCGGCCAGCATCCGGACGAACTTCGCCGCGCCCTCCTTGTTCACCGGCTGGGCGAGGTCATCCGAGGGCGCGTGGTAGCGCTCGCGGTACCACTGCCGCAGCTGCTGCTCCTCCTTCGAGCCCGGCTCGGCGCTGAACTTGAAGGCCAGGGCCGGCACGCCCTCGCGGATGAAGGCGTACTGGTCGCTGCGCACGAAGCCCATGCGGTTGGGCTGCGGATCCGCCTGCACCTTCACCCCATGGGAGGCCGCCACCTGCTTCAGCGACGCGCCCAGCGAGGACTCCTCCTGGCCGTAGGCCACCACGTGGGTGAAGGGGACGAGCGGCAGGAACATGTCCATGTTGAGGTCCGCCAGCAGCCCCGCCGCCGGCACCGTGGGACGGGCCGCGAAGTACTTCGCGCCCAGCAGGCCCTTCTCCT
This sequence comes from Archangium gephyra, assembly GCF_042230915.1. GTDB lineage: Bacteria > Myxococcota > Myxococcia > Myxococcales > Myxococcaceae > Archangium > Archangium gephyra_B. Next base: position 1,935,457 of record NZ_CP102578.1, on the reverse strand, counting down.
CGCCCGCCACCAGGGCGAAGAGCACCGAACGCTTCGGCTTTTGCGCCGAGCCCTGGAGCACCCGCGCCACCTCGAGCACCGCCGCCACGCCCGAGGCGTTGTCCATGGCACCGTTGTAGATGCGGTCCCCCTTCACCGGCTCGCCCACGCCTACGTGGTCCAGGTGCGCGGAGATGACCACGTACTCCCCCGCGAGCTTCGGATCGCTCCCGGGCAGTACGCCCACGACGTTGGCGGCCTTTACCGGCGCGGTCTCGAAGGCGACCTCGGCCTTCAGGCGCGCGGGCAGCTCGAACCTCGGCATCGGCTTGTCCGCGTTCGCCAGCGCGACCAGCGCGTCATAGGTGTGCGGAGCACCCGCGAACAGCTTCTGCGCGTGGGCCATGTTGACGACGACGCTCACCTTCAGCCCCTCGTCATCGTTGAGGGCCGGGTCCGCGAACATCATCGAGGGCTGCTTGCGCGCCCCCGCGGCGCGCTCCCAGGGGACCTCCACCAGCTTGGGGTTCTGCAGCGTGACGAGCCCCACCGCCCCCGCCTTCTTCAGCGCCTTCACGCGCTCGCTCGTGGAGCCATGGTGGGCACGCAGCGCGCCCGAGACCTTCTCGGGGCCTCCCTGGAGGACGACGGCGATCTTCCCCTGGAGGTCCATGCCCGCGAGGTCATCGTGACCAGCCTCGGGGATGGACAGGCCGTAGCCCACGAACACCATGGGGGCGTCGACCGCGCCCGCCTCCCCCGTCCGGGAGGAGATGATGGCGTCCTGGCCGAGCGTCAGCCGCGTCTCCTTGCCCTCGCGCACCAGCGCCAGCCGCGAGCGCTCCTCCACCAACCGGCGCGACACCAGCGCTATCTCCTGGAGGTAGCTGTCCCCCGCCCCGGGCTTCACCCCGGCGGCCGCGAGCTGCTCGGTGACATAGGCCGCGGCCTTGCGGTAACCCTCGCTGCCCGTCTCCCGTCCCTCCAGCGCATCGCTGGCGAGAAACTCCACGTGCTTCCACCAGCTCGTCCCATTCGGAGCGGGTGCATCGGCGGCACGGGCGGCGGGGGCGCTCAGCAGGGCGAGCGCGGCGAGAAGCGGGGTACGAGGAGAACGGCGCATGGGGGACTCGCTTTCGGCCCGGAGGAGCCCGGGCACGGAAAAAACAGCGCGGCCCCCAACTCCCGGCGGAGCGGATCATTTCCAGCCCTCCGGCGGCGCTCCGGTTTTTTTCTACCGGGTCCTGTCACATCCGCCCACGTTCACATCCATCAGGACGTTGAAAGCGACACCCCGGAAGCCCCGGGGGCCGCATCCCCCCAAGGAGAACGTCATGAAGAAGAACGACAAGCGTGCCCGTCTGCAGCTCAACGACATCGACGCGAACCAGAAGCGGTTGGGCGAGCGCGAGCTCAGCGAAGTTGAGCTCAAGAACGTGGCGGGTGGCATGGCGAGCCAGGGTGGCACGTGTACCGCGTGCTGTGACTGCGACGAGTAGTCCCGAGCCTCTTCCGGACTCGCCTGGCCCGCGGGGACGCTGGCCAGGCGAGTCCGTTTTCCCCCTGCTGAAGGCACCATGATCCTCATCCTGACCGAGCCCCAGGACCCGCACGCGAATGTCGTGGAGAGCAAGCTGCGGCAACGCGGCGCCCGCGTCTGCCGCTTCGACTGGACCGAATTTCCTGGCACCGCGTCGCTGTCCACCGAATACCGCGCGGGCCGCAAGCACGTCTGGTTGAAGCGGGGCGGCGAGAAGCTCGACCTGACGGAGTGCACCGCGGGCTGGCTGCGCCGGCCGGGCAAACCCCTGCTCCCCGGCTCCATCTCCGATCCCCTGCTCAGGAGCTACTCGGAGGACGAGTGCTTGCGCATCCTCCAGGACACCTGGAATGCGCTGGACATCCCCTGGCTGCCCGGCCCCATCCATGCCATCCGGCGCGCCGACAACAAGCAGCTGCAGCTCCAACTGGCCACGGAGCTCGGGTTGGAGATTCCGCCCTCGCTCATCACCAGCGACCCCGACGAGTTCCTGGACTTCTACCGCCAGCACGGCGGACACATCATCGACAAGTTCCCCAGCAACATCATGGCCGCCAGCCAGCGCACCGGCGGGACGCTGATGCGCTACACGCAGGCCGTCACCACCCGCGACGTGGGCTACGCGCGGCGCCTGCGCCACAGCCCCATGCTCTTCCAGGCCCAGGTTCCCAAACGCTTCGAGCTGCGCATCACCGTCACCGGTGACGAGGTGCTCGCCGCGGAGATCCATTCCCAGGCCACCCGCCGCACCCAGCTCGACTGGCGCCACTACGACTGGGGGCACACCCCCTACCGCGTGCACCGCCTGCCCGGCGCCATCCGCCGCGCCTGTCTGGAGCTGGTCGCGCGCCTGGGGCTGCGCTTCGGCGCCATCGACATGATCGTCACCCCCGACGGCCGCTACGTCTTCCTAGAGATCAACCCCAACGGCCAGTGGCTGTGGATCCAAGACGAGACCGGCCTGCCCATCGCCGACGCTCTTTGCACCACGCTCTTGGACCCCGCTGGCCATTCCCCCTCGCCCTACCCATCCCCCGCCCTGGAGGCCCACCCATGAACGAGTCCCTCTCCGCGGCCGTCCGCGACGCACTCGCCGCCCTGGTGAAGTGGCGCGAGGAGCGCCTCGACCCCGAGCAGGCCCAGGAGTCCTTCCAGGCCTTGAAGGCCCGCCACCCGGGCCACTGGATGAACATGGTCTGGGAGCAGGAGACCTACGGGGGCTCGGTCCACTACGACATCCTCATGGCCGATGACGGAGGCACCTACTCGCTGAGCTACTGCGCGGACGAGGAGCTTCCCTGGCCGGCGCGAGGCCTCCAGCGCGTCAACGAGTCGCTCGTCCTGCGCGTCAACGATGACCCCGTCTTCATCAACCAGGCCATCACCTCGCTGGACCATGCCTGGAGCACCCTGCACATCGGCCGGCACCTCATCCACATGAGCCTCATCGACCAGGAGATCCGCGACAGCGGGCTGGTGGTCACCGACGAGGAGCTCGCCGAGGCGCTGCTCGGCTTCCGCAAGAAGCGGCGGCTCTTCAGCGTGGAAGAGGTGGAGCGCTGGATGGCCGAGCATGGCACCACCCAGGTGCAGCTCGAGCAGCACCTGCGTGAGGAGGTGTCCCGCGAGAAGCTGCGCCGCCGGGTGGCCGCGGGCTGTGAGGAGGCCTGGTTCCAGAGCCACCGCACCGATTTCGAGCGCATCCAGGTCGCGCGGCTGTCCGTCCCCCACCAGGACGAAGCCTGGCGGCTGTACGAGCAGCTGAGCGAGGAACCCGGCCGGTTCCTCGAGCGGGCCCAGGTGGACTTCCTGGAGCGGGGGGGCGTGGGCGAGCTCTTCACCACGCTGCAGCGCGGGGAGCTGGAGCCGGAGCAGGCGGAGCGGCTCTTCTCCACCCCGCCCGGACAGCTGGCCGAGCCCATCCCCAGCGGCGAGGGCTACGAGCTGGTGCGCGTGCTGCGCTTCCTCCCGGCCCGGTTCGACGAGGCCACCCGCGAGCAGGTGCGGGACAGCCTCTTCGAGGAGTGGCTCGCCGAGCGCCGGCGCCGCGCGCGCGTGGAGTGGTTCTGGGGCGCCGCCGAGGCCGCCGAGCTGCCAGCCATGTCGCTGTGACGCGCCCCTCTCCGGGGGAGTGAGCGGCGCCACAATGGCCCATTCCTCGCGGAGCCAGGAGGGTGGGGTACCATGCCACCCTGGCGTGGCCTTCCAGCGAAGCAACCGACAGGGGCCCTCGAAGGAGAAGCAGTGGCGCACCGGGCGGGGTACACCCTTCACGAGCAACTCCATTCCAGCCATCGCTCGACGCTCTTCCGGGCCACGCGGCTCGAGGATCAGTGCCCGGTCATCCTCAAGCTGACCGGCAGCGACTACCTCGACCGGCGCCGCACGCTGGAGCTCCGCCGGGAGTACGCCCTCGCCCGCCGTGTCGAGGGAGAGGGCATCGTCCAGGTCCTCGGGCTGGAGGAGTTCCCCGACCGGGCGGCGCTCGTCCTGGAGGACTTCGGGGGCATCTCCCTGCGCCAGTTGCTGGACGAGCGGGGCCCCCTGGACGTGAGCACCTTCCTCGAGCTCGCCGTGCGCATCAGCGCGGCGCTGGGGCACATCCACCAGCAGGGCGTCATCCACAAGGACATCAAGCCGCACAACATCATCATCAATCCCGCCACCGGGGTGGTGAAGATCACCGACTTCTCCCTCTCGGTGGGGCTGTCGCTGGAGACCGTCACCCCCGAGCTCCCCACGCACCTGACGGGCACGCTGGCCTACATGGCGCCCGAGCAGACCGGCCGCATGAACCGGGGCGTGGACTCCCGCGCGGACTTCTACGCCCTGGGCGCCACCTTCTTCGAGCTGCTCACGCACCGCCGCGTCTTCGCCACCCACGCGCCGCTGGAGCTGCTCCACGCGCACGTCGCCCAGATGCCGCCCTCGCCGCGCGACCTCAACCCCGAGGTGCCGGAGGGCCTCGCCGCCATCGTGCTCAAGCTGCTGGCCAAGGCGCCGGAGGACCGCTACCAGAGCACCTGGGGCCTCATCGCCGACCTTGAGCAGTGCCAGCGCCAACTGCGCGAGAGAGGCACGCTCCCGCCTTTTCCCCTGGGCCTCTCGGACCAGCCCCAGCAGTTCCGCCCGCCGCAGGGGCTGCACGGACGCGACGCGGACGTCGCCGTGCTGACCCGCACCTATGTGCGCGCCGCGGCCGGCAACGGCCAGCTCCTGCTCATCTCCGGCCCGGCGGGCATTGGCAAGTCCTCGCTCGTCAACGAGCTGTACCGGGTGACGGCCACCAGCCGGGGCCGCGTGGCCATGGGCAAGTGTGATCAGCTGCTGCGCAGCGAGCCCTTCGATGCCGTCCACCAGGCCCTGCAGCACCTGGTGCGGCAGACGCTCGGCGAGGGCAAGGCGGAGACGGCCCTCATGCGCGCGCGCCTCCAGGAGGTGCTCGGGGCGAACACCGCCGTCCTCGTCGAGGCCGTCCCCGACACCCGCGCGCTGCTGGGCGAGCAACCTCCGCCCGCGCCCCTGCCCGCCTCCGAGTCCAGGTACCGCCTCATGCTGGTGCTCGCGCGCACGCTCCAGGCGTTCGCCACGCCCGAGCGCCCCCTCGCCCTCTTCCTGGATGACCTGCAGTGGAGCGACAGCGCCACCCTCGCGCTGCTGCAGACCCTCGCCCGGGAGCTGGCCACCCAGCACCTGCTGCTCGTCGGCGCCTGGCGCGATGCCGAGGTCTCCACCGCCCACCCCCTCCCCCTCGCGCTCGAGGAGCTGCGCGCCTCGGGCACGGCCTGGGAGCAGCTCCACCTGGAGCCGCTCGGCCTCAAGGAAGTCGCCCGGATGGTGTGTGAGAGCACCGCCGTGGAGACCAGACAGGGGTTGGAGCTGGCGCGCCTCATCCACTCCAGGACGGGCGGCAACCCCTTCTCCGTCATGACGTTCCTGCGCTTCCTGCACGAGCGGTCGCTGCTCCGCTTCGATCCGCGCAGCCGCCAGTGGGGGTGGGACCTCGCCCGCATCGAGTCCGAGGGACTCCCGGACGACGTGGCCACGCTGATGGAGGCCGAGAGCCGCCGACTGCCCGCGGAGACCCAGTCCCTGCTCCAGCTCGCGGCGTGTCTGGGCGTGACGTTTGGCTTCCGGGATCTCACGGTGGCCCGGGGGACTTCGGCCGGAGAGACGGCACGCGCCCTCTGGACCGCCATCGAGCACAGGCTCGTGCTCCCACTCAGCAAGGACTACGTGCTGCTGGACCCGCAGGGCGGCGGGGTGGTGCCCCCGGACCTGGACGTGTCCTTCCGCTTCGTGCATGACCGGGTCCGGCAGACGGCCTATTCGCTCCTTCCCGAGGACGAGCGCACCACGCGCCATCTGCAGGTGGGCCTGCGCCTGTACGAGGATGCCCGCGCCACGAAGACGCTCGACGAGCGGGTCTTCGCCATCCTTCCGCACCTGGGCCACGCGCCGGAGCGCATCGGCCCGGACGCGCTGCGGCTCGAGCTGGCCGATCTCCACCTGGCCGCGGGCCGGCGCGCGAAGACCTCGGGCGCCTACCGCACCGCCTGCGACTTCCTGCGGACCGGCGAACGGCTCATCCCCTCGGCGGCCCGGGAGCAGGAGCACGAGCGGACCTTCGCGCTGCTGAAGGAGCTCACCGAGTCGCAGTACCTGGCCGGCGAGGTCGAGACGGCGGTCTCCGGCTTCTCCACGCTGCTCGCCCGGGCGCGGACTCCGGCCCAGCGGGCCAGTGTCCTCTGCCTGCAGGCCATCCTGAGCAGCCTCAGCGCCCGGCACACCGAGTCGCTGGAGCTTGCCCGCGAGGGCCTGCGCCTGCTCGGAATCGAGCTTCCCGCGGCACCCGATGACGCCACCCTCGCCTCGGAGCTGCGGGAGATGACGGCCACGCTGGCGGGCCGGGACGCCGCGGAGCTGCTCGGCCTGCCCACGATGAGCGACCCGAACGCGATGCTCGCCTCCGAGCTGCTGGGCGCCATGTCGGCCCCCGCCTACCTCGTCTCGCCCAAGCTCTTCGTCCTCGTGGCGCTCCGGCACGTCAGGCTGAGCCTGGAATACGGCAACAGCCGCTTCTCGCCCTATGCGTACGTCGTCCATGGCCTCGTGCTCTCGGCCTTCCTGGACGATCCCCTCTCCGGCCAGCGCTTCAGCCAGCTCGCCCTCGAGCTCGCCACACGCTTCCGCGACCCGATGCAATACGCGCGGGCCCTCTACCTGCATTCGAGCTTCATCGCCCATTGGACGCACAGCACGCGCACCGGCATCGGCCAGCTCGCCGAGGCCTACAAGACGCTGCTGGAGAGTGGCGACTGGCAGCACGCGGGACATTGCTTCTCCGTCCTCTCCTGGCGGCGCTTCGCCCTGGGAGCGCCCCTCCAGGAGAGCCTGGCGGAGAACCAGCGGTTCATCGCCCAGCTCGGGGCCCGGAAGGATCCCGACAACCTCTCCATCATCGAGACGTTCCGGCAGACGTTGCTGCTGCTGAGCGGCGCCCCCGAGGAGCCCCGGCAGCCGCTCTCCATCCAATCACCGGGGAGCCAGGCGTACCGGGTGGTGCTGCTGCTCAAGCAGCACTACCTGCTGCGCCAGCTCGACCAGGCCCTGGCACTGGCGGAGGAGGGGGCCGCGCTGATGCCCTCGCTCCCCGGGGACTTCCTGCTGACCGTGCACGCCTTCTACTCGGCGCTGAGCGCGGCCGGGGTGTACCGGGGTGCCACCGAGGACCGGAAGCCCCGGCTGCTCGAGACGATGGAGCACGCGTGCGCCTTCCTGGAGAAGTGCGCCGGGCGTGCGCCGGGGAACTTCTCGCCCTTCCTCCTGCTGGTCCGCGCGGAGCTCGCCCGCGTGGGGGGGCGGCACGTCGAGGCGCACACCCGCTACGAGGAAGCCATCGCCGCGGCGCGCGCCAGCGGCTTCACCAGCGTGGAGGCCATCGCCTGCGAGCTGGCCTGCCGCTTCCAGGCGGACCTGCACCGCCCACCCCTGGCCGCCGCCTACCTGGTGGAAGCCCTCAACGCGTATGAGCGGTGGGGCGCGGTGGGCAAG